>NC_010718.1:1563000-1875000 GCF_000020005.1 Natranaerobius thermophilus JW/NM-WN-LF | reverse complement strand
TGTCCGCCGAAAGCCCAAGGTTTCCTGAGGAAGGCTTGTCCGCTCAGGGTAAGTCGGGACCTAAGCCGAGGCCGAAAGGCGTAGGCGATGGGAAACTGGTGGAAATTCCAGTACCACCTAAGAACCGTTTGAGTGATGGGGTGACGCAGTAGGGTAGGTTGAGCGCGGTGTTGGTTATCCGCGTCCAAGCGACCGAGGTAGCAGGGATAGGCAAATCCGTCCCTGTAACGATCTGAGGCGCGATGGGGAGTGAAACTAGAAGTAGCGAACTCACCGATCCCCCACTGCCGGGAAAAGCCTCTAGCGAGGTTCTTGGGTGCCCGTACCGTAAACCGACACAGGTGGGCAGGGTGAGAAACCCAAGGCGACCGGGAGAACCCTTGTTAAGGAACTCGGCAAAAAGGCCCCGTAACTTCGGGAGAAGGGGTGCCCCGCTAGGGTGATTGTTTATACATGAGCCCGAGGGGGTCGCAGTGAAGAGGCCCGAGCGACTGTTTACCAAAAACACAGGTCTCTGCTAAGTCGTAAGACGAAGTATAGGGGCTGACGTCTGCCCGGTGCTGGAAGGTTAAGGGGAGGAGTTAGCCGTAAGGCGAAGCTTCAAACCTAAGCCCCAGTAAACGGCGGCCGTAACTATAACGGTCCTAAGGTAGCGAAATTCCTTGTCGGGTAAGTTCCGACCCGCACGAAAGACGCAACGACTCGGGCGCTGTCTCAACAAGGGACCCGGTGAAATTGAAATACCTGTGAAGATGCAGGTTACCCGCGACTAGACGGAAAGACCCCGTGGAGCTTTACTGCAGCCTGACATTGGGTTTTGGTATTGGATGTACAG
Organism: Natranaerobius thermophilus JW/NM-WN-LF; assembly: GCF_000020005.1. Lineage (NCBI taxonomy): Bacteria > Bacillati > Bacillota > Clostridia > Natranaerobiales > Natranaerobiaceae > Natranaerobius > Natranaerobius thermophilus. Next base: position 1,874,165 of record NC_010718.1, on the reverse strand, counting down.
GATAGGTGGGAGGCGTAGAAGCCGGGGCGCAAGCCTCGGTGGAGCCATCCGTGGGATACCACCCTTCCAGTACTGAAATTCTAACCGCGAACCGTAATCCGGTTCCGGGACAGTGTCAGGTGGGCAGTTTGACTGGGGCGGTCGCCTCCCAAAGAGTAACGGAGGCGCCCAAAGGTTCCCTCAGCGCGGTTGGAAATCGCGCGCAGAGTGCAAAGGCACAAGGGAGCTTGACTGCGAGAGAGACATCTCGAGCAGGTACGAAAGTAGGGCTTAGTGATCCGGCGGTTCCGTGTGGAAGGGCCGTCGCTCAACGGATAAAAGCTACCCCGGGGATAACAGGCTTATCTCCCCCAAGAGTCCACATCGACGGGGAGGTTTGGCACCTCGATGTCGGCTCATCGCATCCTGGGGCTGAAGTAGGTCCCAAGGGTTGGGCTGTTCGCCCATTAAAGCGGTACGTGAGCTGGGTTCAGAACGTCGTGAGACAGTTCGGTCCCTATCTGTCGCGGGCGTAGGAGACTTGAGTGGAGCCGTCCCTAGTACGAGAGGACCGGGACGGACGGACCCCTGGTGTACCAGTTGTCCTGCCAAGGGCACCGCTGGGTAGCCACGTCCGGACGGGATAAGCGCTGAAGGCATCTAAGCGCGAAGCCCTCCACAAGATGAGGTCTCCAGCCTGGCGCTCGTCCAGGGTAAGACCCCAGATAGATGATCTGGTCGATAGGCCGGGGGTGTAAGGGGAGCAATCCCTTTAGCTGACCGGTACTAATAGGTCGAGGCCTTGACCCTCTATTCTCAATGTGCAGTCTTCAAAGAACAAACTTAAGTTTAAATAAATAGTTCTAGGTTTACAACTGGAATATTTACTTAAGCTTGAGATTAAAATTTTAAATTTGATTAAAGTCTAAAGTAAGCCCGGTGAAAATTGCGGAGGGGCCACACCTGTTCCCATGCCGAACACAGTAGTTAAGTCCTCCAGCGCCTATGGTACTGGGAGCGTGAGCTCCTGGGAGAGTAGGTCTTCGCCGGGCTTTTTATATGTTGATTTATCTTTTAACTTTAAGTATAGTATTAAAATATATAGATAAATCATGTATGGTGTGACAGTTTAAAAATTGACTGTCACTTTTTTATATTAGCAAATATTTTAAATAAACATAACAGGTTTCTGATTTTGGTTTATTGAATTAATTGTAGTGAGTATAGATTTGATAGAAGATATTACTTTTAAATCTAATAATTTGGTTCCCTAAATTGAGTAAAAATATCTGCATTTACTGGGGGGGAAGAGATGAATACTGAGATATACAATTTCGAACAATTTGTTAACTGGTTTTTAGAATTACCTTTTATGTTATTACCAGCTATAATATTTGGAATATTAACTACGATTTTATTAGGTCTAGTTATTAAAGGGAATACTAATTTTTTAATTGATTTATTTGTAAAGCAAGATACACAACGGATTTTCCTAATATCATCTGTATTATTGTCAATTGTTTATGTGGGAGTTTTGTTTATCTCAACTTATCCTTGTTGACATTATCTTAGTACTCAATTTAAACTCAAGTCATCGCTTAGGAACGAATAAATAGAATTGTATTATTAAAAAGAATAATAACTAGGAACTAGGGGGGGTTTTTAGATTAAAGTTCGATATTTTACAATAGGGCTGGCTATAATTGCTTTTTTTATAGTTTTAGGTTATAGTCATACAACAGGTATAGAGACAAGGGAAAAAGTATTGTTATTTGATCCGGATGTTCCCGAGTGGACAGAAGAAACTTATATTAGGATAGATGGTTCTTATACGTACTCATTAACAAGTGCGGATGAATTTAGTGGTTTTTTAGAAATTGAAGATAAAAAGTTTTTGCTTTTTGATATGGAGTTTGATTCTACAACTTCGGACTCCTATCTCACAAAAGTTGAAAATGGTGCAACTGAAATTATAGGAAAAGTTTATTATAATGAAAATCAAGAACAGGCAGTAGGACGATTAAACGGTTTAGACGATAATTTTGAAAAAAATGTATGGTTTACATATCCTGGAGAAGACAGGGACAATTCATTAAAATTAAAGGAAAAACTAGTATTTTAAACTTTACGGAGAATTACGCTAAACAGCAGCAGAAAGCTCACTGCTTTAGCTGTGGAAGTATGTCAATGAATTAAAAGAAAGAATAAGAGATCTCACCAAGCAATTTGAGAGCTTAAAGAAAACTTAATTGCTTAAACACCTGTTTTTTTGTATAATGCCTTCAGGATTTAAAAAATAAAAAACATAAGAACCTAGTGGAGGAAGGCTCAAAATGATTATAGGTGAAAAAAATAAATCATTTAAAATCATAACTTTAGGATGTCCTCTTAACCAGTCAGAAAGTGATTTAATGAGAGCCAGACTTCATCAAGCTGGGTATAGTGAAACTGGAACTGGAGATGATACTGCCGATATATATATTATTAATTCCTGTACCGTTACCCAAAATGCTGCAAGAAAGTCAAGAAAAGAAGCCAGAAAAGCAAAAAAGGGAAATCCAGATGCCTGGGTTTGTTTAGTCGGTTGTTATGGTGAGATGGAATACGAAGAAATTAAAGAAAAAATACCTGAAATAGATTTAATTATAGGTACGCGAAATCGAGAAAAAGCTATTGAAAAACTAGTTGGCCAGGAATTAGATTTAAATCAATTTCATAATTTTCCCCAAGATAATAATGAAATAAGACCTGATAAAATTAGGCCTGCTATAAAAATACAAGAAGGTTGTGACCAATCATGTAGTTACTGTATAGTTACTCTGGCGCGTGGTCGTCCCAAGAGTAGAGAGTTTCGACAAATCAAACAACAGGTAAAATCTTATCTGGAAGAGGGCTATCAAGAGATTATATTAGCTGGAACAAATATGGGCTTATATGGTAAAGATGTGAAAGGTCAATCAAAGCACTCTTATAAATTTATAGATTTGCCCATGCTTGTTTCTGAGCTGGCTACATTACCTTATGACGATTATAGGATTAGGATAAGTTCTTTAGAACCTTTGGAAATGACTGAGGAACTTTTATATGCCATGAAAGAACACGACAAAATTTGTAATTATCTGTACTTGCCTCTTCAGAGTGGCAGTGATAGAATACTTAAACTAATGAACAGAAAGTATACTACCGATGATTTTGCCAGGATAGTGGAAAAGGCCAAGACATTACTTCCCGGCGTGGGCATCATGACAGATTTGATAGTTGGTTTTCCTGGAGAGAAGGAAGAAGATCATAAAGCTACCATGGAATTTGTAGAAGAATTGAAGTTAAGCAAGCTACATGTTTTTCCCTATTCACCTCGCCCTAAAACACTAGCTGCAAGCTTTAATGTTCAGGTTCGTCCTGATATCAAAAGAGCGAGGACTGAAGAAATGAAAGAGTTGGGTCAAAAACTTGCTAGAAGATTTTATCAGGAAAACTTAAATACCAGGTTGCGGGTTTTGTATGAGCGAAATTATGAAACATCTGATAAAATTTTGGGTGAAGGTTTTTCGGAAAACTATTGTTTGGTTAGATTTGAAACAAAGGGTACTAATCTAACTAATAAAAAAGGTGAATTTGTAAACGTAATAAGCCATCAAAATTATGATTGGGGATTGATGGGTTCAACAAGTCAGGAGGTGAAATATTGATCTCTCAAGATTTAATAAATAGAATTAATGAGCTATACAAGAAACAAAAAGAATCAGGTTTAACTGATGAAGAACAACAAGAACAGCAAAAATTAAGACAGGAATATTTAAAAGGGATTAGAAAACAAGTGCTTAAACAGATGGGCGAGGATCCAGAAAAAGAACCTAAAAATAATTAAGTGTTTGTAAACTTAATTTTCAAATTAACTTGTTTAATAACTCCACACCTTTTTTAGGTGTGGAGTTTATTTTTTGATTATGAATAAAATTACTTATGCTTAAAAGAATACTAAAGTGAGTTATTTAAAAGCCTGTTAGCATTTCCAGAGAAAAAGAGTTCTTGGTCTTTTTTACTGACACCAAGGTCCTCTAGAATTTTCCATTGGACTTTTAGGTATTTATAGCTAAATCCTCTTGGGAACCAACTAGAATCTGTTCCAAAAATCATTCTTTCTGGCCCTAGAGTTTTTAATGACTTTTTGAATACGTCTTTTAAACTCATGTCATAAACCATCCAGTCAAGCCATTGATTGGATCCAGATGAATCAACGTAAATATTGGGAAGGCTCCAAGCTAGGTGGAGCACTTCTTGGAAATAGCCTGCTCCAAAATGAGGAATGATTATTGGAATATCGGGATATGAACGGGCTACTTCAAAAATTGAAAAGGGATTTATATATTTATAAGTGGCTAAACCGCCGGGGCCTCCAACAATTCCAAAGTGAATTATCACTGGCAGTTTATTATCATTAAGATATTTCCAAAAAGGTTCAAATTCGGGGTCGTTAAAGGGACGTTCCATAAATGGTGCTAACATTTTATGACCCGATAATCCCAATTCTTCTATGCCCCGTTGTAATTCCTCAAATGAATTAGATTCTTGAATATCGTGATGTGTAAAACCAATAAAAGATTCGGGATATAAGCTAATTATATTTGCTAAAGTATCATTATCAAAACCTGCTGTAACGGCATTAACTTTTTCTAGACCATAATATTCTTTTTCTTTGTACCAAAGCTCTGCAACCTTCTCAGGACTGTAGACTTCACCATTAGGTTTATCAAATCCCCATTTCTCAAAAAATTTTTCTTGTAATTTCTTTCTATGATTTTGTATAGCTGGGTGACTTGATCGTGACTTATTTGGTTTTTTTCGTTGTACAGGTAGATGAATGTGAAAATCTATAACAGGAAAATCAGGCATCTCAACTTGTTCTGACATTTGTTTAAACCTCCCACTAAATATATTTACATTCCGAGATTTATTAATCAGTACTCATACTAGCATAGATGAGTTACACTCGCAAAGTTAAAACCAAAAATTGGATTTATAAATAGAAGTAAATTAACAAATAATAGAAGTGGAAACAAAAGATAAGAAAACTAAACAGGAGGTGGTGAAGTAATGGCAAATTATCAAGGACCAAGATATCAAAGTGGACAGTATGGTCCTACTCAAGGAAGTTACAGAGGACAGACTCAACAGGTGCAAAATCCAAATATAGGTGGTAGCCAACCACATGATTACCACACCAGCCGATATCAAGGATATAGCGGAGGGCAAAAACCTAGTCAGTATAACCCAGATGCTTATCACACTTCCAGGTATCAAGGCTATAGTGTTGGAAATGCACCTCAACCAGGTACTTCAATAACCCCTCAGGGTGGCCAATTTGGTCAAGGTGGCCAGTATGGTACAAGTCAAATGCCAACCCAAGGATCTCAAACAATGTATCAAACTGTACCAACCGGAGGATATGGTGGCACCACCAGTGGATATGGTGGCACAAGATATAGTTACGGCCAAAACTTTGGTCAAGGAGTTAGTGGTGCCAATGTTCAGCAGATTCAAAGTCAGCTAAATCGCTGCAGACAGAATATTGACCAGATTAACCAGCTTGCAGGTCAATTAACTCAAGCAGAACAGCAAAACAGACAGGAAATTGATCAATTGTATCAAATTGAACAAGATAATTACAGAAGACTTGAATATCTAAGTCAACTAGAAGCACAAGCTTCACAACAATTACAACAAATTCAATCAATGTGCAATCAGATTAATCAAGAATTCCGTGCTATTGAAAATCAGGTTATGAGTCAAGTTGGAACTATGACTCAACCCGGATCTATGAATCAGCCGGGAAGAATGAACTAAACTCACACTAAACCTGATAAAATCTGTTCCCAACCATTAAAAGGCCCTCCTATTAGGGGGGCCTTTAACTGTTTAGTGGCTCTGAAAAAACTTAATACAAATTATTACTTAAATAGAGTAAAGCTTTAAAGCCAAAAACCGTTGAATTACTAAAATTTTGTAAGCTTTGTTGACATTTTGGAAATGCTTTGGTATTATAAATTATAGTTATGATAGGAAAGATATAGGAGGAAACTATTATGGAAGTAAATTACAATGAAATTTCAGAAAAGTTAAAACCCTTTTTGCCAATTGTCGAAGGTATTGCAACAACTTTCGGTAAACATTGTGAAGTGGTTTTACATGATATTAATCAAGCTCATACGAGCATTGTGGCAATAGCTAATGGACATGTTACAAGTCGGGGTATCGGTGGTCCACCTACAGACTATCTATCAGAAATACTTAATCAAGAAAAAGAAAAACGAGAACATAACAATAAACTTTTTAATTATAAAACGAGAAGTAAAGATGGCAAAGATTTAAAATCCACTACTATTTTATTGACCGATGAATGTAATGACCTGATCGGAGCTTTATGTATAAATATGGATCTAACGTCACCAAAAATGGCACTAACCTTTTTGGAAAATTTAATTCAGATAGATAAAGAAGAAGAAAGAGAAAAATTCCCCGAAAATGTTAACGATTTTTTAAAGGTAATGATAGACAAAAGTATTGGCTCTTTAGACAAACCTGTGAATCTGCTTTCAAAGGAAGAAAAGTTGGAAGTAATCCGTTATCTTGATCGCCATAGAATTTTCCAAATTAAAGGTTCAATTGATTTGCTAGCTAAAGAGTTAAATGTTTCTAGATATACAATTTACAATTATCTAGATGAAGTGGCTGCCGAAAAAGAATTATGATAGTTGTTTGCTTAGCTAAGCCCTTGATAATAGGGTTTATATAATTAATACACTAAGGAGGTTATTTACATGTCAAGAGAGTTTCAAGCAGAACCTTTCAGAATTAAAACAGTAGAGCCAATCAAAATGACTACAAAAGAAGAGCGAGAAGAGGCTATACAAAAAGCAGGGTTCAACACTTTCCTATTAGATTCTAAAGATGTTTACATCGATTTATTAACTGACAGCGGAACTAATGCCATGAGTGATTATCAATGGGCAGGTCTTATGATGGGTGATGAGGCTTATGCCGGAAGTAAAAACTGGTATAACTTAGAAAAAGCAGTACAAGAATGTTTTGGTTTCGAATATGTAGTTCCAACTCATCAAGGTAGGGGCGCAGAAAACATTTTATCTCAGATCATGATTAAAGAGGGAGATTACATCCCAGGAAATATGTATTTTACAACTACTAAGGCCCATCAAGAATTTGCCGGAGGTACTTTTAGAGATGTGATAATTGACAAGGCACATGATTCACAAGCTGAGCATCCTTTTAAGGGAAATGTAGACCTAGAAAAATATCAAGCTTTGATTGATGAAGTAGGTCCGGAACGAATTCCATATATCTGTGTTGCAGTTACTGTAAATATGGCGGGTGGACAGCCTGTTAGCATGGAAAATTTACGCAAGGTTAAAGAAATATCTGATAAATATGGTATAAAAGTAATGTTTGATGCTACTCGTTGTGTGGAAAATGCTTACTTTATCAAAGAAAGAGAAGAAGGGTATCAGGATAAATCCATTGCTGAAATTTTAAAAGAAATGATGAGTTATGGTGACGGAGCTACTATGAGTGGTAAAAAAGATCCCTTAGTAAATATTGGTGGTTTCTTGGCTATGAATGACGAAGAGCTATATCAAAGAGCTACTCAACTAGTTGTTGTGTACGAGGGAATGCCCACTTATGGTGGAATGGCAGGAAGAGATATGGAAGCCATGGCGAGAGGAATATATGAATCACTAGATTATCACTACATTAGTCACAGAGTCAATCAGGTAAGGTATTTAGGAGAGAAGCTAGAGGCTGGCGGAGTTCCAATTGTCAAACCTATCGGTGGTCATGCAATATTTGTAGATGCCGAGAGATTCTTGTCCCATTTACCTAGAGAAGAATTTCCAGCCCAGGCCTTGGCTGCTAATATTTATAGAGATTCTGGAGTAAGGACTATGGAAAGAGGTACTGTTTCTGCTGGAAGAGATAAAGATGGCAACAATATTTTCCCCAAATTAGAAACAGTTAGATTAACTATTCCTAGAAGAGTTTACACTTATGCGCATATGGACGTTGTTGCGGACTCGATTATCAATCTTTATGAAAATAGAGAAAAAATCAAAGGTTTACGATTTGCTTATGAACCACCAGTATTAAGATTCTTTACCGCAAAATTTGAAGAAATAAAATAACGTTTGAACAAGAACTAAGAGCCCTCCAATGAGGGCTCTTTTGTTTTCGTTGCATACATGTAGAATATGATGTAAAATGGAACATGACTTACTGGAAAAATGTTAAAATGGCTCGAAAAGGGGTTGACTAGCTTGTACGTGGACACGCATTCAAAAGCTGAAATGATGGTGGAATCGGTTAGTGATTGGATCAAGCAACAAGTTGAAGAAGCAGGCTGCAAAGGCACTGTAACTGGACTTAGTGGTGGGATTGATTCTGCGGTAGTGGCCGCTTTATCAAAAAGAGTTTTCCCTGAAGATACATTAGGTGTGATTATGCCATGTTATAGTGAACCCAGAGATGAAGAGGATGCTTTATTATTTGCTGAACATCATAATATTAACGTGAAAAATTTAGACCTATCCGAAACTTACGATTCAATGGTAGGAAAATTGGATGATACAGAGAGCACTTCCAAAATGGCTCTTGCTAATATTAAGCCACGACTTAGGATGACTGTATTATATTATTATGCGCAAACCTATAAATATCTAGTTTTAGGAACTTCTAACAAAAGTGAATTGATTTTAGGGTACTTTACTAAGTATGGTGATGGGGCTGCCGATTTATTACCAATAGCTACGTTTACTAAAATGGAAGTGTATGCACTTGCTCGTCAATTAGAGATACCCGAACGCCTGATTAAACGACCACCAACAGCAGGTATAATATCAGGCCAGACCGACGAAGATGAGATGGGTTTTACTTACGATGAACTGGAGAAATATTTCAAAGGGGAACAGATATCTAAAGATGTAAAGAATAAGATTGAAAGACTAGAAAGAATAAATGCACACAAACGTTCTATGCCCCCTATATATACACCGAAAGAATCATTGAATTAAGTCTTGTAACATTGAATGATTGTTATTAGTAATTTTTATGCGAACATTATTTAGATTGTATTATCAAATTTAAAAGGGGGGATAATTTTGGCAGGACATTCAAAGTGGGCAAATATTAAGCACAAAAAAGCCAGAGTAGACGAGAAGCGTGGCAAACTTTTTAGTAAACTTTCAAAAGAAATTATTGTTGCCGCGAAAGAGGGTGGAGGAGACCCTGAAAAGAACTTTCGTTTAAGAATGGCTGTTCAAAAGGCAAAAGAAAATAATATGCCTAATGATAATATAGAGCGAGCAATTAAAAAGGGCACAGGAGAACTCAAAGGATTTAATTATGAAGAGATATCCTATGAAGGTTACGGTCCAGGAGGAGTTGCTATATTCTTGGATGCCATGACAGATAATAAAAATAGAACAGCTTCTGAAGTACGTCATATTTTTACAAAGAATGATGGTAATCTGGGTGAAGATGGTTGTGTTGCTTGGATGTTTGACCGTAAAGGTTTAATTACTATAGATAAAGAACAAGCTGAAAACATTGATGAAGAAGAACTGATGTTATTAACTGCGGAAGCCGGGGCTGAAGACTTCAAATCCGATAATAACAGCATTGAAATCGTAACTACTCCACAAGATTTTGAACAAGTGAGAGAAGCATTAGAAAACGAAGAAGTTCCGTTATCATATAAAGAAGTGACTATGATACCAAGCAATACTGTAAAAGTTGAAGGTGAAGAAGCCAAGAAAGTCCTACAGCTAATGGAAGAGCTGGAAGATCATGATGATGTTCAAAATGTTTATGCTAACTTTGACATTGATGATTCTTTAATGGAAACAGGTTAAGTGAGAATAATCCCCCCAGTATCTGGGAAGGATACCTTTTAGGTGTATCTCTTTTCAGATTGGGGGGAAATTTTTATGAACTTTAAAAAATCTCTTAAACTTAATCAGAAGCAAATAATTGGTACAGGTGCTGTGCTTGTCATTATAATATTTTTGATTGCCAGCCAAGTAGGGCCAGGTAACGGTACAAAAACTGAAGAAATAGCAATAGATGAGGATACTGAAATCAACTATATTAAAAAATTTACAGAATGTGGTACTGAAAAGCATTATTCTCAAGAGTATCCCCCGGAAATTTTCGAACGGATGGACTTTATAGGTTATACAGAAGAAGAACTGACTGATTTTTTACCCGATGATTGGAAATTGGAAGAATTCAGCCAAGAAAGTGTGACTTTGGCATACTACGGAGAAAAATATGAGAAGCATGAAGAAATTGTAGAAAAGGTCAACTCAGATTTTGTAGGGTATGTGGGGATCTATCAAAACAAAATTGCCATATATAGAGGAGAACCTCCGGAAGGGGAATTAGTAGAAGTTACTAGATATCAGGTGAAAGATGTATATTTCAATGAACTCAAAGAAGGTATTAAGTTTGAAAGTGAAGAAGAAAAAAATAAAATACTGGAGAGCTATACCAGCTAATAAATCGATCTATTAAAAAACAGGAAAAATGTTGGGGTGGATTTACTATGATTATAATGGGGTTAGATCCTGGAATAGCAGCATGTGGGTATGGTATAATACATGCTAAAGGTACTAAATTAGAATGTCTTGCATGCGGTGTTTTACGTACATATAGTGACGAAAGTGCTACAAAGCGCCTGGAATCAATTTATCAAGGAGTTTCAAACTTGATAAGTGAATTTTCACCGAATACTGTAGCTGTAGAAAGTTTATTTTTTGCCAAGAACTCTAAGACAGCGATGAAGGTGGGACAAGCCAAAGGGGTACTAATGCTTGCAGCAGCTCATAACAATTTAGAAATCTTTGAGTATACTCCTTTACAAGTTAAACAGGGAGTTTGCGGTTATGGTTCGGCTTCTAAGGAACAAGTGCAAAAAATGGTTAAACAGATTCTAAGTTTAGATAAGATTCCTAAGCCTGATGATGCCGCAGATGCCCTGGCTGTGTCATTGTGCCATTCCCAGGCATACCGCTTGAGAACTAGATTATAAAATTGAACTAGATGGTGAGGGGATAGAAGTGATCACTAGAATAAGAGGCGAGATGTTAGAAATTACACCTGATTATTGTGTGGTTATGGCCGGAGGTTTAGGATACAAAATATACATTCCTGATAATTGTCAAGAGGAGATACCGGATCCTGGACAGGAAATTGACTTACATACATATTTATCTGTTCGAGAAGATGCTATGACTTTGTATGGGTTTACTAGTGGTGAACAGTTGGCAGTTTTTGAATTGATTATGAATGTTTCCGGAATAGGCCCTAAAATTGCTTTAGCTTTAGTAGGGACTATACCACCTACAGAATTTTATTTATCTGTACTTAATGATCAGGTTAATCAGTTAACGAAAGTTCCTGGAATTGGTAAAAAATCAGCTCAAAGGATTATTTTGGAATTAAAAGAAAAAGTTAAAGATATAACATCCAAAGATGCTTATCAAGATATATCTGCATCAGAAAAACTGGATAATACAGGTGAAAAATTAGGCATTAGTACCAGACACAAACATCTTGATGAATTAAAAGCTGCTTTAAGCAGTTTAGGTTATACTAATCGGGAAATTGAAAAAACAGTTGATGCAATTCAAGGACAAATAACGGAAGGGCAAGATATGGAAGAACTCTTGCGATTAGCTTTACAAAAATTAAACACGAAATGATGAGGAGGAAAAATAATGTCCTCAGATGAAAGAATTATTACTCGCCAGCAAGTGGGGGAAGACTATCAACTGGATAGCGATTTGCGTCCAAGAAAATTTGATGACTATATTGGTCAAGAAAAAGTAAAGACTAATCTAGAGATTTTTATTAAAGCTGCAGTTGAGCGTTCTGAAGCTTTAGATCATGTGCTATTATACGGCCCTCCAGGATTGGGAAAAACTACTTTAGCCCATATAATTGCAGAACAAATGGGTGTGAATATTCATGTGACATCAGGGCCTGCCATTGAGAGGCCTGGAGATTTAGCTGCTATTTTAACAAATTTAGAAGAACGGGATGTCTTGTTTATTGATGAAATACACCGCTTGCCTAGAAGCGTGGAAGAAATTCTTTATCCTGCTTTAGAAGATTTTTCGATAGATATTATGGTAGGAAAGGGACCAAGTGCTAGGAGCTTGCGCCTTGATTTAGCTCCCTTTACCTTAGTGGGAGCAACTACTAGAGCTGGTAGTCTATCTAGTCCTTTAAGAGATAGGTTTGGAGTTGTAAATAGACTGGATTTTTATTCAATGCAAGATCTTTGTCAAATTGTGACTCGATCAGCAGACATTTTGGGAATAGAAATTACTGAAGAAGGGGCCAAAAAACTAGCTCAAAGTTCTCGCGGCACTCCTCGGATAGCCAATAGATTATTGAAACGTGCCAGGGATTATGCTCAAGTTAAAGCCGATAACAAAATCACAGCAGAAGTTGCTGATAAAGCTTTGGAAATGCTCGAAGTGGATTCTTACGGATTAGATGAGATTGATAGAAGATTGATGCATACAATTTATAATAAATTTAGTGGTGGCCCCGTTGGCCTTGATACTATTGCTGCTGCCATTAGTGAAGAAGCTGAAACTATTGAAGATGTTTATGAACCATTTTTGCTACAATTAGGTTTTTTACAGCGTACACCTAGAGGACGTGTACTAACTAAGGCAGCTAAGAATTACTTAGGCCTTTCTGATGACTCACCAGAGCAGCAAAAATTATTTTAGGTGGACTCAGATCACTTACTTAATTCTAAAATAAGTTTTAAGTTATTTCTAAATTAATTCCTAATATTGTATCTAAATTATTTCACCTGAGGTGGTATCAATGTTTGATCAATTTGGTCGACTACTAATAACCTTTGGAATACTATTCTTAGTCATGGGTGGAGTTGTCACTTTGATATCTAAATTAGGCAATATTGGTAAGTTACCAGGAGATATTTTTATTCAACGCGGTAATGTCACTTTCTTTTTCCCATTAACTACTTCAATTATAATAAGTATTATCTTGTCATTGATCCTGACTTTTATAATCCGAAGATAAATTAAGGAGGAGATTCAGTGGTTAGAACAACTAGTTTGATCACTTTAATTTTATTATTTTCTATTGTATTTATAGGTCTAAATTATGATGTATCGGTATCTGCTGATAGTCCAGGAATTACATCAAATTTGGATGAAGTTGAGGTCGGAATACTTCACAGGGAAGATGATTTGGAATCAAGTATAAAGCTTGAGCCCGTTTACAACAATACAGACTTAGAAATAAAATTGAACGGAACTGCTATACCAGTTTCTAATGGTGCAGATGGTGTAAATATTGAGAAAAAAAGTAATCGATTACTAATTAATGGTGAAACTATCGATGAATTCAATCAAGGGAGCTCAATTTCAATTACTTATCCAATGAAAATAGGCCCGATAAGTTCTAAACAAATAAGTGAACTAGAATCAAAAGTAGAATCCCAAGAAGAAATAACTAACATAACTACTATTCAAGAGTCTGGTGCTAAATATTTAGAAATGGAGCTAACAGAACTTGATGCAATAAATTCAATCATGAAAATTATAAATGATAGATTATCTAAAAAAGGATATTCTTATCAGGGTGATTATTTAGTTATTTTAGAAAAAAGTCAAGATAAACAAATGATTGAACAACGTAAAGATGAATTTAATGACTTAGATTCATTGCATACAATTTCTTTTGGTGATAAATGGGCTCTTCTAACTGAAATTGATCAATTAACAACAGCTTTTTCTTTGATCAATAAATATGATATAAATATGGATGATTTCAAAATTTACGGTCCTGGATTTTATAGGAATAAAGACAATACTGAAGTGATTACTATTGATAGACCTGGTAAAATATCAATTCTCTTGACAGGTGATTATTCGGAAACAGAATTAATGAAATTAAAAGAACTTATCAGTGATAAAACTTTTCTTGAAACTAATTTAGTAAAAGAAGGTTCCAAAGGTCTATTAATTGGAAGTTTTAATGAAACAGTTGATGAATCCTTAATTAAAAATTATTTAACTGACCACAAAGGTATAGCTAGTAAAATTGGAGGAAAATACAGGACGGAATTTGCAACTGTATCTTTGAAGGATTTTACAGAAGGAAATGATACATATCAGAAAAGTAGTTCACAGAAAGACTCTTCTCAGATAGAAGAAATTATAATTCATGGTAATGGAAATCCAATTGAACTTGAAAATAATAATCGTTCTTATCGTGGTAAGATGAAACTAAGACTTAAAGATAACGGATTTATGGTTACTAATGTTGTGGGATTAGAAGACTATCTTAAAAGTGTCGTTCCCTCAGAAACCTATAGTTCCTGGGATATAGAAGCCTTAAAAGCTCAGGCCGTAGCTTCTAGAACTTATGCTATTTATTCACAGCAAAACAACAATTATAATGATTTTGACTTGACTGATTGTCAAAATTCACAAGTATATAAAGGTTATCAAGCTGAAAATTCTAAAACTACAGAAGCTGTTAACAGTACAATGGGAGAAGCAATTTATTATAATGGTGATGTGATAAATGCACTTTATCATTCTAACTCAGGTGGGAAAACTGAAGATCCTGAAAATGTATGGGGATCTGCTATTCCTTATTTAAGCTCAGTCGAAAGCTCATGGGATGAAGAAGCTGAAGATAGTAATTCTGATATTTACAATTGGGAAAAACAGATTTCTCGAGAGAAAATTTCTGAAAAGCTAAATGAAGACTATGATTTAGGAGAATTAAAGGATATTGAGATATTAGAACGAACATCAGCAGGACGAGTTAAAGAATTAATTTATAGAGGGACAAAAGGTGAGGAAAAGATATTCGGAGATAAAAACAGAACCCCTATGGGTTTGAAAAGTACTAAATTCGAAAAAACTTCTAATAGAGAAGATACAGAAGTTTCTATAAAAACAGGAACAGGTAGACAAAAAAAATATGTAGAAAGAGATCAGTTATACGCTGTTTCCGCAGATAGTAGTATCCCTAAAGAAGTCACAGAAAGTCAGCAAGAATACTATATAAAAAGTGGCAATGGAATAAGGGAGGTAAGAAAAATTCTCCAGTTTACTTTTTCAGGGAAAGGGTTTGGACATGGATTAGGTATGTCCCAATGGGGTGCCCACGGAATGGCCCTTGAAGGTTATAATTACAGGGAAATTTTAAACCACTATTACAGTGATCAAATAATAATTGAATAAAATAAAATAGTAAATGGGGTTGTAATATGAAATTAGAAGAATTTAATTATGAACTTCCAGAAGAATTAATCGCACAGAAACCACTTGCTAATAGATCTAAATCCAGATTAATGGTAGTTTCAATTAATTCATCAGATGTCCAGCACAACCATTTTGAAAAATTACCACAGTACGTAAAGGATGGAGATCTGTTTGTAATTAATAATAGTAGAGTAATACCTGCCAGATTATTTGGTAACAAAAAACAGACAGGTGGAAAACTGGAAATGGTGCTACTTCACCCCTTAGAGGGTAAAGATGAATGGGAAGTGCTGGTTAAACCGGGTAAGCGTGCTAAACCCGGGAATGTATTCGAATTTGGTCAAGAAACTTTGGAAGCAGAAATTTTAGATATCACTCCTGAAGGTAGTCGAAGAGTCAAATTTTATTACCAAGGAAATTTTCAACAGGTATTGGACCAATTGGGTCAAATGCCTTTGCCTCCATATATAAAGGAGGAATTAGAGGATCCCGAACGATATCAGACTGTGTACGCCAAGGAAAGTGGGTCAGTAGCGGCTCCTACAGCTGGGTTACATTTCACACCAGAAATCATAAGTGATATTAAGGATCAAGGTGGAGAGGTAGCCGAATTAACTTTACACGTAGGCCTAGGTACTTTTAGGCCTGTAGAAACTCCTAATATTGAAGAACACGAAATGCATGCTGAATATTATCAACTCCCAGAAGAAACAGCCAAAAAAATTAATCAAGCAAAACAAAGGGGTAATAGAGTGATTGCTGTAGGTACAACAGTAGTTCGTACTTTGGAGACAGTTAAAACTGACGATGGTTTAGTTCAGCCTGGAAAAGGTTGGACAGACATATTTATCTACCCCGGATACGAATTTAAAGTAGTTGACGCTATGCTAACTAATTTTCATTTGCCTAAATCTACATTGTTAATGTTAGTAAGTGCATTTGCTGGCAAAGATTTAATAATGAGCGCTTATCAAGCTGCCATAGAGGAAAGATACCGGTTTTTCAGTTTTGGAGATGCCATGTTTATTAAAAATTAGGTACTGGCACTGTTATAGTTAGTTGTTGATATTGTTACAGTTATCAACATTCAGCCAAAAATTAAATTGGCGATTTAGTTATTACAAGGAGCGCTGGAAAATGCGAATGAAATGGAATAAAGAAATTAATGAATTACTGATCAAAGCAGCTTCAGTTATCGAAAAATTTGTGGCACTGGCTTTGTTAGTCGGGGTAGTGTTGGGATTGTACCTTTATATTGTGACAGGGAATTTTTATCAAAATTTTTTTGGTGAAAATATTTACGATAATTTTAGAAATTTTATTAGTTTAATATTGATTTTTGTGATAGCGCTGGAACTCAGTGAAATGTTGTTGATAAAACGGCCTGGAACAATAGTAGAGATCTTCTTTCTTGCTATTGCTAGGAAATTACTAGTTTATACGGAAAATACATATGAGCTAGTCTTAGGTGTCATAGCATTAGCGGGAGTTTTTATGATTAGAAAATACTTATTTATTGATCATTTTGAGCCGTATGAATCAGTTATTGTTGGTGGAAATACTTTTATAAAAGATGCTAATAAAATTGCAGGGGTCAATATACTTCAGGATCCCAGTGAAACTACGATCAATCAATTATTGCATAAGCTTTCTGAGGAAGAAAGAAGGCAACTCGTAGAAAACTTAACTTTTACTGTAGGGGATGCAAAGTTAACTATATTGGATATGAATCAAGAATTCATATCTAAAGTTAGAATAAAAAGATTGAACAATTAAAATGTAATGATTTTAGATTTTTTTAATGAAATGACTACAGGCAGGTGAAATTATTGGCTATAAGTTATCAATTAGAACAAACATCATCGGAATCCAGGGCTAGACTGGGAAAGCTCAAAACTCCTCGTGGTGAAATTCAAACTCCAGTTTTTATGCCTGTGGGAACCCAAGCTACTGTAAAAACCATGACACCAGAAGAGTTAAAGAACTTAGACGCTGAAATAATATTAGGTAATACGTATCATTTGCATTTGCGACCAGGAAATGACATTGTTAGGGAAGCAGACGGACTTCACAAATTCATGAATTGGGATAGACCCATACTTACTGATAGTGGGGGGTTTCAGGTATTTAGTCTGGGTAAACTAAGACAAATATCAGAACAGGGTGTTGAATTTCGTTCACATATAGACGGTTCAAAACTGTTTATGACACCTGAAAAATCTATTGAAATTCAGGAGGATTTGGGTTCTGACATAATGATGGTCTTTGATGAATGTCCACCCTATCCAGCCGAATACGATTATGTTAAAGAATCAATGGACCGTACTATCCGGTGGAGCAAAAGATGCTTACAACATCAAAAACACCCTGAAAAACAAGCCTTGTTTGGTATAGTTCAGGGTGGTATGTATCCCGAATTAAGAAAAGAAAGTGCTTTAAAAACAACAGAATTAGATTTCCCAGGTTATGCAGTAGGTGGATTAAGTGTAGGTGAACCTAAAGAAATGATGCTTGAAGTACTTAATACAACAATTCCTTATCTACCGGAAGAAAAGCCCCGATATTTGATGGGGGTTGGTACACCTGATTATATAATAGAAGCAGTTAGAATGGGTATAGATATGTTTGACTGTGTTTATCCTACAAGAGTAGCACGAAATGGTACTGCTATGACTAGATTTGGGAATTTAACTGTTAGAAATGCTGTATTTCAAAGAGATTTTCAACCAATAGAAGAAGATTGTGATTGTTATGTATGTCAAAATTATTCAAGAGCTTATCTAAGGCACTTAATAAAAGCAAATGAAATCCTTGGATTTAGATTACTGACTTGGCATAATTTGTTTTTTCTGATAAAGTTAATAAAGGAACTACGTCAGGCAATAGCAGATGATAATTTTCTAGCCTGGCGGGATTCTTTTTATAAAAATTATCAAAATTAATATTTAATTAAGGAGGAATACTCTCATGCCAGAAGTAGTGGGTTCGTTTTTACCGCTGATTATTTTAATTGCAATTTTTTACTTCTTGCTTATCAGACCACAACAAAAGCAGCAGCGAGAAAGACAGGAAATGCTTGATAATTTGAAAAAGAACGATAAGGTGATTACCATTGGTGGAATTCATGGTACCATCAAAGATATCAAAGAGGATCAGCTAACTTTAAAAATTGCGGAAAACTTATCTATAACCATGTCTAAGTTCGGGATCCAATCAGTGGTTAATGACGAAAACAAATAATAATAAGACAAGTGTAATCGTTATCGAAACATAATCCTCCATCATCTCACATAAATATTTACTAGCCTTGCTAGGAGGTGATGGGGATGGCTCGAATGAGGAACAGTTCTGCGGGCTCAAATAAAGCTCAAGGAAGCTCTGAAAGTTTATTGAACTCTCCTTTGGTGCTAGGAGTGATTCTGGCTTATTGTATAACTCTAGTTGTTTTTGTACTAGCCAGTCTCATGTTTACGTTCACTCCACTACCAGAAGCAGTAATGCCCTATCTTACGTATATTACGAGTATCATCAGTGTATTAATTGGGAGTATCTATGCCGCAGGAAAAATTGGGTATAAAGGATGGCTCAATGGAGGGATTTGTGGTCTTCTTTATTTCTTGGGTTTGTTTATTTTGAGCCTGGTTTTAGGTGTACAAATTGTATACGGTCTTCAGTTAATTTCTAGAGCATTACTAGCTTTTGTTATAGGAGCAGTAGGTGGTATATTAGGGATAAATATCAGTTGATGGCTTAGAAATTATTTGTCTTTTAATAAGTGGGACTTGATTGTGGAAACATAATATTAGAATCAACTTTTGCCGGGGAATACCCGGCTTATTTATTGAGTTGAATCACCCCTTGACCGCTTGATAATAAGAAAGTAAAATGTTAACAGAGTTCAGGTGTTAAAATTATGTAAATTAGTTGGGAGGTAATGACTTTGTCAGAAAAAGTAACCAAAGATATGACTATCAGTGAAGTTTTAAAGAAAAATCCTAAAACAGCTGAAGTCTTTATGAAGCACGGTATGCAGTGTTTAGGCTGTCCTTCAGCAGCAGGAGAAACCGTTGAACAGGCTGCTATGGTACATGGAGCCGATGCGGACAAGTTGTTGGAAGAACTTAACAAAGTTTTTGAAAATGAAGAGTAAGACTAATTGAATTAGGCCTACGCTGAATGTAGGCCTTTTCTTAACAAGAATACTTTAGGAGGTGTAATAATGAAACATATAAAAATTATTTCAGAAGCAAAAACAACAGATAATAATAAAACTGGATGCGGTGAGTGTCAAGCTTCTTGTCAGTCTGCTTGCAAGACTTCATGTACTGTAGGAAATCAGGCATGCGAGCAAAAATAAATGATATAAGGTGATAATGAAAACGAATTGAAAATTGAAAGTGAGTTGAACAGCATGAGAAATTTTAAACCCTTAATTCACATATTCAATGTAGCTGATAGATACTTTTTATTTGACACAAATGCAGAGACTTTTTTAGAGATCAGTAAAACTTGTTATCAGATAATTGAAGAAGCCCGACAAAATATAGGTGATAGGGGATTACTCACAAAAGAAAGCTTTTCAGAGTTGATCAACTCTGAAATAGAGGACATAATTAGGCTTAGTAATCTTAATTATCAAGATGCTAATCAAATAGAAGAAACTATCACGGAATTGAAGATGCTTTATGAACAAGGTTTAATCTTTTCTGAACTACAATATCCTGTGGATGAAAAAAATATAGGAAAGTCTGGTATCAAAGCTCTATGCGTACACCCTGCTCATGATTGTAATATGCGTTGTAGTTACTGTTTTGCTGAAGGTGGATCTTATTCCCATGATATAAGCTATATGGATATCGATACTGCAAAACAAGCTGTTGAATTTTTAGTGAATAATTCTGGAGACAGAAAAAACTTAGAGATAGATTTCTTTGGTGGAGAACCTTTATTAAATTTTCCGGTAATTGAAAAATGCGTTGCTCATGCAAAGGAGTTAGCTAACAAGCATGGGAAGCATTTTAAATTTACTTTAACTACCAATGGACTTGCATTAACTGATTCAATTATTGATTTTTTAGTTTCAAATCGTTTTGCCGTAGTTATGAGTTTAGATGGAAGAAAAGAAATCCATGATAATTATAGAACTGATCTGGCAGGTAATAGTACCTACGAAAAGATTTTACCTGCTTTTAAAAAATTATTAAATAAAATGCAGGCTCACGATTACTGTGAGTATTATATCAGGGGAACTTACACTCGCAAAAACTTAGATTTTTCCGAGGATGTGTTTCATATTGCTGATTTAGGTTTTAGCAGGATATCTTTAGAACCTGTTACTGGTGAAGAGAATTCAAGTTTTAGTTTAAATGAACATTATTTAAGTAAGTTGAAAAGTGAATACTTAAAGATAGTTGAAAACAGTTTAACAAGAAATAACTCTTCAGAGATTAACTTTTTTCACTTTAACCTAGATCTTAATAATGGACCATGTACTACCAAAAGAATTACAGGGTGTGGAGCAGGTTTTGATTATTTGGCTGTTGACCCTGGAGGAAATTTATATCCATGTCATCAATTTGTTGATATGGAAGAATATTCCATGGGTCATGTAGCTGAGAATAGCTTAAACTCTGATATTTCTAAGAAATTCAAAACTAACAATTTGATAAATAAAAACGATTGCTATGATTGCTGGGCTAAATTTTTATGTGGTGGAGGTTGTCATGCTAGTGCCCTAAAAGCTAATAACTCAATCGAAATGCCAAACCAGCTCGATTGTCAGTTAAAGAAAATTCAGTTTGAATATGCTCTGTACAAAAAAGCGCGTGAACAGGAAGTAGATAAAGAAGGGGTAGTTCATCATGGATATGGATCTGTTTAATTATAATTTAGAAGAAAAAAAGTTTAATGACACTCCGCTGGCGGACAGGATGCGGCCTCGTAGCCTTGACGACTTCGTGGGACAGGAACAAATCTTAGGAAAAGGCAAATTATTACGAAGGGCCATTGAAGCCGATCGACTTACTTCAATCGTACTTTATGGCCCTCCTGGTTCTGGAAAAACTACTATAGCTAAGATTATCGCCGAAAACACAGAAAAATATTTCTATCAATTGAATGCTGTCACTAGCGGTGTCAAGGATTTACGGGAAGTGGTGGAAAAATCTAAGGAGAATAGAAGTTATTATAGTAAAGGTACAATTATGTTTATAGATGAAATTCATAGATTTAATAAGAGTCAACAAGATGCACTACTTCCATATGTGGAAGATGGGACAATCACATTAATTGGAGCTACTACTGAAAATCCGTATTTTACAGTTAATAATCCTCTTCTCTCTAGATCCCGAATATTTAAGCTAGAACAACTGGGGATTCAAGAAATTGAGACTTTACTACGTAGATCCTTGCAGGATGAAGAGAAAGGTTTAGGTAATTATAATGTTGAAATAAATCAAGATGCATTGCAGCATCTGACTGATTGTTCTAATGGAGATATTCGAATTGCATTAAATGCACTAGAATTGGCTGTATTAACTACTGTCCCCAATGAAAATGGGACGAGAATTATTACTAAAGAAGTGGCTGAAGAATCAATCCAAAAAAAAGCTGTATATTATGATCGAGATGGGGACTATCACTATGATGTCATTTCTGCTTTTATTAAATCTCTACGCGGTTCTGATCCAGACGCAGGTTTATACTGGTTAGCCAGGATGTTATCTGCAGGAGAAGATCCTTTATTTATAGCCCGAAGAATGTTAATTTTTGCCAGTGAAGATATAGGTAATGCAGATCCTATGGCTTTACAGCTTGCATTGTCAGTATATCAGTCAGTAGAAAGACTGGGCTTACCAGAAGGAAGGTTGACTTTGGCACAGGGTGTTACTTATTTAGCTTCAGCTCCCAAAAGTAATAGTAGTTACAAAGGGATATTAAAAGCTATTTCAGAAGTTGAACAAGGAGGTCATGATCAAGTACCTCAACATTTAAAAGATTCACATTATCAAGGAGCAAAGGAACTTGGACATGGAAAGGGTTATCAATATCCTCATAAATACCCTGAAAATTTTGTTCATCAGTCATATTTACCTGAGGAATTTCAAGATAGAATATATTATCATCCAACGGAGAATGGTAAAGAAAAAGAAATAAAACAACGTTTGAACAGGTTTTGGGATAAGCGTGGTGATGATGATGAGTAATAGAGTTTTAGTGGCAATGAGCGGTGGGGTAGATAGCTCAGTTGCTGCTTTAATGTTAAAAGAACAAGGTTATGAAGTGATCGGTGCTCATATGCGAATTTGGTACAGGGAAGAAGATGAAGAGCTTTATGAACAAAATGTGAAAGGTTGTTGTTCACTAGCTGCTGTCCACGACGCCAAGAGAGTTGCCGATAAAATTGGAATACCTTTTTATGTATTGAACTTTAAAGAACCCTTTTACGATTGGGTTGTAAAGAATTTTATCGACGAGTATTTACAGGGACGAACACCAAATCCGTGTATAGCATGTAATAGATTTATTAAATGGGAAGAATTTTTGAAACGCGCAATGGCTTTAGAATGCGATTATATTGCGACTGGTCATTATTCAAAAATTGTATATGATAATCTTAAAAACAGATATTTACTGTACCGTGGTAAAGACAAAACCAAAGATCAGAGTTATATGTTATCGCAATTAACCCAAGAGCAGCTGGCCCGTACATTATTTCCCTTAGGTGATTATTACAAAGAAGATGTAAGAAATATTGCTGAACAAAACGAGCTTGGCGTGGCTGATAAACCAGATAGCCAAGAAATTTGTTTTGTTCCCAATAACGATTATGGAGAGTTTCTTCAATCTGTAGTACCTGAACACATTAATCCTGGTCCTATCCTTGACGCCCAGGGAAATAAACTGGGTGAGCATAAGGGAATTGCCTTTTACACCATAGGACAGAGACGAGGTTTAGGCATTTCATTAGGTAGACCAGTGTATGTTATTGATATCGATGCAGATAATAATGCCCTCATAGTTGGGGATAAAGAAGAATTATACTCGGATGGGTTGATTGCAGAAGAGATCAATTTAATTCCATATGAACAAATTGAAAATTCAATTGATATTGAATGTAAGATTAGATATAATTCAAGAAATGTATCCTCAACACTTCAGCCCTATGGAAATGATCAACTATTGGTTAAATTTAACCAACCCGTAGAGGCAGTAACTCCAGGTCAAGGGGTTACTTTTTACCAAGATGATTTGGTGATTGGCGGTGGTACTATACTTAAGGCGACCACGAAAAAATAGCAAAACTTTTCATAACTTCTTCTCTTTAAGTTAGAATAACTGTCCCCTCCACAAGGAATAATAAGGTTAAAAGACTAATTTGGAGGGGATATTATGGTTACGTATTGTCCAGTATGTAATAGAGTAGATATTGGTAAAGTTGGAGCTAATCAATATTATTGTTGGCATTGTTGTATAGAATTTAGTATGACTGGAAAACACAGATATCGCTTATACAGTATCGAGGATGATGGTACCTTATCCTCACTTGGTGAAGAAAAAGTATAATATCTAGGAAACTAAATCTAATATATGTATAGCAGGAGGAGATGAATCAATGCTTGGTGGTGGATATATACGAGGTTTAGTAACAGGAGGCATACTAGGTGCTATGGCAGGTTTATATTTAGCTGCCAAAAGTAGCTCTGGAAATTCAAATATTGATAACACTTATGATGAAAACTTTCAAGGAGTGAGAGGTCAAGACGAAACAATATCTAATTATCGCTATAGATAGGGGAGAAAGTGTTAGTCAAGTATCAGTGTTTTCATTAAAGGGAGTGGGGAAACTAGCATGGATTTTGAAGATAGAAGATGGATGAAAAAAATTGGTCTGGCGACAACATCGGTTTTGATTGTAATAATAATTTTCGCGGTACTATATTGGTTATTATCTACAGCAGTTATTTTACGAAGTCAAATAATTAACTTTCTATTACCCTTTCTGTTTGCCTTTGTTGTTGCCTATATTTTAAAACCAGCTGTAGACTATATGGAAGAGAACAAAATCCCTAGGATTTTAGCCATATTGATTTTATACGCAATAATTGGCAGTTTTCTAGTTTTTGTTGGTGGTAGAGCTTTTGCAACTATTGTCAATGAAGTGCAAAAATTAATTTCTATAGCTCCACAATATGCTAGAGACATACAATTCTTTTTAATGGACCTTGAATTGTGGATTGAAAGACACGATTTGCCAATTATGGTAACAGAGACAATTAGGGAAAATATTGCTGAAGCTGAGACCGAACTAACGGAATATTTGGATAGAATAGTTGATGTAGAGAGTTTACTGGCATTTGCATTGAATATCTTTGGGCATTTCTTGAGCTTAGTTGCTTTTCCAATTATTTTATTCTATTTCTTAAAGGATACTGATTTAATCAAGAAAAACCTGAGTTTCTTAATTCCTGGAAGATTTCGTAAAAGGTTTTTATTTGCTTTTAGGGATATTAATAGAACAATTGGAGCTTACATTAGAAGCCAAATCATTATCTGTGGATTTATAGGGCTATTGACTTACTTGGGATTAATGATACTCGGAGTTGATTTTGCCTTAGTTTTAGGAATTTTTGCGGGTATAACTAATATAATTCCCTACTTTGGGCCATTTATTGGCGCTATACCTTCAACAGTAGTTGCTCTATTACAGACTCCAACTCTGGCTATAAAAGTTATTATTCTGATAACTATTATTCAACAAATTGAAAGTCAAATAGTTGCACCACAAGTTTTTGGAAAAAATCTAGCAATTCATCCTCTAGCAGTAATAACTGTTTTAATAGCTGGTGGACAATTTTTTGGTATTTTGGGAATGATTTTAGCTGTACCAGTTTTAGCTATAACTAGAGTAGTAGTAAGGCACTTGGCTTTCGATTTTTGGTTAGCCGAAAAAGAGTGATAACTTGACACACTAAAGGCCAATTAATATAATATAAGAAAATCTAGATAAGTAACCTCAATGAAGGGGCTATAACTGGTTCCCAGAGAATAAACCCCAGTGTAATTTTAGTTATTTTTTATTAAGTATTAACTAGTTGGTCACTGGCTGAGAGGGTTTTGGACCTATAATGCCACCCTGGAGAGGTCGGTCGAAGCCTTAAAAGGTCGTAAGGTTGTAGGCCGAGACGGTTGGTTATCGTTATTAAACCAGGGTGATTAATACACCGAAAAAGCGACTGGTTATGCCAGTAATTAGGGTGGTACCGCGAGTAATCCTCGTCCCTTGTGGGAACGAGGATTTTTTGTTGTTTTGCATGACATGATTAATTATAAGCTTTGTTGTTAACCCGGTATATCATAACCAAAATTTAATAAGGGGGTAGTTTTATGAGAACCCATGAGATTAGAAAGAAATTTCTGGAGTTTTTTGAAACAAAAGATCACTATGTGAGGAAAAGTTATTCGATAATTCCCGAAAATGATCCTAGTATTTTACTAATTGGAGCTGGTATGGCACCTTTAAAACCGTATTTTACTGGCGAAAAAACTCCACCATCCCCTAGAATGGCAACTAGCCAAAAATGTGTTAGAACACCGGATATTGAAGAGGTTGGAATTACAGCTCGTCATGCTACTTTTTTTGAAATGCTAGGTAACTTTTCCTTCGGAGATTATTTTAAAAGAGAAGCGATATTCTGGGGATATGAATTTTGTACTGAATGGCTAAGTCTATCTCCGGAAAAATTATGGGCTAGTGTATACCTGGATGATGACGAAGCATACGATATATGGCATGACGAAGTGGGGATACCTCATGAACGAATAGTGAGATTAGGTAAAGAAGATAACTTTTGGGAAATAGGAACAGGGCCGTGTGGTCCATGTTCTGAAATTCATTACGATCGAGGTGCTGAATACGGATGTGATTCTCCTGATTGTAAACCAGGTTGCGATTGTGATCGTTATTTAGAAATTTGGAATCTGGTTTTTACCCAGTTCAACAGAGATGAAGAAGGTAACTACACAACATTAAAACAAAAAAACATTGATACAGGAGCAGGTTTAGAGAGATTGGCCGTTTTATTACAGGACGTTCCTTCCATTTACGAAATAGATATAATTAAGCCTATCTTAGATCATGTTATCCAGTTGAGTGGAGTTAATTATGGAGAGGATAATGACAAAGATATTTCATTAAGAATAATTACTGAACATTTACGAAGTGTTACTTTCATCGTTGGTGATGGTGTGTTACCTGCTAATGAAGGTAGAGGATATGTTTTAAGAAGAATCTTAAGAAGAGCTAGCCGTCATGGCAAATTATTGGGAATAAAAGATACATTTATGAGTGATGGAGTTGATCTGGTAATAGACATTATGAAAGAAGCTTATCCTGAGCTAGAAGAACGTAGAGAATACATCAAAAAAATTGTTGAGATCGAGGAAGACCGTTTTAATAAAACAGTTGATCAAGGATTAGGTATTTTGAATGAATTCTTGGAGAATATGAACAAACAAGGCAAGAACACCTTAGAGGGATCAGATGCTTTTAAATTATATGATACATACGGATTTCCTCTTGAATTAACTAGAGAAATAGTGCAAGAAAACGGTTATACTTTAGATGAACAAGGCTTTCAGGAAGAACTTAATAGACAGAGAGAACAGGCAAGAAAGGCTCAACAGGAATCAGAAGGTATGCTAACTGAATCAAATGCTATGAAGCAATTTCAGGACCAAAAAGTTGAATTTACTGGCTATGATAATCTAGAACAAGAGTCACAAATTATCGGGATTATAGATCACAAAAATGATGACTTACTTAAAGAGGTACAAGAAGGAGAAGAAGTTCAAATTTTGATCAATCCTACACCCTTTTACGGTGAAAGTGGTGGTCAAATAGGTGACACAGGGGAAATCTTTTCAGATAATGGTAGAGCTCATGTTAAGAATAGCTCTGTAAACGGGTATGACCAAACAGTTTTACAAGTGAAAGTGACTGATGGACAGCTTCGTACTGGTGACAAGGTCAGTGGTAAAGTTGATTATCAACGGCGAAAAGATATAATGAAAAACCACAGTGCGACTCATATGTTGCATTATGCTCTTAAAAAAGTCGTAGGAGCCCATGTGGAACAGGCTGGTTCTTTAGTGGCTCCAGATCGTTTAAGATTTGATTTTACTCATTTTGCTCCTTTATCTGAAGATGAAATCAAACAGATTGAACTTGAGGTTAATAAATTAATTAGAGAAAATTCCAGAGTTAGAGTGATAAATACCGACTTGGAAGAAGCTAAAGAATTAGGCGCTGTTGCCCTATTTGAAGATAAATATGAGCAAGAAGTACGAGTGATTGAAATAGGACCTGCCGTTGAACTATGTGGAGGTACTCATGCAACAGCCACAGGTGAGCTAGGTTTATTTAAAATTGATAATCAAACCAGTGTGGGTGCGGGAGTCAGAAGGTTGGAGGCCTTAACCGGCCAACACGCCCTTGAATATTTGGATCAAAAAGCAGAGCAGATTCAAGATATTGCTGAACTATTAAAAACAGAAGAAAACAAAGTAGTTGAAAAAACCCAAGAGTTCCTAGAAGATTTTAAAGCAAAAGACAAGGAAATAGAAAAACTAAAAAATCAAATATTTACCTTTAAAGTCGATGATTTATTAGCTCAAAGTAAAGATATATCTGATTTTAAACTTGTTGCTAACCAGTTAAATGATTTTGATGCAGATAGTCTGAGAGATTTATCTGAACGCGTAAAAAATAAACTTGACAGTGGTGTGGTAGTATTAGGAAGTTCTACAAACAACAAAGCGTTATTTGTAGCAATGGTCACTAAAGACCTTGTTGAAAAAGGTGTTCATGCTGGGAATATAGTTAAAGAAGTAGCTAAGATAACAGGGGGCGGTGGTGGAGGCCGTCCAGATATGGCACAAGCAGGTGGTAAAGAACCTGATAAGCTCAATGAAGCAATTATGAAAGTAGAAACTTTAGTTAGAAACCAACTTAGTCATAGCTAATGATAGAAGACAAGATGCGATAAATTTAACCGTTATTTATTGACAGGAATTTTAAAGTTTTTGCAGAATTAGATAATGGAGCATTAAATAAAGAGGTGATAGAATGTCAAAAAGCCCTAATGATAAATCTATAGGAAAAACCATGAGGTATAATATTCCCCAGGATGATAATCAGGAAATTCGCGAGATTTTGCAGCAAGTGTATAATGCTTTGGAGGAGAAAGGCTACAATCCTATAAATCAGTTGGTTGGATATTTTATGAGTGGTGACCCTACTTATATTACCAATCATCGCAATGCCAGATCAGTTATCAGGCAAAGGGAAAGAGATGAGTTGTTGGAAAGAATTTTAAAATCTTATTTAGAGAATAATTCCCTTTCCTAATTTGGTTTTATGTGGTAAAGTTACATGTATAGATAATTTGGTATGCGGGTACAATATATTTCGTAAATTAGGTGATATTCATGAGAATTATGGGTTTTGACCTTGGCGAAGCTACAATAGGAGTGGCGGTAAGTGATGCGTTACAACTAACTGCCCAAGGGAAGACAGTTATCAAAAGACAATCTTTAGAAAAAGATATTGAACAAGTTACTAAGTTGATAGAAGACTATCAAGTGAGTAAGTTGATAGTTGGACTACCCAAGAATATGAATGGGAGTTTGGGACAAATGGCTGATCAGATAATGGATTTTATTAAATCTCTTGAACAAGAAGTTGACATCCCTATTGAAACCGTAGATGAAAGGTTAACTTCTCGCATGGCCGAGCAGACATTGTTAGAAGCCGATGTTTCTAGAAAAAAGAGAAAACAAGTTATTGATAAACTGGCAGCCGTCAATATTTTGCAAACATACCTGGATAGACAGGTAAATAAAAATAATAATTAAGAATTTAGGAGGGATCATTGTTGGCCAATGAAGATAACAATCAGGTGATTGTCTTGGAAGATGATAAAGGAGAGCGACATAATTTTGAGGTTTATGACTTTTTCAAAGAACAGGATAATGATTATGTCGTATTGCTTCCTACCCAGGAGCAACAGGACAAATATCCTGAAGAGGCTGATGAAGCAGTAATCATGAGAGTAGAGCAGGATGAAAATGGTGAATACATGTTGACTACTGTCGAAGATGATGATGAGTGGGAACGAGTCAAAGAGGCCTATGAACAGAAGATGGAAGAATTAGATTAAATCTATTAAAATTAAAATAGAGCCTTAGGGCTCTATTTTTTTTATGGTATAATTAGGACGAGGGTTCTATTAGTTGATATTGGGGAGGAGTTATCAATGGCTCAGTTTTCTTTAAAAAATTATTTTAGCCAGCGAAAAAAAATGATGATATACTTGATAACAGGATTTATGGCTGCTATTTTATTAGGCTCAGCAGGGATATATTTTTATATTTACAGTGGCTTACAATCAGTAGATATTGACGAAGAAATTGAAATTGAAATTCCCAGGGGAAGTAATTTAAGACAGGTTGCCGATATTTTAGAAGATAATGGCATCATTAGAGATGCAACTTTGTTTAGATATTATGCCAGGTTTTCTGGTTACGATGCTCAATTACAAGCGGGTGAATATTTATTCGAGGATGAGATTGCTCCCGAGGAGGTATTGATTAAGCT
The DNA here is from genome assembly GCF_000020005.1 of Natranaerobius thermophilus JW/NM-WN-LF. Classification (NCBI taxonomy): domain Bacteria; kingdom Bacillati; phylum Bacillota; class Clostridia; order Natranaerobiales; family Natranaerobiaceae; genus Natranaerobius; species Natranaerobius thermophilus. Next base: position 1,844,198 of record NC_010718.1, on the reverse strand, counting down.
TGCCCAGGGCGATGTTATCGATCGGAGTATTAGATTTACAATCCCAGAAGGCCTTAGAGCTGATCAGGTAGCTCAAAGGCTTGAAAGTCAAGGATTAGGTGATAAAGATAAATTTCTTGAATTATTCTCAGAACCTGAAGAGTGGGATTATTGGTTCCTAGAGGGGTTAGCAGAAGAGCATGTTAAGTTTCCATTAGAAGGTTTTCTATATCCCGATACTTATCAAGTCCAGGAGGATATTAGTGAAGAAGAAGTAGTGAAAAGAATGTTAGATCAATTTAATGAAGTATTTGACGAAAGTTATCAAGAAAAGAAAGAACACCAAGGATTTAATATCCATGAATTGATAACTATTGCTTCGATTGTAGAAAGAGAGGCAGTAATTGACGATGAGCGTGGCAAGGTAGCAGGGGTTTTCCTAAATAGATTGGAGAACAATATGCGCTTAGAAGCCTGCGCAACAGTGGAATATGTTCTTCAGGAAAACAAACCCGTACTTTCTGATGCAGACACTCAAATTGAAACACCATACAATACATACCAAAATTCCGGATTACCACCTGGACCAATTGCATCACCAGGTCGTGCTTCTATTGAAGCAGCTCTAGACCCCAAGGAACACGATTATTTGTTTTTTGTTGCAAAACATGATGGAAGTAGAACTCATGTGTTTTCAGAAACGTATCAAGAACATTTGCAGGCTAAAGAAAGAGTTAGAGCTGATTAAATATATTATTGATGAAGGGAGGAAAAAAATGACTATCGAATATAAAGGTAAATCTAAAGTTGAACAAAATCAAAATCCCTTAGAACTTTTAGCTCCTGCTGGCAATCTAGAAAAACTTAAATTTGCTATTGATTACGGAGCAGATGCCGTATATTTAGGTGGGAAATCTTACGGATTAAGGGCTTTTGCCGGTAATTTTTCAAGAGAGGATATGAGAGCGGGCGTTGATTATGCTCATTCGCGCGGTAGAAAGGTTTATATTACAGTTAATATCTTTCCACACAACGAGGATTTAGAAGGTTTAGAAGAGTATTTAAAGGAATTACAATCAATAGGGGTAGATGCCATAATAATATCTGATCCTGGTATACTTAGAATCTGCAAAGAAACTGTACCAGAGATGGAAATTCACTTATCGACTCAAGCTAACTGTACAAACTGGAGATCTGCTAAATTTTGGAAAGATCAAGGTATAAATCGAATTATTCTAGCTCGAGAGCTAAGTTTAGCGGAAATAGAACAAATTCATAGAATGGAATCTAATATAGAATTTGAAACTTTTGTCCACGGGGCAATGTGTATTTCGTACTCAGGTAGGTGCTTACTATCCAATTATTTGGCCAATAGAGATGCAAATAGAGGTGAATGCGCTCATCCTTGTAGATGGCAGTATTATCTTATGGAACGTGAGCGTCCGGGGGAGTACCTGCCAATAACTGAAGATCAGGAAGGTACCAAAATTATGAGTTCCAAAGATTTATGTATGATTAGGCATATTCCTGAACTTATAGATGCAGGGATTAAAAACTTCAAAATAGAAGGACGTATGAAGAGTGTACATTACGTTGCTACTGTAGTAAGAGCTTATCGAAAAGCTATTAATGCATATCTTTCCGATCCTGATAACTATAGTTTTAAAAGAGAATGGGAAGAAGAATTAAAGAAAGCTTCTACAAGACCTTTTAGTACTGGTTTTTATTTTGGCTCACCTGATGAAACTGATCAAGAATATACTAAAGAGCCAAGACAATCAAATCGCGATTTTGTGGGAATCGTTTTAAACAGTCAAGATGGATATTTAACTATTCAGCAGAGGAATCATTTTCAAATTGGTGATCGCATAGAAATAATAGGACCTAACAAAACTTATGGTGAATTTGTCATAAACGAGATAATCAATAGTGAAGGTAAAAAAAGTCAAGCTGCTCCACATCCCAAAGAAGTTGTTACAGTTCCGTTGAATGTAGATTGTGAACCTAATTCATTGATACGTAAAATTCTGGGTTGAGTTTTAAAGCGGTTTTCGATATTATAAATTTAAGTCCGATTAGTTAATAGAAAGTGGTGATACTTTGGGAGCAGGAGTTACAGTGGCAGTCTTAGGGGGCGGTCCAGCGGGGTTAGCCGCATCTATCCAAGGGGCCCAACAAGGATTGAGTGTAACTTTATTCGAAAAAAATAAGGTTGGAGAAAACATTAAATGTGCCGAAGGTTTTTATGATTCAATGAAACTATTCGGCCCTCCTTCTCATGGAGCATTATTTAAAGTTGATTGTCTACATATAAAAGTTAAAGATGAATACAAAGTAGATTGTTCTAATGTAAATCTTTGGATGATTGATCGCCAAACTTGGCAAAAAGGGTTGAAGGAAGAGGCCATGGCATTAGGGGTAGATGTCAAAGAGAATTGTCCCGTTAATCCTACAGATTTGGTAAGTATAAGCCAAAACTATGATTGGGTGATTGATTGTACAGGGATTCCTTCTACAACATCTATTTCTAAAGGTTTTAGCCATGTTTACAAAAACTATTGGGCTTACGCACATCAAATAACATTATTTGGTAATTTCCAAAATCAGCTAGGTGAGTTGAAAGTAGGTGTAAGTCCTGATTATTTAGGTTATTACTGGATATTTCCTAAATCTAAAGATTTTGCCAATGTTGGCCTGGGAATTTTTCCTCAAAATAATAAGTACCCAGAGACTTTGAAAAAACGTCTAAAGCGAGAATTACATAATATTATTCATAGAGAAGGACTGCAAAACTGTAAAAAAGTGCGTAAAACTGGTGGTGTTATACCCACTAAACCCCTAGATGAACTAGTATTTGATAATATAATTTTAGCTGGAGATAGTGGTGGCTTTTCTTCCCCCCTTCACGGAGGGGGAATAGACCTGGCCTTATTTACTGGAAAAGAAGCTATCAATGCAATTAATGAGGGAGAAATAGATAATTATCGTCAGAGATTATTAGATAAAGCGGGAGCGAAACTAGAGATAGAGCAGAAAATTTTCGATTTGTGGGAACAGATTGGATACGAAAATTTAGACAGGCTATTACGATTAATTCTAAAAAGAGAAGCTGTTTTTGAATTACCTAGATTATTTCAGTTTAGGGATTTATTGATTAGTGAACGTCAGACCATAACTGCTTTTTATGACGGTTTTTTTCAAGGTAATTGGGACAGGATTTCTTATTAATTAAAGACATCACAATATATTAGATTTTTTTAAATTATTATTGTTGGAAAAGTGCATATTATTATAAGTTAAAAAGTGATCGGCTTGCCATTAAGGTAGGCCGATTACTTGTAATAAATTATTTAAATTATAGTTAAATCAAAGGAGGGGAGTTTATGTCAATAGCAGCAGGAATAGATATTGGATCTTTATCAACTGAAGTCGTTATTGTTCAGAATAATCAAATTACATCACAAGTGATTTCAGCAACAGGGTCAAACAGTAAAAAGGCTAGTGAAGAGTCATTTAACAAAGCCCTTGATAAAGCGGGAGTACAAAAAGAAGAGGTAGGTTACATAGTTAGTACCGGTTACGGAAGAGTAGCTACTCCTTTTGCCGATAAACAGATTACTGAAATAACTTGTCATGCCAAGGGGATGTACTATTTAAACCCTGATATGAGGACAGTTATTGATATTGGTGGTCAAGACAGTAAAGCGATAAAATTAGCTCCTGATGGGACTGTTGAGGACTTCATTATGAATGATAAATGTGCGGCCGGAACTGGCAGATTTCTAGAAGTCATGGCCAGTGCCTTGGAAGTAGAACTTGAAGAATTTGTAGATATTGGTAAACGACAGGGAGAACAAGTACCAGTCACCAGTATGTGTACTGTTTTTGCAGAATCAGAAGTGGTTTCTTTAATTGGTCAAGGATATGCCAAAGAAAAAATTATTCGAGGATTGATAGATTCTATAGGTGAACGCACAGAAACCATGGCAGATCGAGTCCAGATAGAACCACCTATAGCTATGAGTGGTGGAGTTGCAAAAAATAAGGCCGTAGTGACAGCCCTTGAAAATAGATCTGGGGAAAATATATTTGTGCCTAAAGAACCGCAAACTGTAGGAGCTTTAGGAGCTGCCTTATTAGCTGAACAATTTATAGCAAAAAGTCGAGCGAATTAGTCTTTGCTTAATAATATAAGAGATTAGACAAATATATGGATGGGAGTGGTTCGGTGAGCAAAGAAACCCAAAAAGTCGCCTGGTTATGTACTTACATACCTGAAGAAATAATCCATGCAGCTGGATTCCAACCTTATCGATTAGTGCCAGGTGAGATTGATCAAAAGGGGAACTGCAAAACTCTACCGTCAAATTTTTGTCCTTATGTTAAAGAAGTAGCTGCAGCTTTAGAAAAAGGAGTTTATAACGACTTTATAAGTGGTTTTGTAGTGTCTAATTCTTGTAATGCCATGATACACCTTTACAATGTACTTAAGGAAATGAGTTCCGATGATCAGTTTGTTTACTTACTAGACCTTCCGCGAAAAAATAGTGAAACTGGTATTGAATATTACAATAGACAATTAGAAGAATTATATAACTTTTTATATAAAAATAGAACAAATAAAAACTCTGTTGAGGAACAAACTGAAAATTTGAAACAATCACTCAAGTTATATAGTGAAACTCAGAAATTATTACAAAGTATTAATTATAAATTATATAGAATTCAAAAAGATATTATTGATCTAAGCATACAAATAGCCAATAATGATAGGAAAAATGTAAATGATTTTATATCACACCAAATTCAACAGGGAGCAGATTATAAAAATTCTACAATATTATTAACAGGTGGAATAATATCTAGGGAAATTAATAGATCATTAATTGAAAATAGTGATTACCCATTAATGCCAGAAAATTGTATGGGACTCCGCTATCTAATGAAAAGTGATTTAGCTAATATTGAGGACCAACACTTAGAACAGTTAACAAAACAACAGATTCTAGGGCTAATTGCCAAATCGTATTTAAACAAGCCAGAATGTCCTAGAACCTTTACAGTTACTCCTGATATTGGCCGTGTAAATTATTTAAAATATTTGATAAATCAATTTGATGTAAAAGGAGTTATACATCATGATTTAGGATTCTGTGATCTTAGTAATTATGATTATTTAATTATACAAGATTTATTTTCAAAATATAATATACCAGTCTTAAAAATAAATTCCGAGCTAGGTGAAAGGGAGATAGGCCAAATTAAGACTAGAGTAGAAGCTTTTTATGAGATGAATTTAATTTGAAAAGTCGTCACGCACTCTCGTGACTTTAGTCATGAGAGGTTCACTTAGATTGAATAACTTGTTTAAGATTTAGATATCTAATGATAGTAAAAATTGATAGGGAATGGAGGGATAATTTTGGATCCCGTTAAAATTTTTAAGGAAAAAATAGGTGGTAATTTTAGTAGAAAAGCACTTAAGTCACCTCAAGCTTATAGACTTGCCAAATTAATGTTTGTGGCAAGAAACCCCTATCCCTTCCGCGGGATTAAAGAACTTACTGCCCTTGGTCTAGATCAGACGGCCAAGGCTTATGATGACGAACAAAAAGTAGCTTTTACTACAGCTTTTTTTCCTGAAGAAATAGTGCATGCCCTAGGTTGTGTTCCTTTTGCACCAGAAGTTGCTGCAGCTACAGCAACTTCTTTAAATCTCTCACAAGAACTCCTTAAAAACTCCGAAAAAGAAGGTATGTCACGTGATGCCTGTTCTTTTCATAGAGTGGCTGCCGCAGGGGGGCCAAGAGATTATTTTCCAATACCTGATTTTTTCTTGGCCAGTTCTCACTTATGTGATGGTGCTCCTCAATTATTTAGATACTTATCTCAAAAATATGACCGCCCATATTATTTTTTAGATGTACCAGCTCAGAAAGATGCACAAGCTGTAGAATATGTAGCACAACAATTAGAAGAATTAATAAAAGAAGTTACTAAAAATTTAAATATTTCCTTGGATGAAGAAAGGCTTAAAGAGGTAATTGAGAACTCCAACAGAGCACGGGAGGCTCAATTATACTTAAATAATATCAGAAAGAAGTATCCTGGTATTTTACCTGGGGCCCAAGCTATAAATTTAGTGTATTTACATTTCCTTTGTCAAGGTCTTGAAAAAACTCCCGACATTTATAATATACTTGCGGAGGAAATAGAAAATAAAGCTTCAAAAAACGAACATAAAACTGATGCTCCCCGTATTCTGTGGTCTCATTTACGTCCTTTTTACGAGAATGATATTTTTACAATCTTAGAACAAGAACTGGAAGTTAATATTGTTTTTGAAGAGATGAATCAAGTTTATTGGCCTCCTCTAGACCCAGCAAAACCTTATGAAAGTTTAGCTCGCAAGATAATTAATAATCCACTTGTAGGTCCTTTAGACTATCGAATGGATTATTTAAAACAAATTATTGATGATTATTCTGTTGATGGGATTATTCATTTCTCACATTGGGGATGTAGACATGCAGTTGGGGCTGTACCTTTACTTAAACAAAAAGCTAAGGATTTAAATGTAGCTTTCTTAAATTTAGATGCAGACTGTGTTGATCGGCAAAATTACTTTTCGGGTCAGGTGAGGACTAGACTTGAAAGTTTCATTGAAATGCTATCATTTTAATCTATTGACACTGTTGTATTTCGTTTTTGGTAATTATAATTTTCAATGTATGATTAGGCGAGCTTAGCATTTTAATAATATTTCTTAAGACAGGCACGAATTTTAGATAAGACCATATAATAATTGTACCCCTTGCATTTCTTATACTAGAGGAGGTGTTATATTTTAATGATACCTGTGATTGGAGTTATATCATTAATTGTCAAAGAAATTTCTTTACTTGTTTCTTATATTAGCAGCAACTCATTTCCTCAACCTTTATCTGCAGAAGATGAACGCAAATACCTTAAAAGATTAGAACAAGGTGATGATAAAGCTAGGGAAGTTTTAATTGAAAGAAATCTACGACTAGTAGCCCATGTTATCAAAAAATTTGAAAACAGTGGTGAAGACCCAGAAGATTTAATTTCAATTGGTACAATAGGATTAATCAAAGCGATTAACACTTATAATTATAGAAAGGGTACTAGATTAGCCACTTACGCTGCACGATGCATTGAAAATGAGAGTTAACTTACAATACTGTTGCGGAAAAATATGGTATTTAAAATTTTTGAATTAATTACTACATTGAAATGGATACTAAGATTATAATTCCAATAAAGATAACATAAATTGCAAATAGGGATAATTTGCTTCTTTTAACTAAAGAGATCAAACTTTTAATACCAATTATAGAGGCCAGTAAGCATGCAACAAATGATACAATTAGTTCTTGGAGTCCCGGAATCATTTCAATAGCTTGGGATGGTGTGTTTTGATAAATTTGTATTAATGAAGGTAGTTTGTAAACAAAGGAACCTAAAATTATAGGAAAAGCCAGTAAAAAAGAGAGTTTAACGGCCAAATCCTTAGAATACCCCTGAGATATGCCTGCAATAACTGTAATTCCTGATCTAGAAATCCCTGGAATTACAGAGAGCCCTTGACAAATTCCCATAAAAAAGCTATCTTTAATAAACAAATCCTGTTCTTGTTTTAAAAAAATAAAATGAAATTTATGAGATTTTTCTATTAGTATTAATAAACATCCAGTAATTATTAAACTCGTTCCAGTAACAGCCAAATGTTTAATATATTCTCCTAGCACTTGTTCCAATATTATACCTGTTATACCACTTATTAAAGTAGTAACTATTAAAAAAACCATCAAAGAAAACTGTTGTTTGCAGTAGGAAGATTTCTTTATTAGATATTTTAGAGAATTTGTAATTAGATCCCAAATTTCTGTATTGAAATAGATTAATAACGCTACAAATGATGCAAAATGCAAGGTTATTTCAACTATTAATCCTGGATATTCTAAACCCATAATTTTTTCTCCGATTACCAGATGGGCAGAACTGGAGACTGGTAAAAATTCAGTAATTCCCTGAATTAAACCTAAAATAAACAGTTCTAGCAATTAATTTCCCTCCCTGAACAGATAAAACTAAAGTTAACTATATTAAAACATGTCTATATTAATCTATGGGCCTGTTCGTAATCCTATGAAGATTAAATAATAATAAGCTATAATAGGTAGTTGATAAAATAATAGGAAGGAATCTCTAAAATTTTGCAGAATTATTAACAGAAGGAAAACTTCGTGTATCTAAAAAGTAAAGGAGGGATGCAGATGAGTAAAGATGCCAGAACTATTTCTAACAAAAGAGCTCAAGAACTGAAGGACAGTATTCAAGACTTTTTAGAAGCTAGAGAACATATTGTAACAGGAGAAAAAATTAGTGATGAGCTTGCCAGAAGGCGAAGTCTGATTTTGGAATTGTTTAATGCTTCGGAGCAAGATTGGAGCGACTGGAAATGGCAGTTGCAAAACAGAATATCTGATGTTGAGACTTTAGAGAAAATTCTCAATTTAACCGAGAGTGAAAGACAAGAAATCGAACAAGTAGGTAAAGATTACAGATGGGCTGTTTCACCATATTATGCTAGTTTGATGGATCCTGATGATCCAGAATGTCCAGTAAGAAAGCAATCCATACCTTCTGCACAAGAGGTGAAAGATAAAGCTGGGGTTACCGATCCAATGGCCGAGGAATTTACTAATCCGGCTGGGAATGTTACCAGGCGATACCCTGACAGATTAATAATAAATGTCACCAATCAGTGCGCTATGTACTGTCGACACTGTCAAAGAAAAAGAAATATTGGTGAGGTCGATAAGCCAACTCCTAAAGATGTACTAGAAGAGTCAATAGAGTACGTAAAAAATCATGCTGAAATCAGAGATGTTTTATTGACCGGCGGGGATGCATTCATGTTGTCAGATGAAACTCTTGATTGGCTTTTAACTGAATTGAGGAAAATACCTCATGTAGAAATTATAAGATTAGGTAGTAGGACCCCGGTTACAATGCCTCAGAGAATAACTCAAAATCTTTGTGACATTTTAACTAAGCATTTACCTTTATATGTAAATACCCAGTATAACCACCCTAAAGAATTGACTGCAGAAGCTAAAAAGGCGACCTTTAAGCTAGCTAGAGCAGGTGTTGGTTTAGGTAATCAAGCAGTTCTTCTCAACACCATTAATAATGACCCCCATGTAATGAAAACTCTTTGTCATGAGCTATTAAAGGGGATGGTAAGACCTTATTATATTTTCCATGCTAAAAAGGTAAAGGGAACAACCCATTTCAATACTAGAGTTGAGGATGGATTAGAGATTTTAGAAAAGATGAGAGGCTATACATCTGGTATGGCAATTCCATCCTACATTATTAACGCACCGGATGGTCACGGAAAGACACCCATAGTTCCGGAATACATGATTTCTCAAGGTAGAGATAAAGTGTATATCCGCACTTGGGAAAATAGAGTTTTTGAATATCCTAATGATGCTCCAGAACAATAAATAATGGTTTTGAAAGTGCTTAGGCAGGGATGAATTTCCCTGCCTTTTTGTATGCAAAAAACTTTCTTAGAGAACACTAAAAAATATGAAATTTAAAATAACAAAGTCAAAATAGGGGGAAAAAAGTTTGAAAACTATAAGTGCAATTAAAGTAGCAATTTTGTCCGCTTCAAATTATATAACAGTCCTAGTAAATACAGTACTATTTCCTATTTTCCCTGTCATGGCACAGGCTTTAAATTTAACTTTAAGAGATTTAGCAATCTTAGTCGGTATAGTTTCTTTTCCATCAGCCCTAATTAATTTAGGAGGTGGGATATTAGCAGATAGATTCGGAAAAAAAATAATTATTGTATTATCCTTAACATTATATGGGCTTGGGGGGTTATTAGCTGGACTAAGTATTATATTAATGGAAGAACCTTATCCGGTAATTTTAGTTGGTAGGCTATTTCAAGGAATAGGTGCGGCAACACCCATGTTTTTATCAGTAGCACTGGTTGGCGATATTTTTCAAAGCTTAGAAAGAAGTAAAGCTTTGGGTTTTTTAGAAACGGCTAACGGATTAGGGAAAGTTACTAGTCCAATTTTAGGTGCTTTAATTGGTCTTATTACATGGTATTCCATATTTTTTATTTATCCAATTGTGGCTTTACCGGTTGCTATTGCAACCTGGAAAGTTATAGAGGAACCTAATGAGAATAAAGGGGTAGATTGGGAGAAACAGAAAAAGGCTTTTCGTCAATTTAAAGATGAATCCAGAATTATCACTTTGCTCGTGGCTTTTTTGGTAATATTTATTTTAATTGGTACCATGTTTTGGTTGAGTGATTTTTTAGAAGCTAGACTAGAACTAAATCAGATTTTAAGGGGAGTTGTTATATCCTTACCAGCTCTAGCTATGTTACTTACCACATTATTTGCTGAAAGAATACATAATAAGTTGAATCCTCGCTTTATTATGGGGGGTGGTCTTATATTAACATCAGCTTGTTTAATTGGTATTTACCATACCTTAGAAACGATTTTATTTTGGCCATTAATAGTAGCTTTAGGTGTGGGGGCAGGAATTGTATTGCCTTCTGTTGACATGGTGAGTACTTCAGTAGAAATTAAAGAAATTAGAGGAGTTATGAGTACAATATACGGATCTGCTCGATCTTTGGGAGGAGCAACTACAACTATTACATTCTCTTACTTGTTGGAATACGGATTACAATTAACATTTTATAGTATAGCAGTGGGAGGGATAATAGTTGGTTTAATTGTATTATTTAGAATGAATGAAAAAAAATTATTGCCCAAAGAACTGTTACCGGATAAGTGATAGCAGCCAATTGATAACAGGTTTAAAGATTAAAATTAAAATTGATAATAGAAGTAATAGACCAATTAGAGCCACTTTGTAACAAATTAGCAGTTTAATTAAAGTAAAGATATCAGATCTTTCAAAAAGGGCAGTTGTAGTAATCAAATTTTGACCTACAGGCAAAAAGATTAATACTACATAAACAGATAGCCCTGATAGAAATCCGTGAATTAATCTTGTAGCTATAAAAGTATTCATACTAAAATCTGCTTCTGCCGTCACAGTAATGACCTGAGCGTGAATCGAAAATCCGCCCCAACCTAGAATAAAGGATATTACAGCTAAAATATGGACTAGTTCTTGATTTGATTCTACTGCCATTTCTGTTCCCACGGTAGTTTCAAACAGCCCCGCAAAAAAAGAAGAAATTAAATTAATATCTCGAAAAGCTGTTGGTATTATATGTTTAAGATTAACATACAGTTGTTCGATAATTGCCAGTTCAAATAATAACTTTATTATTACTGAAAATAACATAATGTATCCACCAATATATACTACTTTTATCATAGAATCGTAGACTATTTCTTTGGACATATCTCGGATACCGGTGTAGTTTGTTTCTAAATACTCACTTGCTGACTTCACGGCTTTTTGAAATAAACAGATCAGGCCAATGGGTTGTGCTAATTCATTTCTCTGGCTTTTGATCTGGGACGACTTATCAAGATATTTGCTAAGTTGCCCCAGAATTATTCCTAATATAATATTAGTTGTATAGTGAATACCTGCGATAATTATCCCTAGATCAGGCCTATTTAGCATGCCTACGGGGATTGCACTCACCATGAACAATAAACTGGAATTAGATGTGAAGGCTATTAATCTTTCGCCTTCTTTTGATGTTAACATTTTTAGATTTCTAAGACGGGTTGCTATAGTTCCGTTTACTGGGGCGCCGCTGGTCATACCCATAACCAAGGCAAAGGCGCCAGATCCAGGAACATTGAAAACAGGCCTCATTAAAGGTTCTAGAAGGGTGCCCCCAAAATGTATTACACCCAATCGAACCATAAATTCAGAAAGAATAAAAAAAGGAAGTAGTGCGGGGAGAATTACTTCCCACCAGGTAGTCAAACCATGCTTGGCTCCGGCAATCATGGCAGAGGATTGCACTTTGAATAACGAAAATATTAATATTATGATCAATGTCAACATTAATGTTCTAATTTTTTCTCCTCTTGATTTCATGATATTCCCCTCATTGTCTATTTCTTATAAGCATGGTATGAATAAAATTTTTAAATATTATAATGATGGCAGGTAAAGTGATAAAAATCTCGAACTAAAAATATAGTAAATATAATAATCCTATTGCTAATGGTTAAACATTAAATAAGAAAGGAGCTGATTAAAATTAGCGATGAAAAAAATGTTGGGGCTGTACAGGTTTACACAGGAAACGGAAAAGGTAAGACAACAGCTGCTTTTGGACTTGCCTTTCGTTCTTTAGGACATCAAAGAAAAGTTTGCTTAATTCAGTTTATGAAAGGGAGTGAAAATTACGGCGAAATTAAGGCACTAAAACAATTTCCCACAGCTGAAGTGATACTTGCAGGTCGTGAAGGCTTCATTAATAAAGATGCTCCTGATGTTAAGGATGTAGAGCTAGCTCAGGATGGTTTTGAGAAAGCTATGGATAAATTGACATCGAGGGATTATGATATGGTGATTCTAGATGAGCTAAATGTAGCCGTAGATTTTCATTTAATTGAAGTAGAACAAGTTATGGAATTACTTAATGAACGACCTGAGAATGTTGAATTAGTTATTACGGGAAGAAATGCTTCAGAAGAATTAATCGAAAAAGCAGACTTAGTAAGTGAAGTTAAAGAAATCAAACATCATTTCCAAAAAGGCGTTGGAGCACGAGAAGGAATTGAATATTAATTTAAAATAAATAATATTTAATATGGAGAGATACAAAATAACAACCGCAGTTTTTTTAAACTGCGGTTTTATTATTTTTTAAATAAACTAGCTAATTTATTTAAAAAGCCGGTCATTCCTCGGGAATTAGATTGATTGTTTCCTATTATATTATTAGCGAGTTGTGTGATCTCTTTAGATGGGGGTGAAAAAGGCCATTTATCTATGATGGGATGTTGATTTCTAGCTGCTTTTGAAAATAGTCGACTTTCTTGAACAAAGCCAAGATATTCAAGAGAGATCCCTAAAAATTGTCTTGCTGCAAAGCTGACTTTATTCCCCACATCTTGTCCTTCTTCTTTACTGTTTGCTTTATTCACTATGAGTTTAACAGGTAAATTCTTATTTTGTTCTGTTATGACTTTAGTCATAGCGTAAGCATCAGTAATTGCATGGGGTTCTGGTGTGGTAACCAGTAAAATCTCGTCTGAAGCTAGTAAGAAGTTAATTACATTAGAGTCAATACCTGCACCGGTATCAAAAATAATAATATCAGTGTACTGTTCCAGTTTATTGAAGTTTTTAACAAGCTGTTGAAATTGAAATGTATTCAAACTGGCAATATCCTGCCAACCAGAACCGCCTGGGACCACTAATACGTCTTTTGGCCCCTTAATAATGACATCAAAAATATCTATTTCTTCGTTAAATATATGAGTGAGATTGTACTTTGGAGTCATTTTTAATAAGACATCAATATTGGCCATTCCTAAATCAGCATCTACTAAACAAACTCTCTGTCCCTTTTTTGAAAGTGCGATAGCCAAGTTAATTGCTAGACTACTTTTTCCTACACCACCTTTTCCGCTTGTGATAGCTAGTACTTTAGTACTTATACGATCTGATTTTTGAGAATTATGCCTACTTTTTAAAATGGAGTGAGGAGCTGCAATGATTAGAGATTGTTCTTGACCAAATTTACGAGAAAGAATTTCCGATTCAAATACTTCGTCCATGACTGTAACTTTTATTTGGGTTTTAGTTGGTAAAGGAATCAGTTTGCCGTCAGAGTAGGGGACAGTAATTTTTAATTCTTTTTGATTAATATCAATTACTTGGCAATGATATTCTTTTGAATAGATACTATTATTTAACGGGTGTATCTTAATATCTTGACCAGGGTGAATATTTAATAGTGTATTCATTTTGACCCCTGCCTTAAAATATTCTCTTAAAGATATTTTCTATATCACATTAAGAAATCCTGCAGTGTTCGGATTGACTATGTCTTTTTTTTAGGATTAAATCAATAAAAGCTTCTAGACGAGTATTAACACCCGCTTCACCTGTTTGTTCATCAAAAGATAGTGACATAATGGGAAAATTCAAATCATTACTAGCCTTTGGTAATACACCCTGGGCAGTGATTTCGGGCATACAGGTAAAAGGAGATACATGAATAACGCCATCTAGCCCTTCTAAATGTGCCAGAACAGCTTCACCTACAGACTCTCTTCCATGTCCCCCAACAAAATCGTTTAGGTATGGCTTGGCAAGTTTTTTGATCTCATGTTTCTTTTCCTTTTGATGATTCTTGCCGGGTAATAGATTTTCCTGGATCCAATCAGATAAATAAATACTTCGTTCAATTTCGACTCCCAATAGTCCTAACTTTTGTTCAATTTTTTGGTTGGCTGTTTCATCTAAATTTAAAAAAATTTCCCCAACTATGGCTACTCTAATGGGATTTATAGATTTTTCCGTGACGAGTCGAGACAATTCTGAGTTAAAATTTTCTTTAATTTTATCTACTTCTTCAGGTGAGTTGGCCTTGTTAAGTTTTGTAAAAGTAGTGGTTTTTAAATTTTCAAGGGAATGTTTTTCTTTTTCATATGGTCGCCATTCATTAAGGCTCTTAGAAACGTGATCAATAGCTAAAAGTTTAGTCCAACTAAGTTTTCCTGCTTCTGATAACATTTTAAGAGAAATATTTTTAATTAAAGGTGAGATGCCTTTAATTAAGTTTATGAAACCGGCAGAAGGTGGTTCGCCAATTACTAGTTCAGCTTGATAACCTAGATCATTCAATATTTCTTTATGAACGGGTCCGTAGAAACCGAATCTACAAGGACCTATACCACCTGGAATTAAAAAAGTATCAGCACCTTGTTCCGCAGCCTCTATGAAATTGCCCAGAGTAATCTTTAAGGGAAAACAAGCGAATTCAGGGGCATATTTGACTCCGAGTTCGATGGTACGTTTAGTAGTTTTTGGTGGGATAATCACATTGACACCTAGATTTTCAAAAAGCGTTTTACTAGCGATCCAGTAACTACCCATGTGAGGGACTGTAAGGTTCACGTGATCCCCTCCTATTAATAAGATCAATAAAAGCTTCAATACGGGTGTGTAAACCAGAAAGCCCAGTGTGTTCATCCAATGTTAGTGTCATGGTTGGTAAAGGATTTAAGTGATTAATTTTTCGATCAATTAAATCACTGATGACAGAATCAGGACCACATGGAAAAGTATTAATTTGAATTAAACCATCGATCAAACCTTTTTTCGATAGATATATAGCAGATTCAAATAAGGCCTTGTTTTTAGTCCAATATAGGTCTTTCGGCATTGCTTTTGCGCTTTCTTTTTGGGGTAACCATTTAAGATCAGTCGAAGGGTAAATAATACATCCTAATTCATGTAATTTGCTTTTGATAGGCACTCCAAGTAACTTATCTTCTAGTACATAATCGTGACCTATTATTCCAATCCGGGGGCCGGTAGAATTTGCTTTGTATGAATTAACACTTTCAGTAAACTGTTTTTTTCGGAATTTAATAGTTTTATGATAAGCCGTTTTTGCTTTAAAAAAAGCCTTCAAAATTTTCCATGTAGATAAATCCAATGAGTTTTTAATATCAGTTAAAGATTTAAGAAAAGTTTTGTTTTCATTATAATTAATAGTGGGTTCAATTAATTTTGCTGAGTATTCTGGAAAAGTTTGTTTAATTAAATCGGGAATTCCGATAAACTTGGGGCACATGTATTCTCTTTTTTTGAGGCTAACGAGACGAGGAATAAATAAGTAATCTACTCTGTTAATTAAGCTTAACACATGCCCGAAGTGAAGTTTTACAGGTAAACAGTTATCTAGCATGGTTAGTTTAGAGCCGTGATTTAGTATTTCCTTGTTTGAAACAGGGGAGATTTTAATGCTGTAACCCAGTTCTTTGAAAAACAATTCTAAACTATCTGAATAAAAATGATACATCAATGATCTTGGAATTCCAATAACGGGTTTCATATAGATTCCTCCTTAGTAAACATCAGGAGCTCACAATAGACTCATATAATAAATGAATTAAATAACATAGCCCTTAATTAAAAGTGTAAAAAAATAGAAGTAAATAATCAAGTCAAATCGTAAAAATTTTCGTTAAAACGCTAACATAACATATTAGTTCAATTGATGATTTTTCACACTCAGTATCAACAACGAAAATGAAATAGTACCCAAAAAAAAAAGACCCATAAGGGCCTTTTTAAATTCGTATCTAAGGGGCTAATTTAATCCGTATTTTCGAGTTCAATCTGTTCGTCTAAATTAACTCCTTGCACATTAACTGAAACTCCAGGAACCGCTAATCCAGTCATTTCTTGAACGGCTTCTCTTACTCTCTCTTGTACAACTCCACAAGTTTCATGAATTTTTATTCCATAATCGACTATCAAGTTCAGTTCTATGCTGGCTTCCTCATTAGTTGATTCAACTTTTACTCCTCTAGCTAAATCTTTTTTGGCACCTAATCTTTCAGCTAAATTCCCCACAACTCCACCACTCATACTAGCAATGCCATCAACTTTATTGGCAGCTATTCCTGCAATAATAGCAGTAACTTCATCGGAAATAACGATTTGATCTTCCTTTGGTAAAGATTCATTTGCCATATGATATCATCTCCTTATAGAAGAGTTGACTTGATAATTAATATTTCGACATATAATGGAAAAATCCTGCATTATAGGAACATATTGAATTGATTTGTTTTAAATATGTTAAGAATTAGCAACAGTTTCGTCAGTATTATTATAATCTTCTTGCCAGCATTTATTACATCTTGGTTCATATTTTTCTTTTCCACCTACTTCAACATCCGTGGATTTAGGAAAGAGAGCTATGGTTTTAGTAGCTATACCACCACATTTGGCACAAACCCCATATATTGGCGTAATATTATCGGATATAGACAATAAATAAGGCATGGAATTAAAAGGTCTCCCCTCTGAAGTTGAGGATAATCCGGCTATAATAACCCAGTATCCTTGATCTCTTAGCTGGCTGACAATATCAATAATTTTGGTATCAAAAAATTGTGCCTCATCAATTGCTACCGCATCAGGTTGTTTTCTAATGGTTATGTCTAAAATTTCCTGAGGAGAAGATACAGAGGTGGCAGATAAAGTATTTCCATTGTGGGATTTAGCAATATTATGTTCATTTCTATTATCTTTATGAGGTTTAAATAATATGTAAGACTTTTGGGCCCAGCCCAAGTGATCTAATCTTCTTAAAAGTTCTCTGGTTTTTCCTGCAAACATGGCACATGAATGGATTGTTTCAATCCAGCCGCAGTCGGGTCTAAACATTAGTCCAGCCTCCTCAAAAACGAAATTATTTTTAATATCTCAATCATAATAAAATAAGTACACTCATATTATAATCATTTGTAAGAATGAAATAAATAGGTAGAGAGTTATAAATAAAAAAATTTATGCCCAGTTACTTTTTAACAAAGTTATTGAACTACCAACACAGCCAAAAAATGCACCTAACAGGGTGAAGGAAATTATTAAGGTAGAAAGTAGTTCTACCACAGTTGGTATTGGTATGAAAGGTAGTGCAGAAATAATCAACTCGTGTAGTCTAGGTAAAGTTATGTACAATAGTCCACCAGATGTCAATCCGCCTAGGGCTCCTAAAAAAGTTCCTTCCATGACAAAGGGGATAGCTATAAATCCTCTTGTAGCTCCTAATAATTGTAAAGTAGATATTTCCTCTTGCCGGGATAATAAACCCAATCTGATAATATGGGAAGTTATAATCATAATACTTATAGCTGTCAAAGTAGCAAATAAAGATGCAAAATAAATAAATATTCTAGTAAGGGATTCCATCTGAGCGAGGACCTCAGTATTGGTTCGTGTGTGCTCTACATTATCGTATTGAGATATTTTATCCATGGCATGATTTATGTTTTCAACTGAAATATTCACTTCAAAATAGGGTGATAGAGGATTGTCTTCAAAATAGTCAAGAATTTTTCCTTCTTCACCTAAAATTTTATTCATTTGTTCTTTTGCTTCGTCTTTATCCACATTATAAACATTTTTCACTCCACTCAATTGACTTAAATTCGTGCTCAATTCATTAATTTTATTATCGGAGATATTTTCGCTATAAAAAACCATAATTTCTCCTTGATCTTTTATGTAATCAGTCAAAACTTGTCCGCTCCACCAGAAACTCAGAATAACACCTAGTATGGTAAATGCTAAGCCAATACTGATAACAGTAACTGCATGACTGAAATAATTTTGTTTACAAGAAATTAAGAATTCTTGGATGAAAAAAAGTGAATTACTAAGGGATTTCACCTGGATTCCTCCTTTTCCAGGTAATCATCAGAACTAACTTGTCCACTTTTCAAAGTAATAACTCGACCCTGAAAATATTTAAGTAAATGAGTTGCATGTGTTGTGATTAAAATTGTTGTGTTGTTACTTTTGAAACTTGCTAAGAGTTTCAAGATATTAAAAGCTGTTTCTTGATCTAGATTACCTGTTGGTTCATCTGCAAGTATTATTTCTGGTTTTCTAGCAACAGCCCTGGTAATGGCTACTCTTTGTCGCTCTCCAAAAGATAAATGATCTATTTTGTGGTTAATCATGTCTTGTAATCCTACTTGATTGAGTAGTTGAATTACATGATGTTTATCTTCTTCAGTTATTGGGCCTAAAACGCGTAATCCAATCAAAACATTTTCCAGTACAGACCTTCCTTTAAACAATTTAAAGTCTTGAAAAATCGGTCCAATTTGTCTTCTTAAAGAAACTTTTTGTACCTTATTGATTCCACGATTAGTTAAACTGATCCCGTTGACAGTAGCTCTACCACTTGTTGGTTTGATATTACCCATTATAATATTAATCAAACTGGTTTTTCCTGCACCACTTTCACCTACCAAAAAGGCCATTTCACCTTTGGTTAAATAAAAATCTATATTTTTTAAAGCCATTGTTTTAGTGTGATTGTACTCAAGGCTCAAGTTAGAAATATCAATCATCAATTCCCACTCCCAAAACTTTTACTTAGTGTTCACTCATAAAGATGTGCTGTCAAACTCGCATAATCGTTCAAATGAAAATTTTACATTATTAACAAATAAGTATAACAGTGCTTTTAATTAAAAGACAATTGCAATTTCATGTAATCTTCCTGTATATTTATTTCTTTAATTCGATAGCCTGCTAACTCCTCTGAAAAGTCCAGTACAATATTTGAATTACTTATTTGCTGCCCGAGCTGGTCACTAGCAATATCAAGTCCTAAAAATTCAAATTTTGTAGGTTTTAACTCCACATACGAATTGTTTTTTGGGACAGGATTCAGGTACAAGTGCTTTTCTTCATTTGAGTTACTCTCGGTAAGTGTTAGCTTAACCTTATCATTATCTAATGAGAAGGTTATTTTTTCTAATTCCTGTTCTTTTTCAATAATTGATATAAACGTATCTTCATAAATTTTTGCTTGCATACTGAAAATGTTCCCGCTGAGTTCGATTTGCTCTTCATCAAAAGTGTGTGTGGATAAAATATCACTTAATATATGTTCTAAATCATCCAACTCGGAAACTGCATTTTCCCAGGCTAAATTAATATGTTTCATTCTGTCTTCGAATTGCTGACGCTGTTCTGATACTTCTTCTAGAATCTGTTCTTGTTGCTTATATTTATTCGTTAAATTTTGAGACTTATTTTTTAGCTCATTTTCTGTTTGTTCTTGTTGATCCAAAGTGTTTGATAGTACTTTTTCTTTTTCTTGGAGGGCTTCTTTATTGGAAATGAGATTATCAATAGTTGTTCTGATATCGGAAATAAATCCTCTAATTATGTTTAAACGCGATATAAAGACTTCAGTACTTCCCGCATCTAATAACTCTTCTAAATAGGAGAGAGGTCCCATTTTTTGAAGAGTTGTTAAAATGTCTCCCAGATTCGCTTGAGCTTTTTGATATCGTTCCTGTTGTTCAGATATTTCTTTGTTCAATTGGGAAATTTGTTGTTCTATTTTATTTATCTGATTTTTTAATGTGGATTTTTGAATCCTAATTTTTTCTTTTTCTCTAGATAATTGAAATAGTTCTTCTTGAATTTTTAATTCCTGTTCATTTAGTTCTTTGATTTCATTTTTAAGATCACCTAGCTCAGAAATATCTTCTTTCTGGATAGTTTCAGAGTTTTCATTAATATTTCTAGTAGTTCGTGTCATGGCCGTTGTATTGAAATTTACTAGATGAAATATTATTAGTAAAGTAAAAGTAACGATTATTGACTTATACTCAGATTTTTGTAGATTCATCATAGTCTAACACCTCTAAGAGGTTTATTGTAGAATTCTATTGTAGAATTCTAATTTATAATTCTTTTTTACGTAAATAAACTCCTGTTGATTTAAAAAATTGCTTATTAGTTATTAAAAAGGATTTTTTTAATTTAAATAGAATAATATATAAAATCAAATAGTTTGTCCAATGAATTAACGATACCGTAGACGAAATAAAAATAATTGTAGCAAATTAAAGAATTTACAAAAAATTATAACTGAGGGAGGAATTTTTGTGGAGTATACTCTTACGACTGCTACGTGGTTTTGGTTACTTGTACCTATGCCTTTACTGATTGTATGGGCCATTATTAGCTATTTTGTTGAGAGGAGGAATGAATAATGGTCCCCATACCTATAATGTCGACTTTTATAGCATATTTAATCTTTATGGTAATAGTCGGTATAATAACCTATAAAATGACTTATACCTTGGATGATTATGTGTTGGCTGGGCGCGGTTTAAATAAATGGGTTGCAGCTATGTCAGCTCAAGCTAGCGATATGAGTGGTTGGCTACTCTTAGGATTACCAGGTGCCGCTTATGCCTCTGGCATGGGCCAGTGGAGTATCTGGATGTGTATAGGTCTTGCTACAGGAACGATGCTTAATTGGCAGTTTATTGCTAAAAAACTCAGGGCTTATACAGAATTAGCTGGTGACAGCATTACATTATCCGAATTCTTCTCAAATAGATTTCGAGATAAGAGTGAAGTACTAAGAATTGTATCTGCTCTATTTATTTTAGTATTTTTCTTGTTCTATACTGCGTCTGGCTTGGTTGCCGGGGGGAAATTATTTGAGTCGTTTCTCGGTGTTGATTATTATCTTGCTTTAACTATTGGAACTATTGTTATCTTGATTTACACCTTTGTAGGGGGATTTATTGCAGTTACCTGGTTGGACTTTGTTAATGGTATATTAATGTTTTTTGCTCTGATCATTGCCCCTATAGGAGTTGTCAGTCATCTTGGAGGATTGAGTGATGTTTTTGCAGAAATTGGTTCCATAAACCCTGATCTATTAGATATAACTCGAGGTGTAAATTATAATTACACTGACGATATTTTTTGGGAATCTACAGGCCCTATTGGAGCCATTGGTATTATATCGGCTTTGGCCTGGGGATTGGGATACTTTGGTCAACCTCATATCTTAGCGAGATTTATGGCCATTAAATCTTTGAGAGCTATTAAAACTTCTCGGTTAATTGCAGTGATATGGGTTGTTTTAACATTGATGGGAGCTTCCATGGTGGGCTTTATGGGAATTTCCATTTTTGGAGAAGAAGCACCTCTATATGATTCTGAGTGGGTCTTTTTAGAATTGGTTCCATTAATTTTTAACCCGTGGATTGCGGGGATTCTATTGGCAGCAGTGTTAGCAGCTATCATGAGTACAGTGGACTCACAATTACTTGTTTCTTCTAGTGCCTTAACCCAAGACTTTTACAGGCGATTCTTGAGAAAAGACGCCACTGAAAAAGAGTTGGTTTGGGGTGGAAGAATTTCTGTCTTAATTATTACTTTAATAGCATATTATTTAGCATGGGAAGAAGGCCATGTATTAGAACTAGTTGAATATGCTTGGGCTGGTTTTGGAGCGACCTTTGGCCCTGCTGTCATAGCTTCTTTGTTTTGGAAAAGAACTACTCGTAACGGAGCTCTGGCAGGAATAGTTGTTGGTGGATTGACGGTGATTTTATGGGAAATACTGGGTACTCCCTTTGGGCTATATGAGATCGTACCTGGTTTTATTTTGTCACTGGTAGCAATCATTATTTTTAGTTTGATTGATGATGAGCCTAGTCAAGAAATTTTGGAAGAATTTGAAAGATCCCAAGAGCTTTCACAACCTGGAGCTGAACTGCCAGAAAAGGAATAATTTCAACTATAATCATGATTACTGGTTTTAGGCGGGTGAAACCGTCTAAAACCAGTAATTATGGATGTTAATATTGCAATTGCAATATATAAATAACACATAATTGCTTTATTCTAGTTTAAAGGAGGGAGCATATGAGAATCAAAAATCACCCGATTTTGAATTTTGAAAACAATGAAACAGTTACTTTTTATTATGAAGGCCAAAAGTACCAAGGTGTTAAGGGTGAGACCATTGCTTCAGCACTTCATGCGGCAGGGGTGAAAGTACTTCGGAATAGTAGAAGACATAAAAGACCACGGGGGTTCTTCTGTGCCATTGGTAACTGTTCTTCATGCTCTATGAAGGTGAATGGAGTACCAAACGTCCGGGTGTGCGTTGAGCCCTTAGAAGAAGGAATGGTGGTGGAAAAACAGGATGAAAGAGGTGAATTAAATGTCTGATAATCACAATTTTTCAGAACTTTCGCCTAATCTACGTGATCCTTCAACTTTACGACTTAAAAAAGAGATCAATACTGAAGTAGTAGTTATAGGTTCTGGACCGGCCGGTTTATCTGCTGCTTTAAGTGCTGCTGAGGAAGGAGCACAGGTTCTTTTATTAGAACGAGATCCCTTTTTGGGTGGTCAACTTGTCAAACAAACACACATGTTTTTTGGCTCTGAAGAACAATATGCAGCAGAACGAGGAGTTAAAATTGGTAAAATACTTTCAGAACAATTGCAATCTTATGATAATATAGATGTTTATATAAATGCTACAGCTCTAGGCTATTATGAATATGGTACTTTATTAGTAGAGCATAATGGGGAAATAATTAGGATAAAACCATCAAAGATGATTGTTGCTACTGGAGCACAAGAAAAAGTTCTTCATTTTCCCAACTGGGACTTACCTGGGGTATACGGGGCTGGAGCTGTACAAACTTTGATGAATGTTTACGGAGTCAAGCCCGGAGATAAAGTTGTTATGGTAGGTGCTGGAAATATTGGTGTTATTGTTAGCTATCAATTGATTCAGGCAGGAGTGGAAGTTGTTGGTGTTTTAGAGGCAGCATCACAAATTGGTGCTTACCTAGTACATGCCTCTAAACTCAGAAGGCAGGGAGTTCCTATATATACATCTACCACTGTTAAGGAAGTTCACGGAGAAAATGCTTTAGAAAAAATAACTACTGTCGAACTAGATAATAATTGGAACTATATTCCTGGGAGTGAACAAAATTTCGAGGTTGATGTGCTATGCCTTTCCGTTGGGTTAACTCCACTAGCAGAACTATTATTACAAGCGGGTTGTGAAACTGTATATGTTCCAGAATTAGGAGGGTTTACTCCTATTAGGGATGAAAATTTTGAAACTACAAAAAGCGGTATTTATGTAGCAGGTGATGTTTCAGGTGTAGAGGAAGCAAGCTCTGCCATGGTTGAAGGCAAGCTAGCAGGTATGTTTGCAGCTGAAAGCCTCGGATATCAAAAAGAAGGTTTTTGGATCAGGGCTAAAAATGCTCGCGAAGAGTTAATGAGCTTAAGAAGAGGTCCTGTGGGCCAAGTTATCAGACGTGGACAAAGTCAATTAGTTAAAAAAGCCAAAGCTAAGGGGGTTTAAATATAATGAATGATAAAATAGTCGAAACAGGTGTGCCTTCGGAAAAGTTACAAGAACAAGTTAAACCTCCCGAACATAGGCGAGAACAAGGACCTGTGGTAATGGTGGAGTGTTTTCAGGAAATCCCTTGTGACCCCTGTAATAAAGCTTGCAATTTTGGTGCTATAAAGCCCTTTGAGGATATAAATGATTTACCAGAAGTAGATTTTGATAAATGTAATGGTTGCGGAGTTTGCGTTGGTTACTGTCCAGGGTTAGCTATTTTTATTATTGATGAAACTTATTCTCAAGAAACGGATCTTGTTAAAATACCCTACGAATTTTCACCATTACCTGAAAAGGGGCAAGTTGTTCAGGGGCTAGATAGGGAAGGTAAGTACGTGACAGATGTAAAAGTCTCACAAGTAAGAGAATCTAGCAGAAAAAATCGAGTTTATATATTGAGTTTGGAAGTTCCCAAAGGATATGGTTACACCGTAAGAAATATTTCTTTTACTAGTGAAGGAGGGTCGTCATGACAGATGATACTATTCTTTGTCGTTGTGAAGATTTGACTTTTGGTGAAGTGAGAGAGTGGATTAATAAGGGTTATAATAATTTTGAAGAATTGAAAAGAGTTTGCAGAATAGGTATGGGAGCCTGTCAAGGAAAAAGTTGCCGAGAGGCTTTATTAAAAGAATTGGTAAAAGTTAAAGGTAGCTCTATATCTGAGGAAACTACCGGTGTTTATCGACCTTTATTAAAACCTGTCAAGCTGGGAACTTTAGCAAGGGGTGATCTCGATGATTAATAACACGGCGAATGTAGTGATTATTGGAGGAGGTATCAATGGATTAGCTACAGCTTATAACCTGGCCAAAATGGGAGAAAGCGATATAGTTTTAGTTGAGCGAGAATATATTGCAAGTGGAGCTACCGGTAGGTGTGGAGCAGGAATAAGGCAGCAATGGGGAACTGAAAAAAACTGTATTTTAAGTAGGGAAAGTGTCAGGATGTTTGAAAACTTAGAAGAAACTTTAGATTACGACCACGATATAGAATTTAAACAAAAGGGTTATTTGTTTTTGGCTTATGATGAAGGGCTTTTTGAACAATTTAAGAAAAATGTGAAACTGCAAAATGATCTTAATATTCCCTCTAGACTGTTAACTCCTGGTGAAATTAAAGATATAGCCCCTCATGTAAATATAAATGGTCTATATGGTGGGACCATTTGTGAGGAAGATGGGCATGCCAATCCTTTTCATGTTAGTGAAGCCTATCGAAAAGCGGCAGAGAGATTAGGAGTGAAAATTTACACCTATACAGAAGTATGGGATATTGAAACAGAAAGAGGTGAAGTAACTGGTGTAATTACAGATAAAGGAAAAATATCAACGAAAAAGGTGTTAAATACCGCCGGGGGTCATGCTAAAGAAGTTGGACGAATGGCAGGGATTGAACTTCCTATATATCCCGAGCGACATGAAGCCATGGTTTCGGAACCGCTAGATCCTTTTCAAGGTCCTATGATCGTTTCGCTTTATCATGATTTTTACATGCAGCAGGTACCTCATGGAAGTTTTCTCATGGGGCATGGTGACCCCGAAGAACCAGAAAGTTTGAACATTAATTCTAGTGTTAAATTTCCTATTAAATTATCCAAAAAGATTGCCAGTGTATTCCCGCCGTTAAAGGATATTAAAATCATACGGCAATGGGCTGGATTATATGATATGAGTCCAGATGCACAACCGATTTTGGGTGAAACCTCAGTTAAAGGTTTTTATACTTCTGCAGGTTATAGCGGGCACGGTTTCATGATTGCACCTTATACATCAAAATTAGTTGCCCAGCTTATCCTTGAACAAGAGCCAGAACTCGATATTAGTATGTTAAATTACGATCGCTTTGAAAGAGGAGAATTAATTTTAGAACCATCGGTAGTTTGATTTTTGACTTTTTGTTGATCTACTATTAGTCAAAGGGTTTTTTAGGAATAAAGTCGAATTAAATAATTAGAGACACTCAATTTTATAGGAGGTGTAGTAATGCCTAAAAATAATGCTTTTGAATTTGTTCGCCCAAGAAATGAATATCCTTTAAATTATACTCCAGGTAGTCCAGAGAAGGAAGAGGTTAAAGAGAAATTAACTGAACTGAAAGGTGAAGTTACGGAGATTCCATTAATCATAGGTGGTCGGGAAGTGAAAACAGGTGATCTTGGTGAAGTTCGGATGCCTACTGACCATAGCACTGTCCTTGCTAAATATCATAAAGCCGGTGAAAAAGAAATTGACATGGCCATAGAAGCTGCACTTAAAGCTAAACACGAGTGGGAAAGGATGCCCTGGGATAAAAGGGCAAAAATATTTAAAAAAGCTGCTGCTTTGATAGCAGGTCCATATAGATCAACAGTAAACGCGGCTACTATGCTTGGTCAGGGGAAAAATATCTATCAATCTGAAATTGAAGCTGTTTGCGAATTAGTAGATTTCCTGGAATTTAACACCTATTATTTAAATGAAATTTATAAGGATCAGCCAGATTCTCTAAGGACTGTAATTAACCAGGTGGAATACCGTCCTCTTGAAGGCTTTATATTTGCAGTTTCACCGTTTAACTTTACAGCTATTGGAGGAAATCTACCTAGTGCCCCTGCAATAGCAGGCAATGTATCAGTGTGGAAACCAGCTTCCACGGCAGTATATTCAAATTATATTGTTATGAAGATTTTTGAAGAAGCTGGTCTACCCCCTGGAGTCATAAATTTCATTCCAGGATCTGGTGGATTAGTTGGTAACCGTGTTATGAAACATCCTGACTTAGCTGGTGTTCATTTTACCGGGTCTTCGGAAGTCTTTAAAGATATGTGGAAAGAAGTTGGTCAAAATATCGACCGTTATAAAACTTATCCCAGAATTGTAGGGGAAACAGGTGGCAAAGACTTTGTGGTTGCTCATCCAACTGCAGATAAAAATGAAGTAATTACCGCTCTTATCAGAGGTGCTTATGAGTACCAGGGACAAAAGTGCTCAGCGGCAAGTCGTGCTTACATTCCAGAAACCCTCTGGGAAAGAATGAAAGATAAATTAATTGAAAAAGTTTCAGAATTAAAAGTTGGCCCCGTTGAGGATTTCACAAATTTTGTTAATGCAGTTATTGATAAACAAGCTTTTGATAAGATTGCTTCATATATTGATTATGCCAAAGATTCAGATGAGGCCGAGATACTTGCAGGAGGTAAGTACGATGACTCAGAGGGCTATTATATTTGGCCAACTGTCATCAAAACTGACAATCCTAAATTTAAAACCATGGAAGAAGAAATTTTTGGTCCAGTGCTAACTGTTTATGTATATCCAGACAATGAATACGAAAAGACTCTAGAATTGTGTAATGAAACCTCACCTTATGGATTGACTGGCAGTATTATAGCCAAGGATAAAGAAGCCCTTTTAAAAGCTGAAGACATCCTCACTCATGCGGCAGGAAACTTTTATATAAATGATAAACCAACTGGCTCTGTTGTTGGTCAACAGCCCTTTGGTGGGGCAAGAGCTTCTGGAACTAATGATAAAGCAGGTTCAATGTGGAATATAATTAGATGGATTTCCCCTAGATCTATTAAAGAAAATCTTAATCCACCCAAAGATTATAGATACCCTTGCATGGAAGAAGAGTAATTTATAAAGCCTCCGGTTTGTTTACCGGGGGCTTATAAATAGTTAGGATGTTTAAGATGTAAGTTAAGTTGAGTAAACTAATAAAATTTTTACATAATTAAGGAGGTAGAATATTTTTATGGATAATATAGGTAAAAATTTTATTGAATACACAAAATTGAAAAACCTGAAAAAATCTGATGAAGATAAGGGTTTAGCTGAACCGCCCATTGAAAAGGAGTTATCCCAAGAAGAAAATATCATTGAACTTCCAGACCCAGAGTTGGGCATGAATCACAATTTTCATTTACAAACTGTTATTGGTAATAGGAAAAGTATTCGTAATTTTAGTGCAGAACCTCTTTCTAAAGTGGAATTGTCGTATCTTTTATGGAATACTCAGGGTATCAAACGAAAATCTTCTAATAACTCTGTAACTAAGAGAACTGTACCTTCAGCTGGTGCTCGTCACCCTTTAGAAACTTACTTATATGTTCAAAATGTAGAGGATTTACAACAGGGGATTTACCGCTATATTGCAGGGCAGCATAATTTGAGTTTTTGGAAACCGATAAAGCAAGGGACTAAAGTAGAGGATTTGGAAAAAGCCTGTTATCAGCAAAAATTTGTCGGCGAGTGTGCAGTTACTTTTATTTGGACTGCAGTTGTTGAGAGAACGACTTGGAGGTATGGCGAAAGAGGTTATCGGTATTTATTTTTAGATGCAGGACATGTTTGCCAAAATCTCTATTTAAGTGTAGAAAACATTAACTCAGGAGCATGTGCAATTGGAGCTTATGATGACGAAATGGTTCATGAAATTTTAGATATAGATGGTGAAAAGGAATTCGCTATTTATCTTGCTTCTGTGGGGAAAAAGATATCCCGTAGTTAAATTTCTTGACCCGATATAATTGTTGCACTAAAATAAATTCAAATCATTTAATTTAGTATTTAGACGGGGGTGTTCTAGATGCCGTATAGAATTGTAGAAAGAGTATTTTCTAGTGATGATAATAGTCCTACAGTTTTGATTGCTAATTTACACATGAAATCAGATATAGAAGAAAATCTCAAAAAAATGGAGCAAGTCGTAGAAATTGCCCACGAAAAAGAAGTGAATATTCTTATTTTTCCGGAACTTTGTGTTACTGGTTATGTTTGGGAAACAGAAAATGAAAGTGAAGTTAGAGATTATTTGAGAAGAGGAGAGAACAGTCAGATAGCTACATGGGTAAAGAATATACGTGATAGTTTATTTGACGATGGTATTGGTTTGGAGTACGTTTTTTATAACAATGTTAACTTAAAAGATGATAAATTCTATAATTCAACTTTTATTTTAAATCCTAATATAGATCTTTATGATGAGAAATATATTTACAACAAAATATTTCTTCCACCAATTGAACAAAAATATTTTGAGCGAGGACCTGATAAGAGATTGACTATAGATACTAAATGGGGTAGATTTGGATTTTTGATTTGTTATGATCTAAACTTTGTTGAACTGGCCAGAAAATATGCTGTAGATGACGATGTAGACGCCATTATAACTATGGCCCATTGGCGATCTGAAGCCAGGAGAGAATATCCCGAAATGAATATAAAAACAGATCACTATTATGGGTTTTTGTGGAATCTAATGAATTCCTCTAAAGCAGCTTACAATCAAGTATTTAGTTTAGCTGCCAATGCCGTAGGGCGTCATGAAATCTCTGATGTTTACTTTTGGGGCGGAAGCGGTATTTGGGCACCTTCAGGGATGCAATTACTGCAAGCATCAAATATTAACGAAGAATTACTCATTATTAAGAATTTAGATATTAGAGGTCAAAAGTTCAAAGAAAAAGATGACTTTAATTATATGATTGATTTCGAAAGATTTTATAATGGGATTAAAGATCAGGGTAGCTACACTAAGTATTTATAAAAATTTCAGGCCATTAATCACTGTATTTTTTGGAGGGTTAGATAAGTGTTTAGTAACTCACTTAGAATAGCTCGTTTTTTTGGAATTGATGTTGAGTTAGATTTTAGCTGGCTCGTAATTTTTATGGTATTTAGTTTTAGTTTATCAACAAACTATTTCCCAAATGTTTTAGCTGAAAAAACAGATCTGATATATTGGCTGGCTGGGGTAACAGCGACAATTATGTTATTTATTTCAGTATTAATCCATGAATTTGCTCATTCTTTAACAGCCTTAAAAGAAGGACATGATATTAAAAAAATTACATTATTTATTTTCGGTGGAGTAGCTCAGTTAGATGAAGAACCCAGAACTTCCGTTTCTGAATTAAAAATCACTATAGTGGGGCCAGTTTCTAGTTTGGCATTAGCCGCAATTTTTGGACCTATCAGCCTCTTATTTACAGAAGGGCATTTTTTGGGAGAAATTTTATTTTTTTTGGCTAGAGTTAATCTAACTATTGGAATACTAAACTTGATCCCTGCCTTCCCCCTAGATGGTGGCCGAATATTGCGAGCTGCTATCTGGTACTTTAAAAAAGATTTGTTATTAGCTACTAAAATTAGTGTATTAGCTGGAAGTGCCTTGGCTTTCTTATTAATGGGAATGGGTTTTATGATAACTGTAACAGTTTCAGTAATGGGACTATGGTATATTTTTATGGGATGGCTTCTTTATCAAGCAGGACAAAACAGCTACACCCAGGTCACCTTGAAAAACACATTATCGGGTTATCAAGTGCAAGATGTCATGACAGATAATGTGCTAGTTGTATCTACTGAATTAACAATTGATAGGCTAGTTGAAGAATTTTATCGCCATAAAGTAGGAGCATTTCCCGTAGTAGGAGGCTCAGCAGTTCTAGGTTTAGTAACCATGAACCAAGTCAAGACTGTTAATCAGGATGAATGGGAAGTAAAGAAAGTTAGAGAAATAATGACGGCTATTGATGAATGCATTATTATGGAGCCTGAAGAAGAAGCTGTAGAAGCCATGATGAAAATGGCCCGGCACAATGCCGGGCGTGTTCTGGTAATGGATGCTGGACGCCTTGTAGGGATTCTTAGCAATACTGATATGATGCGTCTAATTAAAATGAAAACTCTTTTTGAAAAATAGTCATATTTTAGATACGAATAATTTCAACCTGATCACTTTTTTGTGTCCTGACAAAAAATTTGTTGGGAGTTTGGGGAAAAGACATCCCGAAAATACCAATGAAGTTTCTAGAATTGTATTCTACACCTATAATATCCATATCTTTAACTTGAGCTGATGTGGTTATAAACCGCTGTAAAATTCTACCCGCTAGGGGTCCAACGAACTGGGACAGGATAATGGCGACAATGATATTAAAGAAGTTAAACATACCTGTCTGCCAGAGCAGAACAATAAAAATTACTGCAGCTACAAAGTTAGCAGCCAACATACTAGTTCCACATCTATTGTGAATGGCTAAATGATTTTCTCCTCTTTGTAATCTCTGAAGCCCAATTATTGCTGCGTTTTCTAAATGAGCAGGATGTACTTTCCCTTGGATAAAAAACCCTTGTTCTGTAGCATAGCCAGCTAATTTCCTATAGCCAAACTCTCTTTCCAAAACATTAATAGTTGAATGTTCCAAGGCATGATTTTGTCTTAATTTTTTATTAATTGCTATTTTAATTAGTTGACCAGGTATAGTTATTATATTAATCAAGGAGTAAAATGCAAACTGAAACGGTAATATTAAAATACTAAAAAAGAGAAATAATAAAATTGGTAATAATAACAGATCAATTAAGAACATGTCTTCCTCCCCTTTTTGGGTTGTGAGATTTTTCATACTTCCATTATAATTTTATCACAACGGGTTTATTAGCAAAAGATTGTCAGAATACTTTGGAGGGAGTCAAATGGTACATAACTACTTACCTGGATACTTGAAATTATTTGAAGCGGGAAAATTGGAAAAACTAAGACAGAATGCTTATCAAGAATTGGAAAATTGCACAATTTGTCCCCATAATTGTCAAGTTAACAGATTAAATGGACAAATAGGGTTCTGCCAAACTGGTGAATATGTTCGGATTGCCTCATTTTTCCCTCATTTAGGAGAAGAGGGACCTTTGGTTGGGAATAAGGGGTCTGGTACTATATTTTTTTCGTATTGCAATTTGAAATGTACTTTTTGTCAGAATTATGATATTAGCCATTATGGTAATGGTGAGCTGATATCATTGGAAAAATTAGCCAGAATAATGGTCAAATTACAAAACACTGGTTGTCACAATATCAACTTGGTTTCTCCATCCCATTTTATCCCCCAGATAATCTCGGCTTTGTATGAAGCTAGTAAAATGGGACTAAAAATACCTGTGGTCTATAACAGCGGAGGTTTTGACTCAATTAAGGGTTTGAAGTATCTTGATGGAATAATTGATATTTACTTACCTGATATTAAATTCGGTAGTGATGAAACTGCATATTATTATACAAAAGCTACTAATTATTTTCAGGTAGTTAATAAAGCTGTTAGTGAAATGTTTAGACAGGTAGGTCCTTTAAAAACTGATAAACATGGTATTGCTTATCAAGGGTTGATTGTTAGGCACTTGGTTTTACCTAAAAATCTAGCTGAATCAAAACAAGTCTTTGAAATGCTTGCAGATATTTCTCAAGATATTACAGTAAATGTTATGGGACAATATTATCCAGCATACCAAGCTCATCAGGATGAGTTACTGTCCCAACCACCAACTATCAAGGATATTAAAGCAGCTAGAAAATCAGCCCATGATAGAGGACTTAATCTTTTGGATGATTGATAAGAGGTGATATAATGTTATTATCCCATGTGTATTCAGGGTTTAGATGGATATATTATGGTTGTTCTTTTATTAAAAGAACTTTAACCAGGCCCGCGGATTACATAATAATCGAGTTAGAAGGTAATTATAATTTTTTTCCTGAACCCCAAAATTTTTTAAAAAAAAGATTTGCTAAAACCCCTCCGGCAATATTAAATTTAAAAAAACAATTGAAAACTATCAGTAACGATCCTAGATTAACAGGTGTGGTTTTGAAACAGACCAATTTTAATATACCATACACTTATTTAGATGAAGTTATAGACGCTTTAAAAATCCTGAAAAATAACAATAAAAAGTTATACTCCTGGGCAAAAAATTATAGTACCAGTGGTTATTTTTTAGCTAGTTATTGTGACGAAATATTTTTGCAACCTGGTGGAAAAATTGATGAGTTGGGTTTTCTCAATGAGAGTTTTTTTCTTAAGGATGCTCTTAATCAATTGGGCATTGAATTTGATATTTTTAAAATCAGTCCTTATAAAACAGCTTCAGACTTTCTGATTCGGTCTAACTCTTCTAAAGAAGCCCGAGAGATGAATCAGTGGATTATGAACTCTATATATGACAATTTCATTAATAATATATCTTGGGGCAGAAAAAAGACTAAACAGGAGATGGAAGAATTAGTCAATAATGCTCCCTATACAGATAACGAAAGCCTTGAATTAGGATTGATAGATAAAATCTTGGGAGAAGAAGATTTAGTTAAATTTTTAAAACCGCTCGATAAAAAAGAGTCGAAAAAAATACAACACTCAATAAAAATTGAGAACTTTAAGAGTGCTCATAAAAAACTATATCCACCTAGACCTAAAAAGTCAAAAGGTAGTGTTGGACTTGTAAAAATAGAGGGTATGATAATAGATGGTAGGAGCAAAGCCCCGCAAAATTATCCTCCCATTCCAATTCCCTTAATTGCTGGTGAACGTGCTGGCGATCTCACCATTACCGAACAATTAAGGAAACTGGGTGCAAATCCCAAAATTAAGGGGATAATTGTATTTATTGATTCAGGAGGCGGTTCGGCTTTGGCTTCTGAGTCTATTGCTTACACTATAAGGTCTATTACTAGACAAAAACCAGTAATTGCTTTATTAGGTGAAAAAGCAGCATCCGGGGGATATTATGTGGCATCACAAGCTGATTATATAGTGTCCTACCCCACTACACTTACTGGATCCATAGGTGTAGTTGCCGGTAAGGCAGTTAATACAAATTTACTAAATAAATTATTGATTAACCGAGAAATCAATGTAAGAGGAAACAGCAGAGAAATGTTTTACAGTCATAGAGTTTTCAATGATAGAGAACGGGAAAAAATGCAAGAAGGATTAATGCGAACATACAATCTATTTTTAGAAAGAGTTTGTGAGGGCAGGAAAATGACTAAAGCCCAGTTAGATCCTATAGCAAAAGGTAAAGTCTGGACTGGGGAACAAGCTTTAGCCAAAGGATTAGTTGATGAGTTAGGTGGATTTGAAGAAACAAAAGTTAAAATGAAAGAGTTAACAGGTTTATCTAAATTTTCGATTTATGAACCAAAAATCACCGAAAGGTATCAAATATCAAAATTTGATGAACAACAAAATATCGTAAATTATTCCATAGAAGGACTAAAATTATTTGATGGTAAAAAACCGTTATGTATAGCTGAGGAATTGGTATATTAAAGTGTGTAGAAGTTAGAAGTTGATAACTAAAGAATATCAATTCGCTAAGCTTATGAATTTATTAATGTAAGGATTAATGCAAAAATTATAAGGGAGGGGAGAGGACATGATTAAAATTCTAACTGATAGTGCTAGTGACTTGCCAGAAAAAATTATTAAACGTTATAAAATAGATGTATTGCCATTTGTGATAAATTTAAATGGTAGGGAGTATAGAGATGGTATAGACATCAATTCTAAAGATATTTTTCAGGCTATTAGGGAGGGAAAAGAAGTTTTTACATCCCAAGTACCTCAAAATATATTGTATCAAAGGTTGGAAACTTATGCATCTCAGGGATTCGATTGTCTCTATATTGGTTTTTCTTCAAAATTATCAGGTACTTATCAAACTGCCAGAATGATAGCCAAGGAAGTGGATGAAAAATTTCCTGAAGTAAATGTAGCGACTGTAGATAGTTTGGCTGGATCATTGGCACAAGGCATGATAGTTGAGAGAGCAGCTATCATGAAAGAAAACGGAGCTTCCTTGCATAACATCATTCAAAAAATACAACAACAAACTAAGAAGGTAGAACATATATTTTCAATAGATGATTTAAAACATTTGTACCGAGGTGGTAGGATTAGACTTAGCAGTGCCTGGCTAGGTTCTGTTTTAAAAATCAAACCGGTGCTTCATGTAACGGATGGGAAAATTGAACCTTTGGAAAAGCAAAGAGGGAATAAACGCTTGTTGAGAAGAATTGTCGATATAGTTGATGAACGAGGTGATAATCTAAGTCATCAGACAATTGGTATAGCCCATGCTGATGATGAAAATAAAGCTTTGCAGTTGAGAAATATGCTAATGGAAAGGTTAAATTGTAAGCAATTTGTAATCAATCAAATAGGTTGTGTATTGAGTGCTCATTTAGGTGTTGGAGGAGTAGGAGTGTTCTTTAATGCTTAGTTACAAGAAAGATTTTGTTTTCGTGAGGTGAAAACAATGGACGTCTGCTCCAAAAAAAACCTTAGGTTTTTAAAAGTAACATCTATTTTGGTAATCTTGGTTTTTTTATTAAGTGCAATACAAATGCCTGTAAGTAGTGAAGAAAACAATTCTGACCCCAAATATAAACTATTAACTGTTGAGGACACAATTACAGCAGGCACTAGTCAATATCTGGAGCAAGGAATTGAAAATGCCATAAACCAAGGATATGACGGGGTGATTATAGTCCTAAATACTCCCGGGGGGCTTGTTGATGCCACCTTAGATATTATGGGTAAAATAGTTAATTCTCCTATACCTGTAATCACCTTTGTAAGTCCTTCAGGAGCCATAGCTGCTTCGGCTGGTACTTTTATTTTAGTTAGTGGGCATGTGGCAGCTATGACACCGGGAAGCACTTGTGGCGCTGCTATGCCAGTGACTATGCAGCCGGGGGAAGAGGGGACACAAGAAGCGGATCAAAAAACCATTAATTTTTTGGCCGGTCACTTAAAAAGTGTTGCCAGGGAACAGGGTCGACCTGAAGAAGTTGTCGAGAAATTTGTAACTGAAAATTTAACTCTGAATGCATCGGAAGCTTTGGAGAAGAATGTAATTGAATTCAATGAACCAAATTTAGATGCTTTATTAACCGCTATCCATGGTCATGAAGTTACTGTAGCAGGTGAGGAAATCACCTTAGAAACTGAAAACGCCAGGATAGATGAAGCTGAAATGACTTTTACCCAACAGTTGAGTCACTTTATCAGCAATCCTCAAATAGCATTAATACTATTTATGATCGGTATTTATGGAATTATTTTTGGTATCAATATGCCTGGGACAATTATACCAGAACTTGGGGGAGTCCTTTCACTAATTTTGGCTTTATTTGGTCTAGGTATGTTTGAAGCAAATACCCTTGGCATTATCTTAATTGTATTATCAGTAATTTTATTTATAGCTGAGGTATTCACACCAACTTTCGGTATATTAACTACCGTTGGTGTTATTGCATTAGTCATAGGTGGCTTCTTCTTGCCAGTTGAACCCATGCTCCCTCAAGCATGGTTTGATGCTTTTCAAATGACTGTCATAGGGATGGCTTTGGTAACTGCAGGTTATCTGGCTTTGGTTATAATGAAACTACTTAAAATACGTAAACAGTCTGCTGTACACAAAAAGCATGGAATGATCGGTTATCGTGGCAGGACAACAGAAGATTTGAATCCAGAAGGTTATATTAAAATTCGCGGTGAATTGTGGCGAGCCAAAAGCAAAGATGAGGAATTTATAGCGAAGAATAGAGATGTAATAGTAGAACAAGTTGAGGGGATTAAACTGATGGTATCTGAAACAAAAAGGAGTGACCAAGAGGAGACGGAAAAAGAAGTTGAGGAGTAACAGGGGGCGGACATTGAGTAAATAACAGAATTTTGTTTAAAACCAAATAATGACGGATTATACAAACTTTTAGGGAGGGGAGTTTATGTTACCTCAGTACTTTGGATTACTGGGTGGAGCTTTATTAGTAATTATCCTTTTAAGCATGGCCATTCAAATTATCAATGAGTACGAGCGTGGTGTAACATTTCGATTGGGTAGACTTATAGGAACTAAGGGGCCAGGCCTGATTGTAATTATCCCTATAATTGATCGTTTAGTACGAGTTACCTTGAGAACTGTTGTATACGATGTTCCAGTGCAAGAAGTAATTACCAGGGATAATGTTACTTGCAAAGTTAATGCAGTTCTTTATTACCGGGTAGTAGCTCCTGAAAAAGCTGTGGTCAATGTCCAAAGGTATCATGAGGCAACAATTCAACTAGCTCAAACAACCTTAAGAAGTGTAGTAGGTGAAGCTGACTTAGATGAACTGTTATCAGAACGGGAAAAGCTCAATCAGAAACTACAAAAAATTATAGATGAAGCTACCGATCCTTGGGGAATTAAAGTTACTACAGTTGAAATTAAAGACGTAATGATTCCTGAGGCCATGCAAAGAACCATTGCTCGCCAGGCAGAAGCAGAAAGGCGTAAAAGAGCTGTTATTATTCAAGCTGATGGAGAGCGACAAGCAGCTGTTCAATTGGCCAGGGCGGCGGATATATTGTCTAAACAAGAAGGCGGTTTAACATTGAGAACACTAAGGACGGCTTCTGAGATTTCTGCAGAAAAAAGTTCAAGTATCTTTTTCCCACTACCTATGGAATTTGGAGGCTTATTATCACGTATAGACCTTGATGAATTGATAAATAAATCCTCGGCTCGAGAGTCTTCAGAACAAGATCATAATTTAGAAAATGAAAGTTTAAATGAAGAGCACCATGATGAGAAAAAACAAGAGGAAAATGATAATGAATAATAACAATAAAATATAATGTTGGTAAATCAAAGCTAGGAACTGAAGAAAAGTTCCTAGCTTTTTTTGGAATAAAATCTCAATAAACAAGTCAAACTAAAATTAGGAAATTTTAGGACTCAGGGGGATGATAATAGTGCTTAATTTTTTAGCAATAATCTTAGTTTTACTGCTAGTCTTAACTTTACTTGGCATGGCAGTAAGAATTTTCGCTGAGTACGAACGAGGAGTGACCTTTCGCCTGGGAAGATTTGTAGGAACAAAAGGACCTGGTTTAATATTTATTATTCCATTTATAGATAGAATCGAAAAAGTATCATTACGGACTGTAGTTTATGACGTGCCGGTCCAAGAAGTAATTACTAAAGATAATGTAACTTGTAGAGTGAACGCTGTTTTGTACTATCGGGTGGTAGAACCTAAAAATGCTGTAATTAATGTTCAAAGATTTCATGAGGCAACTATTCAACTATCTCAAACTACATTGCGCAGTGTGGTAGGAGACGCTGAATTTGATGAATTACTTTCAGAAAGAGAAAAGTTAAATCAAAAATTGCAACAGATTATTGATCAGGCTACTGATCCCTGGGGAATTAAAGTCACTACCGTTGAAATTAAAGATGTCACTATCCCAGATAGTATTCAAAGGTCTATTGGAAGGCAAGCCGAAGCTGAACGAAGAAGAAGGGCAGTTATAATTCAAGCTGAAGGAGAAAAACAAGCAGCTAAGGAATTAGCAGAAGCGGCTGATATATTATCTAAACAAAAAGGTGGTTTAACGTTAAGGTCATTAAGAACTGCTCTTGAAATGTCTGCCGAAAAAGGTAATACCATTTATTTTCCCTTTCCTATGGAATTTACTAGTTTAATGAATTTAATAGGCGGGGAAGAAAACGAAGAAAAATAGGAAAAATTAAGGACCCTGTTCAGGGTCCTTTTTTAGTTGGCGCTGTTTTATTTTGTTGTAGATACCGTTGTCAACAGTGAACTTTAATACAGACTTTTAGTAAAGCTGGACTAGGTTATTCCAATTTGATTAATTTGATACCATTTAAAGCCAAATGATGCAGAAATACATTATGAAAGACTTCCCTAGGGTGAGGGATAGCACCTTTTGGTGTCTGGTCTTTAGGTAAATCGTAAGTGTTTACCATGTCTACAATTACATTTATATCAGCCTTTTTTGACTGTTCAGACATCCAGAGCTTAGTTCCCATGGCTGTTTGATAAACACATAAATCGGTGCAGTTACCTACTATGTAAATATCTGTAACTCCCTTCTCCCAAATTTGCGATAACCACTGGGTATAACCTGAAGCCCCAAAAAACGGGCTTAATGTAGCTTTAGGTAAAACTTCAGAGTCATGATGTGATTCTATTTGAGATTTAATAGGTTCGACTAGCTGGGATTCATGAGAGTCAGCAAGGCAATGAGGTGGAAAAGCTTCGAATTCATCATCTGACTCTGAATGAGAGTCTTGAACTGATAATATTGGTCCTTTAAACTGAGATACTAATTTAGCTATTGGTTCTTTTAAGCTGTCATTATGAGGACTTTGAAGAGCTCCCATATTACAAAAACCATTTAGCATGTCAACTATAATTAATGCACTGTTTTGTGAAGTGATTTGTGAAAATTGTTTATTTATTACAGGTAAATCGCCTAACTGTTCCTTTAGAAACTCCATAAAAAAACCTCCTTAATATAAACCAGTTAGGGCAAAATTTTGATAATATTCAAATAAATCATTCTACAATAGATTAAGGAAATCCTTCATCTTCCTATATATGACAGGCCCACTGACGAGCCCATAATGCATAACCTCCCACTAAGGGAGGGATTATATGGTGAGTAAAAGGCCAATTATCAACAATATAACTATTAACAAAGGCGAATATTTTGATGAACAAAAACAAAAATGCATTAATTTTTTAATAAAAAAAGCTAGTGAGGAGGAAAAAAGCAATGATCGGGATATATGCTCGAGTCAGCACAGAGGAACAAGCAAAAACAGGGACTAGTATTCAAGATCAGTTAAGAGCCTGTAAGGAGTATTTATCCAAGGATGAGCTTCAAAATTATCAACTTCAGGAATATATTGATGAAGGAATTTCGGGTGAAATCTTTGAACGTCCTGCTCTATCTAAATTGAGAAATGATTCCGAAAGGGGGAACTTAACAGCAGTTATCTGTTTTGACCCTGATCGATTATCTCGTAAATTAATGCATCAACTAATAATTACTGAAGAACTTAATGAACATGGAGTGGAGCTATTATTCGTTAATGGCTATTATCAAAAAACCCCAGAAGGGAATTTGTTTTATAGTTTAAGAGGAGCAATTTCAGAATTTGAAAAGGCTAAAATTACTGAACGTATGAAACGAGGAAGATTAGAAAAAGCCAGACAAGGTTCAGTTTTAAGAGATTATAATGTATATGGCTATAATTATAATAAAAATAATCGTAGTTTGGAGATAAATAAAAAAGAGAGTGAGATAGTTAAGTTAATATTTGATTTATTTACAAGGCCTGAGGGTCAAAATTTAGGGATCAATGGTATTGCAAATTATTTGACGAAAAAAGGGATTCCGACTAAAACAAACAAGCAAACTTGGCATAGACAAGTAGTAAAACAAATCCTGCAAAACCCAGTTTATATTGGTAGTTTTTACCAAAACAAATGGAAAGCGGAAGCTACAAGGGACTCACCAGTACAAAAAGCAACTAAGTCGATAAGCCCTAAGGTAAGGGATCAAAGTGATTGGATTGAAATTAAATGTCCAGCTATAATTACAGAGAGCAAATTCTATAAAGCCCAAGAACTTCTGAAACAGTCCAGGAGAAAGTGGGTTAAGCAAGGAAAACGTCTTTATCTGTTAAGTGGTTTAGTGAAATGCGGTTTATGTAATAATACTATGACTGGCAGACGTGTTAAGAATTGGGGTGAGTATGTATTTATTTATACTGATAAAAAGAATAATCCCGGAATCTATCAGGGCTGTGGTTTGAATATTCCGTGTAGTGAGTTAGACAAAGTTGTTTCAGAAGTGGTGTTTAACTGGTTAACAGATTTAAATGAAATAAAATCTCAAGTATCCGAGGTTTTAGAAGGGCAAAATAAACATATTGAACTAGATATAAGTGAAACTGAGTCAAAACTTTCTAAAACAAAGCAACAAAAGAAAAAGCTCCTTGATTTAATTGGTGAAGATACCATATCAATTCAAGAAGCAAGGGAGTATTTGCAAAGCTGCAATCAGAAAGAGAAGAAATTGAGTCAAAAATTAAAGGAATTACAAGCTCATAAGAAGAATATAAAAAAACAGTATCAATCTAAACAAAGTAAGCATATAATTTCATCGACTTTTGCAAAGATTAAAAATTACAATGAAGAAGATTTAATTAATCAACAGCAAATCATTAGAACCATGATTAGAGAAATCATAATCTATAAAAATAGTATAGTCATTAATACCCATTAAACTGGATTAAGTGGAACTGGTTAGCTGGGACTTGCTAAACTCTTGTCATTGAAACGGAGATTTTAATGCATTTTAGAGCAACTAAAAAGAACCGCTCAGAATCTTATTTGCAAGATCCTATAGGTGTTGATAAAGAGGGAAATGAGATAACTTTACTTGACATACTCGGGTCTGATTCTAATATGGTTATTGATCAAGTGACTTTATCAATAGACAAGGACAAATTACGTAGAGTTATCAAAACCTTAAAACCTAGAGAGGAAAAAATTCTTAGATGGAGATTTGGATTATCCAATGAGAAAGCTTTAACCCAAAAAGAAGTAGCTGAAAAGCTAGGGATTTCTCGTTCTTATGTTTCTAGAATTGAGAAGCGGATTTTAAATAAGATGGGCGAACTGCTCAGTTAATAATATTATTAATTTCCCGGGAAACCGCAGAATACAACATTTATAAATAATTTTTTACAATAATAGATAAGTTTTTTGGCAGGATATTAAGAGTTTGATGAGGAATGTATAAAAACGAAATATTATATTTTCACTAAAAATTTACTAAGAATAATTACACGCTGAAATATTGGAGTGACTTAATTTGAAACTATTGTATCCGGATTTATATCTAGAGTCTATTTACAATCTAGATTTTGACAAATTAGCAAATAAGGGAATCCAAGGTATAATTACAGATTTAGATAATACTTTGATTGCTTGGAAAGATGAAGAGTTGACTGATTATCTTAATAATTGGTTTCAAGAAGCTAAATCAAAGAAATTAGAGATGTGCATAGTATCTAACAACCAAAATAGTCGAGTCCATAAATTTGCAGAAAAAGTTGGTTTACCTGCTATACCAAATGCCAACAAACCCAGAAAAAAAGCTTTTAAGAAGGCTTTACAAGAATTGGAATTACCACCCGAAAAGGTTGCAGTCGTAGGTGATCAGGTATTTACTGATGTCCTGGGAGGTAATAGGATGGGAATGTTTACAATTTTAGTTGTTCCCATAGACGAAAAGGAATTTATAGGGACCAAATTTTTGAGACTATTAGAAAGGTTCATATTGCGGAAAGTGAGCAAACAGAGTTAATAATTTCAAATTATTTGGGTATAATATACCCCCAGGTTGAAAACCGGGGAGGGATTAAAAGTGGAAAATACAATTTCAATTACAGAATTAGTACCATACTCTCCTGAAGAACTTTTGGGGAAAGAGGATTATTTCCTTGAAAAAATTAAAACTTTCATTGATAAAGTGAGAAAAGAAAGAACCGATCTTGATAATTATCGCTTAAATGATGTTGGTTTTATTCCCAAAGAGGATGCCGTGTTGATTAAATTATACTTTAAATGGGATCATAACGCTAAAGAACAGATACCTGATAAAGAAAAAATAATTGATATTCGCCAGTATTTAAGCACCTGATTACCTCAGGTGCTGTTTTTTTTGGGAGCTATTATATTAGTTGTTGATACTGTAAAAATTAAACGGATTATGCAGTTTTGACAGTACATCTTAATAAGTGAATAGGAGAACTAGGTCAACCTTTTTAAACATAATTATTTGATAACCAGGAAAATGTAATATAATATCGAAAAATAATATTTAGAGAAACAAAATAATTTAGGAGGTAGTTATTAGAATGCAAGATAAAAAAGCTATTGTTTTATGTGCAAATATGTATGAAGAGAGAGAGTTATGGTATCCTTATTATCGACTTCAAGAAGCTGGTTTAGAAGTAGAATTGGTTGGGGCTGAGGAAGGAACATATACAGGAAAAGCAGGTCTGCCATGCAAGGTCGACAAGCAAATATCCCAGATTAATGCTGAAGAAGTAGATGCTGTAATAATACCAGGTGGTTTTGCCCCAGATAGCTTAAGAAGAAATCAACAAATTCTAAATGTAATTAAAAAAGTAAATAACAATGGAGGTTTAATTGCTGCTATCTGCCATGGTCCCTGGCTATTAGTTTCTGCTGATATAATTTCTGGTAAACATATAACTTGTTTTTGGGCTATCATAGATGATGTTAAAAATGCAGGTGCCCATTATGAAGATCGTGAAGTTATTAGAGATGGTAATATAGTTACTTCAAGGATTCCTCATGATTTACCGGAATTTATGAAAGAATGTTTAACAGTATTGCAAGATTAATCGAAACATGTGACAATTTTAGTTGTCATATGAATATGGGAAGATCTCTTTGTTTGAGATCTTCCTTTTTAGTGGCTTTAAGTGAAATTGAAATTTTATTTATCAACATTCAACTTTATTATATCTAAAATTTAAATATCGGGGGTGTTGACAATTACTGCTTCCAATAAGAAAGTTGATTCACAACAATATCAAATTAGCTTGCTCGGAGCGGTTATTATGATAGTTGGAACAGTTGTTGGAGCAGGAATTTATATTATCATTGGCCCCTTAGCAGTTTCAGTAGGACCAGGCTTGATGATATCGTATTTAATTGCTCTGTTAATTGCAGCTGCATCATCCTTTTGTTATGCTCAAGTGGCTGCTATTTATCCTACTACAGCAGCTACTTACAGGTATGCCAGAATGTTTTATCCTGAAACTATTGGATTTTTAATGGGTTGGTTAAGGTTTATGACTTCTTTTTACGGTTTAGCATTAATGGCTAGTGGTTTTACTGAGTACTTTGATAGTCCCTGGGGGATTGATAATAGAATTATTGCAGCTGTAATTTTAACGATTTTTTATGTAGTTAATGCCTTTGGAATTAAAACCACCCAACTGGTACAGAGTGTTTTAGTGACTATAGTAGTTGCTGGTTTGATTGTTTTCTCTGGAGGAGGATTAGCTGAAATTAATTTGGATAACTTAACACCAATGACTGAAGCGGGTATGGGTACAATTTTTGGTGGCGCATTAACTGCTTTTTTTGCCTATACTGGTATGTACTTTGTGGCTGAGATTGGCGATGAAATTGAAGAATCAGATAAAAATATTCCCAGAGCAATTATTATTGCTTCAATAATAATTGGACTTTTGTATTTAAGCACTACTTTGGTGTTTTCAGGAGCATTAGGTTGGGATACTATTAAGGCTGCTGAACCCAACTTAGCAGAAGCTGCTCAAATTATTTTCCCGGGATGGACTTTTTATTTTATACAGTTGAGTGGCGTAGTAGCTGTAATTATGCCCATTAATTCAATTTATGCTGCCAGTTGTAGACTACTAGCTAGTTTATCTGAAGACGGTTATATGCCCGTAATTTTAGCTAAGAAAAACCGTTTTAATGTTCCTGGTATAGCTTTGACAGTAATTTATATTTTAGGGATATTGATTGTTTCTCTAGATTTATCAATTTTATATTTGGGAGCGATTAGTTCATTAGTGACTTTAATTGGAATGGCCTTGGTAGCTGGTGCCGGGTTAAAGATACTTGCCCAGGAGCCAGATAAACTGAAAGAGGCACCTTTTACTCTTTCCCCTCGAGTAATGATAGGATTGGGAATATTCACCATTATTGCAGTGATCTGTTTAGCGGTATTTTCTTTCATGGAGGATCCTTTAATTTTGTATTCTTTATTTATATGGATTGGTTTGGGTTTAATATATTTTAAAATTAGACAATATTATGCTAAAACAAAAGGCTATCAAAACTTTTATGGATAATGAATTTAATAGAAAATGGTGGTGAGATTATGGTTAAAAATCCCAAAGGTTTACTGGCTTTGATTGGTAATCCAGTGGGGCACTCTCTTTCTCCTGTGATGCACAATGCCGCTTTCCACGAGATGGGGCTAAATTGGTGTTATCATGCGTTTAATGTAGAATCTATTCAGTTGGCCGAAGCGATTCATG
The DNA here is from genome assembly GCF_000020005.1 of Natranaerobius thermophilus JW/NM-WN-LF. NCBI lineage: Bacteria > Bacillati > Bacillota > Clostridia > Natranaerobiales > Natranaerobiaceae > Natranaerobius > Natranaerobius thermophilus. Next base: position 1,799,507 of record NC_010718.1, on the reverse strand, counting down.
GACTGAAAGCTTTAAATTTTAATGGAGGAAATGTAACCTCTCCGTACAAAGAGCAGGTTATACCTTACTTAGATAATTTGACTTGGGAAGCTAAGATAGCAGGTGCTGTTAATACTTTGATTTTGGATGATCTAGAGGGGAGCATTACAGGGGACAATACAGACGGAGATGGGTTTGTAACTTATTTAGAAAAGGAAAAGAACTTCACTCTTAAAAATAAAGACATATGTGTTATAGGAGCAGGTGGAGCTGCCAGGGCTATCTGTATGGGAATGTTAAAAAGAGCACCAAATAGCATTGTCATAGTTAATCGAAACTTAAATAGAGCAGATAAATTAGTAGAGAGATTAAATCAAGCAATAACAGAAGATCAATTCAAAAAACTGTATGGACATGTAAAAACCCATTTAAAAGCTGTTTCATTGGAACCCAGTTGTCTTATTGGAGTTTTAAAAGAAAGCAATTTGATCATTAATTCTATACCGACTGACCCGCCCGAGTATATTGTGCAAAGTTTACAAACTCTTGAAACAATTGATACAAGAACAGCAGTGGTCGATTTACGCTATGGCGAACAACTGGGTCCCTATCTACAGCAAATAGCTAGACCTGGTATAGAAATATCCGATGGCTCGGGGATGCTTTTATATCAGGGTATATTGTCTTTTGAAAAATGGACCGGAGAAGAAGCTCCTGTTAAGATCATGAAAAAAGCTCTAAATTGGTAATTTAGAGCTTTTTTTTTTATTTTTAGAGTAAAGAGGGTTTTGGAAAATTATGTAGAATAAAGTATTACTTTCACTTGTCGGAGGTGCATAACAATTTCAAACAACCAGATCAGTATAGAAAAACTATTGATTGATTACAACATACTTTCAAAAGCTCAACTCAATGAAGCACTAATTGTTCAAAAGCGTACAGGTAACAGATTGAGTTCGATAGTAATAGATTTACAATTTATAAGTGAGAATGCGTGGGTTCAATTGTTAGAAAAAAAATTAGGTTTACCGCGAATAGAATTGTCAGATTATTGTGTCGAAAATGATACTGCCTATATACTTCCCTTCCATATCGTTGAACAAAATCGAATATTTCCATTTAAACTAAATCAGAATAATGTTGCTATAGCTACATCTGAACCATTGAATATTTTAATTATAGATGAAATTAAGTTAATAACAGGTAAAGAAGTTGAAATATGGTTGGCTACTCCCGGAGAAATTGACAGAGAGATTAAAAGATTTTTTGATATCAAAGAAGTGGTAGAAAAAGAAGTGCAGTTAATTTCCAAAGAATCTGTTACCAATATTATAGATAATAAAAACAGTGATCAAAATTTAAATTTTGAAAATGAAGCTCCTGCTATAAAAATTATAGATACAGTAATAAAATTAGCCATTGATCAAGAAGCTAGTGATATACATTTTGAACCAACTAGTAGTGACATGTTAGTTAGATTTAGAGTTGATGGGATGATGCGTCAAATAACCTGTTTTCCCAAGCACACTCAAGAACTGTTGATATCACGGATAAAAATAATGACCAATATGGATATAACTGTGAAAAGATTACCGCAAGATGGACGATGTGAATTTACAAGTCAAGAACAGAACATAGATTTAAGAGCATCAGCACTACCCACTATATTTGGTGAAAAAATAGTGATCAGATTACTTTACAAAGAAAAAATTATTTTTCCTTTGGACAAACTTGGGTTTAAAGATAAAGAATTAAGTCAATACAAGGCTATGTTGGCTGATAGTTCTGGCATGATATTAGTGACTGGACCTACGGGCTGTGGAAAGACAACGACTTTATACTCATCACTTAGTTGGATAAATTCACCAGAAAAAAATATAATTACTGTGGAAGACCCTGTAGAATACCAACTACCAGGTGTTAATCAAGTGGAAATGAATGAGAAAGCTGGATTAACCTTCGCAATTGGATTAAGGTCTATTCTACGGCAAGATCCCGATATAATTATGATAGGTGAAATCAGAGATTTGGAAACGGCACGGATAGCAGTCAGATCCTCATTGACTGGTCATTTAGTTTTTTCCACACTACACACTTCAAATTCAATAGGAGCTTTATCAAGATTAATTGATATGGGGATTCCCATGTATTTATTGAACTCTTCTATTAAAGGTATTTTGTCTCAGAGATTGGTTAGGAAAATTTGTAATCATTGTAAAGAACTATATCAGCCTAGTTTTCAAGAACTTAACTTTTATGAAGCTCATGCCAATCATATATCTTATTTACCTAATTTTTTTAGAGGCAGAGGTTGTAGAATATGTAATGGAACAGGATATCAAGGGAGAAAGGCTGTATTTGAACTGCTAGTAGTAGACAATCAAATAAAAAAAGAAATCGCGAAAGGGGTAACAAAACTAGATGACTTGAACTTCGCGTCAGTGTGGGATTGTTTAACACTAGTGAATAATGCTTTACAGGATGTTAATAGTGGAATTACGACTTTAGAAGAAGTTATTAGAATAACAAGTTTCCAAGAATCCCTAAAAGTGAGGAAATAAGATGATTAAATATTATTATAGAGCAAAAAGTTGGACAGGAGAAGAAATTAAGGGATTTATCACTGCTGACAGTCGGGAAACAGCCATATTAAATTTAACAAATGAAAATTTTTGCTTAATTGAACTTAAAAATTATTCAAAGCGAGATTCGTTATTCGAATATATCAGAAAATTTTTAGATCCAGTCACATCTAAAGAATTAATGCTATTTACTAGCCAATTTTCCACAATGGTTAGGTGTGGGATTCCTGTTATTGAAAGTCTTGACTTGCAAACACAACAATTAGGAAATAAAAATCTGACCAGGGGACTAACCATAGTAATAAAATCTCTAAACTCTGGTAAAAGTTTACGAGAAGCTTTTTCAGATGCCAGTGAAACCTTTCCATGGCTTATTACGGAAATGGTGGGAGCTGGAGAAGAATCGGGACGCTTGGACGAAATTTTAGATCGTTTGGCATTACATTACGAACAGGAATATACTTTATCTCAAAAACTAAAATCTGCTATTAGTTATCCAATTTTACTAATCATATTAGCTATGGTAGTAGTTTATATTTTATTAACAGTAATTTTCCCACAATTTATCAATTTGTTTGAAGCTCAGGGTGCAGAGTTACCTTTTATCACGAGAATGATTTTTGATTCAGGGATTTGGATGACTGAAAACTTTTCACTTATCTTTGTCCTGGCTATCTTGTTAATGTTTTTGTGCGTTTATATATTTCGAAGATTTGGAGCTCGGCTGATACTTGATTCTGTGAAATTAAAAATACCTGTTTTTGGTGATTTAGTTATAAAAGCGAATGTTGCTCGTTTAACTAGAACTGCCGCAATGCTTTTGGAAAGTGGAGTCCCTCTGAAAAACTCCTTGAGTATTGGAAAAAATGTTGTCAGTAATCTAAAAATACGAAGAGATATAGATAAAATTATTCACGGTATACAGGAAGGCCAGAGGATGACATATTGTATGTGTGGATTGGAAACTTTCCCAGATCTATGCAACAGATTGATATCTGTAGGAGAAGAAACAGGGACCCTAGATGAAACATTGAAACGAATTGCTAATTTATACGAGAGGGAATTGAGTTTAAATGTCAAACAAATAACGGCTTTAATAGAGCCATTAATGATATTAATTATGTCCTTAATAATCGGATTACTTGTCTTGGCTGTTATCATACCTGTTATTGAATTATGGAAAATTTTCTAAAAAACTCAGATTAATTGAGGGGTAATGATATGAATTTGAGATCAAGTAATGAAATTACAACTTTAAAGAAATCTGGTTTTATTTTATTGGAATTATTGATTAGTTTAGTTATTTTAGCATTGATTGCAGGTCCAATAATTGCTCTTACTATTCAAGGCGTAAAAGGAATCTCTCATTCTGGAACCTATAGTGAGGCCAGTTATCTAGCCAAGGGAGAACTGGAAGTTTTAAAAAATAAAACATATGAGGAAATAATGCAGAACGACGAACCTGTGTCATTAAATCCAAATTTCGAAATTGTAATAGAGACTACTGTTTTAGATGAAATCCAAGATTGTAAACTATTGTTAATTGAAGTCCTGATAGAGTGGGAAGATGAAACGGGAAAAACTTCTCACTACTATGTAAACACCTTACAGACTAGCAGGTGATTTCTTGAAAAACATACTTACTGATAAAAAGGGCTTTACATTATTTGAACTACTCATAACCTTGGTTATCTTTGGTATGCTATCAAGTGGATTTTTTATATTGTTCAATGTAGCTATAAAAAGCTGGCAGGTTGGCTTAGATAATGCTGATACACAGCAGGACGCTCGTTACGCTATGAATAGAATGGTGGAAAATATCAAAATTTCCCAAAAAGATAGTATTAAATTCAACTCTAATAGTGATATAGACTTGGGAGAGACGAGGTACTATCATCATAAACTGACTAATGATTTAAGAAATCAGCATCATAATCCTATCGCATCGAATATTAGTAAATTAAAATTTGAAAAAGTGGTTTTGATTGATGGAAAAGTGTTAACAGTTTCGAGAGATCAGTCAGATTGGGATATGATTAAAATTACTTTGGAGGTGCACAAAAATGGAGAGCATAATCACTTATCTACCTTTGTGTTACCAAGAAATTAGTTGATGAACAAAGCTAGGGGAATAACTAAAAGAAAAAAGATCAACAATGAAACTGGTTCAATGACAGTGTTGAGCCTGGTAATATTAATGATTCTAATAATAACTGGAATAGTGCTTTTAGAAATTTCAGTTTTTACAAACACTATATCTGTTGGAGATGGAGATGGGATTCAAGCCGCCTATAATGCCGAAGCGGGTTTAGAATATGCCTTATTTTCATTAAAAAAGGATTGGGAAGGTACAACAGATATCAATAGCAACTTACATAACCAAGATTATATGGACTTCGTTATGAAGCAACAAAATCAGCAGCCAATTTTTGAACTAGAACTGTCTCAAATTGATGCCAAAGGAGTGAAAGTCACTTCAAAAGGTTATTATTACGATGCGATTACGACTAGCGAAGCATTAATTGAACAAGAATTTATTCTTTCGGACTCCTTAATCTTTTTAGAAAATTATTACGAATATGTGATTACAGCCAAAACTTCAGACTTATGTGAAGACACTATTTATGGAGAAACATATTACCTTGATAGCAATCAGGATTTGACTGAGTTAGCGCCAGTCCTAGAAAACATTGATAAATGGAATCATGATAATATTGTAGTCCATACAGGAGATGTCAAACTTGATTCAATTCCCAGTGACCCCTTTGTATTAGTAGCCCTTGAAGATGATTACTCGCACAGTCAGGTTATTGTTAGCGAAAATGTTCTATCTATCAGTGAAGAAAAAACAGTTGTAATTCTTTCGCAAGGAGAAATAAAATTAAAAGATAATAAGCGTCATTATATTAATGGAGCCCCTGTGTTAATTTACTCTGAATCAAAGGATACAGGGATCAGCTTTATTGGTGGAAATATTTCGCTCAAGGGTAGTTTTATTACCCCAAGAGGTAGAGTTACCTCAGATTGTGAAAACTTACGATTGTATGCTCCAGATAAAAAAGATTTTAATTCACTATATCAATTAAAGTTGAGTGATTTTAACTACCCTTTTAGGAGGTAAATATGACATATTCAAAGGCTTTTGGTTTATTTGATCAAAACGCTATTGGAGTAAATTTTGATAGTCACGGTCTAAAAATAGTCCAATTAGGTAAAAGGGGTAACAAAATTATATGTAAAAAGATAGAAGACATTAATATTCAAGATCAAGGGAACCAGGATACCGTCGATTTTTTGCAAAGTAGGATAGATAGATTAAGAGAATATTTTGTAGCTAATAGTTTAACAAAAAAACAGATTTATTTTGCCATAAAATCTAAAGATATAATAATTAAAACCATTCAATTGCCAAATATGTCAAAAAAAGATATAGATTCGGCTATTAAACTACGGATAGAAACCCAATTAATTCTTCCATGGGATAATGTGGTTGTAGACTGGTTTATCTTAAATAGAAGTGAAACTAATACAAAAGTTTTAATAGTAGCAGCCCAGAAGGAACAAATAAATGATTATTGTCGTGTATTTAAGGATGCTGGACTAATCATCTCAGCATTAGAAGTTGATGTTTTTTCAATCCTAAGGATGGTAAATTATACATATAGTAATGATCTAACCACAGAATCTCAACAAATAAACATTATTGTCAATATTAATACTAACTACGTGTCACTAATTTTTTTAGAAGAAAATAAATATATTTTATGTAGAAATGTAAATCTAATAAATTTCGATATACAAAATCAACTTACCTGGGAAAAAATAATACTGGAAATCGAAAGTTCTTTAAATTATATCAATTTTGAAGGGCTTTCGTCTGGTAATCCGAGAACTTTGTTTTTAACTGGAGACTGCCATCAATTTATTGAAAAGCATGTAATCAACACTGAAGTGATTAACAATAACTTGGTTTTGAAACACCAATTAATCAATCCTTTTCAAAAAATTGACGTGGTCAATTTAAATTCTTCTGTCTTACAAGATAAAGTTTCTTATTGTGTAGCAACAGGGCTTGCTTTGCGGAGGTGGTTATAACTGAATATTAAAATAGATTTAAGACCACAAGAATTAATAGATAATGAATTAGTCATTAAGAAAAGGAAATTAGGGTTAATTGTTATAATTGTATACGTTTTCATCCTGATACTAATTGTGACAAACTTATATTTAAAGAATAGAACTTTGGATCAACAACTAACTATGTTTTCTCAGGAGAAGGGTGATATTACCGAAAAACATCAAATTGAGGATATAAAAAATCTCTACTTGAAAAAGAAAGATCACATAGATTTATTATTATCACAGCAAATTGATTGGCCCAGTATTTTCAAAGAAATTGAAGAAATTTTACCTAAAGAAGTTAGTTTAATAGATTTTAATGCTAAAGATTTGCCAACAATCAAAATAGTGGGACACAGTTCATCTGTATATCATACATTATTATTTAAAGAAGAGCTCAATTCTCTAGAAAGAGATATAAAAGTTGAATTAAAGAATTTGGACTACAGATACGGTAGTTATCATTTTATTCTACAGGGTATACTGAACGAAGATAGAAAAGGAGATGAAAGTCAGTGAACTATTACTTTGATTTGGTAACAAAAAAATTATTCCAATTAAGCATCAGAGAGCAGATATTGATATTTATAGTACTGTTACTGTTGATATTTTTGTTTTTCTGGAATTTATTGTATATGCCGTTAACAGAAAAAAACCAGGAATTAAATTTACATTTGACCGAAACTAAAGAGCATAGTAAAAAACAGATGAGTTCTATCAATTTTGAAGATAGTTTGAAACAACAACAAGTTAACTTTTTAGATGAAATAAAACATTTACAAGCATTAGTCCCAGGGAATAAGGAGTTGGAATATAGTTATTCTAATCTTTATTCATTAATGGAGCTTAACAATGTTTCTGTAAACTCGGTTAACATTTTCTCCGGCTCTAATAACTTACCAGAGATAAAAAGTTTGATTTTATTACATAAAATCGAAGGTCATTATTATGATATCAAACAGGTGATCGATGATTTATCTAATTTGGATAGATTGTTCAGTTTACGAGGATTACATATTAAAGAAAGTGTGAATACCGGTAGTGACGACAATAAATACGTATCAGTTGAAATGGAACTTGAAATTTTCTATGATAATATCTCAATTAGTGAAGGAAGGACACTAAAGGATGTTGAAGATATAAAAAGGGTACAAGATAATGTACAGTAATATAGTAGGCCAAAAAGGTTTTACACTGCTAGAAATATTATGTGTGGTACTAATTTTAGGAATCTTAGGAACTTTAGCGGTAACTGGTTTGTACCAGTTAATTGACTATTTTATACTTGAGGCAGCCCAGAATAAGCTTTACAATGAAATTCGTCAGGCTAAGATGCAGGCTATTAAAACCGAAGAGTTATCCAGGATAAGTTTTCCTTTTATTGGGGTTCAAAACAATTATGTAGTGATGTTGCCAGGAGAAGGGACAAGTATTAAAACTTTACCCGCAGGTTTAGAATTTTGTACAGTTAACACTGGGGGATTCGATCCTTTTAATTCAATGATAATCTTTACAGCTAATGGAACTCCTCGTTGGGGAGGGGCCAAAATAGGTATTAGCAATTCTCGCGGAGATAGTCGTTATATTGTAGTAGCAGCCGTCTCTGGTAGAGTGAGGAAAACTAAATGATTGGATAGCTACAAACTTTAATTATTGGAGGAGAATTTATGAGTGATTTAAAGTTACAAAATTATATGGAAAAAGTAGTTGAAAAGAAATTAGAAGAAATTCTAACAGACAGGAAAGAAGTTTGTGATTGCCAACAATGTAAACTAGATATTATGGCTTTGGCTTTAAATGATTTACCACCGAGATATGTAGTAACGGAAAAAGGTGAAGTCTTTTCAAAGATTGATTCCTTGTTTGTACAATTTTCTACAGATGTGACTACTGCTATAATTAAAGCGATTGATCAAGTTAAAACTCAGCCTAGACATTAAAATTTTTTGTGAGGGGTAAGTAATGGCCAGATTAAATTTAAATCAATTAAAAATACATGTAGTATTATTGGGTTTTATGGGAACAGGAAAAACACATAGTGGTCAAATACTGTCAAATATGATGAACGTACCTTGTTATGATACTGATAAAATAATTGTCAGTCGTACAGGTATGAATATCAACGATATTTTCAAACATTATGGAGAAAATTATTTTAGAGACCAGGAAACAGATATTCTAACAAAACTGGTAAATGAGAAATCTCCATGTATAATTACTACAGGTGGAGGGATTGTAATTAGAGAACATAACTGGTATGTAATGGATAAGAATTCAGTAACTTTTTCGTTGTTAGCTAGTCCAAAAACTATATATGATAGATTAAAGTATGATGAGACTAGACCTTTACTCAATACAAATGATAAATTTTTAAAAATAAAACAATTATTAATTAACAGATTGGAATACTATGAGAAGGGAGACCATTTAATATGGACTGATAAGTTAACTCCTCAAGAAGTTGCTAATCAAATTTACAGTAAATTATACTCTAATGGCTATATGTATAGGAGTGATTTAAATGGTTGCTAATAATATCATTAACTCAATTGGGGATACTCCCATGGTTGCACTTGCCGGTAACGATGGAGCCCAAATTTATGCTAAGTTAGAATACTTTAATCCAGGGGGAAGTGTAAAAGATAGGATTTCTTTAAGTATGGTACAAGCTGGTGAGGAAAAAGGTAAGATTGATTCGGAAACAACTATTATAGAACCAACTAGTGGAAACACAGGTATTGGTCTAGCAATAGTGGCTGCTTCAAAGGGATATAGATTACAACTTGTTATGCCTGATTCTATGAGTTTAGAGAGAAGAGGGTTACTGGCAGGATTAGGAGCTGAACTAGTTTTAACCCCTGGCAATGAAGGCATGGGTGGAGCAGTTAAAAAAGCTCAAGAACTACAGGAAGAGTATCTTAAAAGTTTTATGCCTCAACAATTTGATAATCCAGAAAACCCTAAAATTCATTATCATACAACTGGCCGTGAAATAATTGCAAACCTTGGAGATATTGAGCCAGATTTTTTTGTGGCTGGAGTTGGTACAGGAGGTACTATTACCGGTGTGGGACAGGCTTTAAAAGCAAAATTTCCCAAAATCAAAAATATTGCAATAGAGCCACAAAAATCACAAGTGCTTACAGGAAAAGATCCTGCTCCCCACAAAATCCAGGGAATTGGTGCTGGTTTTATTCCTAAAGTCTTGGATTTTAATATAATAGACGAAATTATACCAGTTAGTGATCAAGATGCCATTGATAGTGCAAAATTATTATCTAAACAACATGGTATATTGACTGGTATTTCAGCTGGAGCGGCTTATTTCGCTGCCCAAGAAATTGCCAGTCGGTACCCTGGATCCAAAATAGTAACTGTTTTACCAGATACTGGGGAACGCTATCTATCAACTCAATTATTTCAGGATTAATAAATTATTAAAATTAGGTCATTTGAGAAGCGAATAACTAGTGATCATAAAAGGAGGCTGACTGTTTGAAAATCTATGTCATCCACGGCCCTAATATTAATATGCTAGGTAATCGAGAATCTGAACACTATGGCACCCAAACATTAGAAGAATTAAATAGCTCAATCATTAAAGAAAGTGAATCGCTAGGTATAGAAGTAGAAATTTTTCAATTCAATAGCGAAGGAGATATTATAACCAAATTACAAGAGGCTAATAATTACGCCCAAGGGGTTATAATTAATCCAGGGGCTTACACCCATTATAGTATAGCTATAAGAGATGCTATAGCAGCTATTTCTAAGCCAGTTATCGAAGTACATATTTCTAACATTTTTAATCGCGAGAGTTTTAGAAGTCATTCAGTAATTGCACCTGTTGCTAAAGGTCAAATCTCTGGTATGGGTTTTGCCGGATATTTATTGGCTTTAAATGCTTTTATCAAAACTAAGGAGGGTTAGTATGTCTAAAATGGACAGACTAAATAGGTTGCGAGGGAAAATGTCAGAGCATGATATCCCAGCCCTGTTTGTAACAAAACAAGAAAATTGTCGTTACTTAACTGGCTTCACTGGAAGTAGTGGCTTTATACTGGTCACACAAGATGAAAGTTATTTTTTAACAGACTTTAGATATGTGGAGCAAGCTGAAGAGCAAATTCCAAAAGACTTTAAAGTAATTAAGCACGAATTTCCCATGGTCAAAACTCTTAATGAATTACTAAAAAAACTTAATATTGATCAAATTTATCTAGAAAAAAATCATATCACTTATGAAGATTACGAAAGGTATCAAGAAAATCTTGAAGCTGACATAATACCAGAAAAAGATTTAGTGTCAGAATTAAGAAAAATAAAGGACAAAGAAGAAGTGGAAATCTTATCAAAGGCTATTCATATAGCCGATGAAGCTTTTGTACATATTGTTAATTTTATTGAAGAAGGAGTTACTGAGCGAGACTTGGCTCTTGAACTTGAATACTTTATGAAAAAACAAGGGGCAGAAGACATTTCTTTTGATATAATTGTAGCCAGTGGACACCGATCATCATTACCCCATGGAGTAGCGTCAAATAAAAAAATCCAGAATGGTGAATTTATTAAAATGGATTTTGGAGCAAAATATCAAGGTTATTGCTCTGATATGACTAGAACAGTAGTTTTAGGAAAAGCTAGTGAAGAACAGAAAAAGATATATGATCTCGTATTTCAAGCTCAGATGAATGCTTTAGATAATATCCATGCTGGATTAACGGGTAAAGAAGCGGATAGCTTTGCCAGATTAACTATTGAAAAAGAGGATTATGGCAATTATTTTGGTCATGGATTAGGTCATGGAGTGGGGATGAAAGTACATGAATCTCCCAGACTTTCGCCTAACCATGAAGACGAATTAGTTCCCGGTATGACGGTTACAGTGGAACCTGGAGTGTATATTCCTCAATGGGGTGGTGTTCGAATTGAGGATATTGTTCTCGTTCAAGAACAAGGCTGTGAAGTTCTAACACGATCAACTAAGGATTTAATCGAGATTTAATTATAGTAGTACCCGTGGAACTAAAGTTGACAAAGGAGGTATTGTAATGATTACTAGTAATGATTTTAAAAATGGCATGACAATAGAAGTTGATGGAGAAGTATACAGTATTGTGGAATTTCAACATGTTAAGCCTGGTAAAGGTGCAGCATTTGTTCGTACGAAACTAAGGCATATGAAATCAGGAAATGTATCTGAAAAAACTTTTCGCGCTGGTGAAAAAGTAAAACGTGCTCATTTAGAAGAACGCGAAATGCAATTTCTGTACGCGGCAGGAGATATGTATAACTTTATGGATACAGAGTCCTTTGAGCAGTATACTTTAACCAAAGATCAGTTAGAAGATAAAACACAGTTTATAAAAGAAAACATGATAATTACTGTATTGTTTCATAATGGAGAAGAAATAAGTATTGAACTGCCGGTATTCGTCGAACTGGCAGTGAGCGAAACTGAACCGGGAGTAAAAGGAGATACAGCTTCAGGAGGTAGTAAACCAGCAACTTTAGAAACTGGTGCAACTGTTAATGTACCTTTCTTTATTAATGAAGGTGATATAATCAAAGTTGATACTAGAACTAGTGAATATATTGAAAGGGTAAAAGGGGAATAATAATATGCGACACTAAATATATTTTTTGAGGAGGTATACAATGCAGTACAGAGTTTCCTACCTTAAAGGCATGATGGATGGAATGAATATGGTAAGTAACAGTCAGGAAGGCAAAGTAATTAGCGAAATTGTTTCTGTTTTGGAGGATTTTGCTGATGCTTTTGATGAGATGGACGCAGATCTAGCTATGCTAGAAAATCACGTAGATGGACTTGATGCCGATTTAGAATTTATGGAAACACATTATTATAATTTAGATGAAGAAGCTCCTGAAGAATCCACTAGACCGGAAACATACAGTAGTTTTAAAAAATAGGCCAGTTAACCTAAAAAAATCCCTCCTGCTTTTTTGCAGGAGGGATTTTTAAAAAATAGTTTTTTTCTTATCCTGTAATTCTCCAACTAAATATAGCCCCCCAATAATAGCCATATGGATTAATAAGCTTAAAAGAAAAGTTTCCAAATAACTCCAGTTCTGATATGTCAACATATTATTTAATTCGAAGGCATAGTGACTAAGCGTAGATAGCAAGGGAAATAAAATCAGGACTATAATTCTACTTAAAAGATGAGTACTCAGTTTCAATAAGTAAATAAACATAATAACTAAAGGAGTCCAGGTAGCTGATAAAAAAATGGGTAATTCACCTAAATACAGAATATCCTCTCTGATAAAATCCCAGAACCCGAATCTGATTTCCATATAATAAATTAATAGTATAGCTTGTAAAATCCCAAATACAATACCAAATATTAGTTTATTAATAATAAACTCTTTAGGTACAATTAGTATTAGTAATACCAGGCTAATACCAAAAATTAATAAACTGGCAAAATAAGGTAAGTACATAATGGACTCCTCCAATCAATTTTAGTCATCTTTATTATTTTCCATAAATAAATTCATAATGTAAGAAAAAATCCCTGGATTTAAAAACTTCCAGGGATTTTTATTGTGCGCCATGCATGACGATTAGCTAGGTGGTGTAAGTCCACTATGGGGGTTTGTAGTTACCAACCATTAGCCAAGAGCAAGGGTGCCCATCGTGAGGTGGGATCTGAAGGAAGCTTAAGGCAAAATTCCGACCCAAGGCACACGAACATCATCAGGCATAAGGTATGGGATGAGTTTGCAATACAAAACGAAGTCCAATCAACTACACGGACATACCAGTGTAAATGATGTGGGTACATGGAATGAAAGTTAATCGTCTTACCGTGGGAGGTCTCATGGACGTGGCAAGATGAACTTCGAACCACGGTTGAAATAAGATTTGTCATGAGAAGTCAGCAGATTCCATAGTACTTGATGAGGTCGACATCATTAAGGAAGGGATGAACCTAGGAGGAGATCAGTAAATGACTGTTACCAATAAAGGAATGAAGTGCCGCCAACTTCTGACAGGCGAAAGCTGCAAAGAAGGCTCACCGCAGAAGAATAGTGCGGAACACGAAGGATATGCGGGAGTGCACAGTTCTTTAAGGATAACTGAAAACAACATCTCCAATGCAAACTTGTCGAAGGGGAATTTGCTAGAGGAAATTTTGGATAGAGACAACATGAATAAAGCATTCAAGAAAATAAAATCCAACAAAGGCTCTCACGGGATTGATGGGATGGGAGTAGATGAACTTCTACAATATCTCAAAGAAAACGGGGACCACCTCAGGCAAAGAGTCCTGGACGGTAAATACCGCCCTAATCCCGTCAGAAGGGTAGAGATACCTAAAGAAGATGGGAAGAAAAGAAAATTAGGCATACCTACAGTGGTAGACAGGGTAATCCAACAAGCAATAGCCCAAGTACTATCTCCAATATATGAGGAGCAATTCTCAGATAACAGCTATGGTTTTCGCCCTGGACGCAGTACTCATGATGCAATTAAGAAAAGTCAACAAAACATAAATGAAGGATACAAATATGTAGTAGATATGGACTTGGAGAAATACTTTGACACAGTAAACCAGAGCAAATTGATAGAAGTGCTATCTAAGACAATAAAAGACGGTCGAGTAATATCTCTTATCAACAAATATCTAAGAGCAGGAGTAATGATCAAACACACCTATAAGGATACAGAAGTTGGCGTGCCCCAGGGCGGGCCTCTTAGCCCTATCCTCAGTAACATAATGCTCCACGAATTGGATAAAGAACTTGAGAAAAGGGGGCACGAATTCGTCCGCTATGCGGACGACCTGCTAATCTTTTGTAAAAGCAGAAGAAGTGCCGGACGCACCTTGAAGAACATACTACCCTTCATCGAAAATAAACTATTTCTCAAAGTAAATAAAGATAAAACTGTAGTTGCCTATGTAGGAAAGGTAAGATTTCTTGGGTTTGGCTTTTACAGACATAAAGGAAAAGCCAGATTAAGAGTTCATCTTAAATCAGTTACAAAGATGAGAACGAGAATAAAAGAACTCACATCTAGAAGTTATGGAATAAGCAACGAAGCCAGAGCAAAGAAACTTAGCCGATACATTATGGGTTGGGTTAACTACTTTAAACCAGCTGATATGAAGAATCTGTTAATAAATACTGACAGTTGGATGAGAAGGCGTATTCGCATGATTTACTGGAAACAATGGAAGAAAGTGAGAACAAAATTTAAAATGCTCAAGTTCTTTGGAGCCAATAAATACAAAGCATGGGAATATGCAAACACAAGAAAGGGCTACTGGAGAATTTCCAATAGCCCCGTCTTATCCAAATCCCTTGGAAATGATGTAATCAAAGGATTTGGTTTCCTATTCTTTTCGGAATATTATCGACAAGTTAAAGCGTAAACTAGGAACCGCCGTGTACCGAACGGTTTGCTCGGTGGTGTGAGAGGTCGGTAGATAAAATAATTATCTACCTCCTACTCGATTGCATAAATGTAGGACTAGCTAAATAGTTATAAACAGAAAGGAGGAGTCTATTTTGGAAGAATGGTTTACTAAGCTTTTAGAAAAATATTTTCCAGCTCAATTACAAGAGAAAATTAAAAATTATCTAAAGGGATCTTCTCAACAATGCAAATTGGAAGAAATTCGCTTACGAGCTAATAGACCAGCTATGCTGGTTTTTTCAGATAAGGATGAAATTTTAAATTATCAAGTAGAGCTAAATGATTTACAAAAAGTAATGAGTCTAATTAGTGAAAACTCTGTATATTCATATCAACACGAGATCAACAGGGGCTTTATAACTGTAACAGGAGGTCACAGAGTAGGCATAGTTGGGAGAACATATTTAAAAAGTGGTGAAATACAAACCATCCGTGATGTCTCTGGAATAAATTTTAGAATTGCCAGGGAAATAAAAGGAGCCGGTAAAAAACTAGTTGATAAGTTAATAGACAAGAGAATAAATAGTTTTCTTAACACTTTATTAATAGGTCCTCCTGGATGTGGTAAAACCACTATTCTACGAGATTTAACTAGACTGTTAAGTACTGGAAACAAGAGTTTTGATAGGACATTTAAGATTACGTTAATAGATGAAAGATCCGAAATAAGTGGATCAGTTCGAGGGATTCCCCAGAAAGAAATTGGGTTACGAACTGATGTGTTAGATGGCTGTCCCAAGGCAAAAGGCATGATGATGGCTGTAAGAGCTATGTCACCAGAAATTATTGTAACCGACGAAATTGGAACAAAAGAAGATATAAATGCTGTTAAAGAAGCTATGAATTCCGGAGTAAAGCTATTATTGTCTATACACGGTGATAGCTATGAAACTCTGTTAAAAAGACCAGGAATCCCAGAACTTTTACATGATGGTGCTATTGAAAAATTGGTGATTTTAAGCCGGAGACGAGGACCTGGAACAATTGAAACAATTAGAGATAATAAAAATGTTTTAAAACAAAGCTCTAATGAAAACAAAAAATTAACTGTAAATATCTAAATGGGGGGTCAGAAATGATCAGGATAGTAGGCGCAGGATTAATTTTATTTTCAACTATGGCCTTAGGAAATCAAGTGGCACACAAATATAAGATGAGGCCAAAACTATTGAGACAATTGGAAGTTTTATTAGAAATGACCGGCTCAGAAATTAATTATGCTGCTGTACCCCTTCCTGAATTATTATCTAAAATTGGCCGAAGATTTCCTAAAGGGGCTGGGAAAATATTTCACAGAGTTAATGAACACTTAAAACATAATGGTGTTACACCTGAAGAAGCTTTCTATAAAACTAAGCAACAATTACAACATGAATTGAGCATTAATGAAGAAGATTGGCAGGTCTTAGAGAACTTTGCTAGTTATTTAGGGAAAAGTGATTCTGGGGAGCAGTTAAAGCAAGTTGAGTTATGTCTTTCCCATATTAGAGCTAATCAAAAAATTGCAATGGAAGATCAAAGGAAAAATGAACGCATGTGGCGATACCTCGGTGTTCTGGCAGGCCTCATGCTGGTAATACTAATTTGGTAGCTGGGAGGTATACTGATGTATGAACTGGACATTGATTTATTGTTCAAAATAGCTGGGGTAGGAATGATTTTAGCAGTATTAAATCCAGTTTTAAATATATTGGATAGGCAAGAAGTTACAACTTACGTAAATTTAGCTGGCGTAATAATAGTACTTTTTATGATTATCCAGTTACTTGCTGATTTGTTTGAAACAGTTCGTCAAGTATTCGGGGTGTATTGATATGGATATAGTGCAAATTGTAGGTTTTGGTTTTATTGCAACAGTATTAATTGTAATTTTAAGACAACAGCGCAAAGAGTTAGCTATTTTACTATCAATGGGAGCAGGAATTATGATTTTTTTAAAAGTTATAGAGCCCCTACATTCGATATTAACAGTTTTAGAAGAGTTAACTGTACAGGCTAATTTAGACTTGGCCTACATGGATACATTGTTGAAAATTGTTGGAATAGCTTATATTACTGAATTCGGTGCTCAAGTTTGTAATGACGCGGGTGAGGGAACTATTGCAAAAAAAATTGAGTTAGCGGGTAAAATCGCCATTATGCTTTTAGCTGTACCGTTAGTTTTAATGATCTTAGAGACCGTATTAACATTACTACCTTCTTAAATACTCTAGATTTAATTAATCATGGAAGGATGTTATTGGCTTATGAACTTTAAAAAGTTTCGCCAGAGAAAAATAATACTTTTGTTAATAATCTTGTATATATTATTGGTTCCTTCACCAATAAGTGGTGATACAGGAGGTGAAACAACTGCGGAAGAGCAAATGGAGGACGAGCTAGATCAAATCATGGATCAGCCAGAAATTGATCAATTAAGGGATCACTGGGAAGAGCTAGATCAGGAAATGTCAGAATATATACCCGACCTATCATTTAGAGATTTATTTTATATGATAGTTGGTGAAGAAGAAGGTTTTTCACTAGCTCAAGTATTTTCAGGTCTATTACAGTTCTTTCTACACGAAGTCATTGTAAATTTCAGATTACTTGGAAAAGTCATTGTTCTAACTGTAATAGCTGCTTTGTTGACAGCTCTACAAGGAGCCTTTGCCAATGAAAAAGTTGCTCGTCTTGCCCATACCGTAATTTACTTTGCTGTAGTGATTATTGCACTACAGAGTTTTTATCTAGCTGTCGACATTGGTAGAGAAGCAGTTTCAAGTATGGTGGATATCATCTTGGCCATGGTTCCGCTGTTATTAACTTTATTAGCATCTATGGGGGCAGTTACAACAGTTGCTATTTTCCATCCGATCTCAATTTTCTTAATAAACACTTTTAGTACCTTGATCAATAATGTGATTTTCCCATTATTACTTTTTTCAGCAGTTTTAAGTGTAATAAGTCACCTTAATCCCAAATTCAAGGTATCTTCTCTTGCAGGTTTGTTCCAAAACATCAGTATTACGGCAATTGGATTCTTTCTAACTATCTTTATCGGAATCATGGGATTGCAGGGAGTAGGTGGCGCCGTTGCAGATGGTATAAGTATTAGAGCGGCAAAGTTTTTAACAGGTTCTTTTATACCGGTGATTGGTAAAGCACTATCAGATGCTGTTGAAACTGTCATGGGAGCATCCTTAGTTTTAACTAACAGTGTCACAATGGCAGGGGCAATTATACTTTTTTTTGTAACCATATTTCCAGCATTAAAAATTTTAGCCCTTGTATTTGTATATAAGTTGGCCGCTTCACTATTAGAACCTTTAGGTGAGACTTCCATACCCGAAAGCCTTGGTACTATGTCGAAATGTTTAACCTGGGTATTTGCAGGAGTAGCTACTGTGTCTATTATGTTTTTTATAGCTATGGCTGCTATTGTTGGCGCAGCTAATGTATCTATGATGATAAGAGGGTAAAGTCTGACAGAAAGGGGGAAGGGAAATGCTGAGTACAGTAAATGAACTGATCACAACGATAGTGGTAGTAATTGTCCTGGCAACTTTTTTAGAACTTTTGTTACCACAAGGCCAATTACAAAGATATGTAAGATTGGTAATTGGTTTATTAATAGTATTGATCATCCTAAATCCTATAGTAAGCATTATAGAAAGTGAAAACTTCATGATAGAACCAGATATATTTGAAAAAGAAACTTCTGCTGAAGAAACAGATGAACTCATTCAAAGGGGTGGACAACTTAAAGAAGAAAATATCGCAGAAATTGATAAAGAATATGAACAAATGATCTCAAAGGAGATAGTGGATCTAGCCAGTGATTATTTTGAAAAACTAAAAGTTTCCGATATAGAGCTTAATTATGAAGAGGACATGGAAGCTGCTAACTATGGTGAGATAAAAAACATGACCGTTTATTTAACCCAATTAAATGGTAAAAAAGAATACAGAAGCTCTGAAGACAAAGAAGGGCAATTAGTAGAACCAGTTAAAGAAGTTAAAATTAATCTTAATGATGAAAAACAGGATGATAAATCTGAAAAAACTGAACTAGGAGGGAAAGATGAAAAAAACCAACAAGGCCAAGATTTAAAATTATCTAAAAATATTCAAGAAAATAAAGAAAAATTTAAATATGAACTTAGTAAAAAATTTCATTTAGAAAGAGAGTTAATTGATGTAGAAGTAATTAAATAAAAGCTTACTGCATAATATGTACTAGCTCAATAACTCATTGTACAAGGAGGGTAAAAAGTGTCTCAAAATCCAAAAGAATTATTCCAAAAAATACCGCCCCATTTAATTGTTTTGGGTGTACTGGGGCTTATTTTTGTAATTATGGGTAATCCTATTGATAATGGGGAAAAGGATGAACAAGAAATAGAAAAAAACATAGACATAGAAACAGAGGATGAACAAATTGACAGATCAACAGAAGAGTATAGATACAAAAAACAACTTGAACAAGAACTAGAAGAAGCACTTTCTTTAGTCACAGGGGCAGGCAGTACTAAAGTCATGCTCAGTTTAAAAGGAAGTGGTGAATTGGATTTAGCCAAAAATGTGGATGAGGAACAGGTTACTACAGTAGAAGCTGATGGAGCGGAAGGGGAGCGAGAAATTGAAGAAAGATTTACAACGGAAGAAATATTAACTGTAAGAGAAGAAGGCCAAGAACAACCAATGGTGATCAAAGAATATAAACCCTCTATAAATGGAATAGTGATAGTAGCAGAAGGTGCAAATAATATCAATGTTAAAAAGCAATTGCAAAGGGCAGCTACTACTTTATTTGATGTACCCGAACATAAAATTGTGATCTTACCCAAAGAAAATTGATTTAAAGGAGGCTATATTATGAAGATTGTGCATTTAAAAAGAAGATGGCTGTTGCTGGTATTAGCTCTATTCATAGCAACGGCTTTTTGGATTATAAATGTAGAGCGGCAGGTGGAGGAAGTAGAGATCCTAAAAGATGAGGCAGTAAAAAAAGATGACCAAGAAGTATTCAGTTTCAAAGAGGAGTCTAATGATATGATTCAAAAAGACGAGTTCGATTCTGAATTTATTTCAAAGGATGAAGAACTGGATGATGTCTCTGATATTTTACCACCTGAAAAAGCTGAGGACTGGGAACTTGAAGATGATAAAGATTTTTTTGTAGAATATAGACTACAAAGAGATCGAGTTAGATCAAAAGAGATAGAAAGATTGAATGAATTTCTCGATAATCCTAATACTAGTCAAGATGCAAAACAGGAAGTAGAACAGGAACTGTTAGAATTAGTTACTAAGAAAGAAAAAGAATTAATTATTGAAAATCTAATCAGGGCAAATGGATTTGAGGATGCCATTTTGTTTTATAGAGATAGTTTTGCCAATGTAGTGGTTAGAGCAGAAAATCTATCGGAAACAGAGGTCATGCAAATCGCAGAGATAGTTTCTGAAAACGCTAATATACAAACTTCCAATGTTAAAGTGGTTGAACACAACTAATAGGGGTAGATTTATCATTCTAGTTTGTTAATATAAAAAGGATTTTGGTTTTGAATCACGAATTATACTTATAGTAATAACGGGAGGTGTTTAGCTATGGAATATAATTCACATACTATGGCTGAAAAAAATGAATTAGGGCATGTCAGAATTGGTAACAATGTAATAGGTGTGATAGCTTATCTAGCTTTAAGTGACTTTGATGAAATATACAATGTGGGAGGAGGAATTTCTGAAGGCCTTAGTGAATTTTTTGGTAAAAAATCACAATCTAAGGGTATTAACGTGGAGTTAGAAGAAGATAATGTCTTTATTGATGTGAACGTAGATATAAAATACGGGACAAAAATACCTGATGTTTCAAAAGCAGCCCAGGAGGCTGTTAAGGAAGCAGTAGAAAATATGACAGGTTTTTCAGTAACAAATGTCAATGTAAATATTCAAAGAGTTAGATTCCCAGATGAAGGATAAAAAAATATTAAATAGGATAACATAATGGGTAAAGGAGGTCTATGTAAATGCAGGTGCTTGATAGAATTATATTTTTTATTGGCAGTTTGATTATTTTGTTGCTGTCCATTACCTTGATCGCTTATGCAATCCCTTTAAACTTGGTTATTAACTACATAGGGACAAGCTTGGATTATTACACAGGAACAATTGAGATAGGAATACTAGGTCTAGTATTATTATTAATTGCATTTAGATCAATATGGGGAGTGTTTAAAACAGAATCTCAAGCAGAAACAGTTAATCATGCTACTGAAATGGGAGAAGTTAAAATTTCCCTTCAAACAATCGAGAGTATGGTGATCAGGGCAGCACAAAAAGAGGTAAAAGGTATTAAGGAAGTAAAAACCAACATAAAAGTATCAGAAAATGGAGTAATTATCTATTTGAGAGGGAAAATCCTTGCCGATCTTGAAATTCCTCAAGTATCAGAACAGCTACAGAAAGCTGTTAAAGAAAATGTCGAATCTCAGGCTGGCATTAATGTAAAAGAAGTCAAAGTTTTAGTTGAAAATATAACTACTGAAGCTTCTCGTCCAGCTAAGTAGTGTGGGGGTGATGACATGGATCGGGAATACCTTATGTACTTACTCGAAAATTATTTTGGTAGGATTGTAGGAGTTGTTATTGGTTTTTTAATTGCCTTAATTTTTATTTTCTTTGGATTTTGGCGTGGTTTGATTACAATAATACTAATGGGACTAGGTTTTTTTGTGGGACGTTTTTGGGATAAAGAAAAAAGATTACCAGATTCTATAGAAAAATTTTTGCCTCCCAGGAGATAAACTCTAGATAAAAGATGAAAAAGGGGAGTAAGGTATGAGTAGACGAACTGCTAGAGAGGCAAGTATGAAATTAGTATTCCAAATGGCATTTAATGATGATCATGTAGATGAAGTAGGAGCGGAAGATATTCTGGCACAAGCCAAAGAAGAGCTTAACTATAATAACTATCAATACATAGAAACGGTAGTTTCTCGTACTGAATCAAATTTACAAAAGATTGATGAGTACATCGAAAAGTTTTCTGAAAACTGGAAAATAGACCGATTGAGCAAGGTTGATCTAAGTATATTGCGGTTAGCTATTAGTGAAATTTTATTTTTTGATGATATTCCCACTCGAGTTTCGATCAATGAAGCTGTAGAACTAGCTAAAAAATTCAGTACAGATAAAGCCTCCGGGTATATTAATGGAATTCTTGACCAAGTTGCTAATCAATTGAATAAGGCGCGGTGATAGCCGATGGAACTGCTAATGGGTTTAGATACGAGTTGTTATACTACATCTATGGCGGTAATTAACAAGCAAGGAAAGATTATTGCAAAAACTGAACGCCCTTTAGAAGTTGCTATGGGAAAAGGCGGTTTAAGACAATCGGAAGCTGTTTTTCAACATATTAATAATCTTCCCCAAGGACTAACTGAAATAAAAAAACAATTGAATGTCAATAATCTGGATTTAAACTTGGCTGCTATTGCAGTTAGCAGTAGACCACGTCCCATAGAAGGTTCATATATGCCCGTCTTTAAAGTGGGTGATTCTTATGCAAAGGCATTATCTTTGAGTAGTGGTATTCCTTTATTGGAATATACACATCAAGAGGGGCATATCGCTTCGATTGTATATGAAAAAAGCAACAATATTCGCCTTGAAGATATGGACAAGTTTCTGGTATTTCATGTTTCAGGAGGAACCACTGAATTATTAATCTGCCATACCAAGGGTAAATTTTCTTCATTTGACATAGAAATAATTGGGGGAACAAAAGATATTGCAGCAGGACAATTAATAGATAGAACGGCAAAATTAATGAATCTGCCATTCCCTGGAGGTCCGCATTTAGAAAAACTTGGGGACCAATCAGGACAAACTGATATATCTGTTCCCTTTTCAGTTGAAGATACTAAAATTAACTTTTCAGGCCCGGAAACTCATATTAAGAGATTGATACACAATGAGGATTACCCAAAGCCAGCTGTTGCTAGGGGGATAGAGCAATGTGTTGCTAAATCGCTGTTAACAGTACTTGAAAATGCGCTCAAGAAACATCAAGTAAAAAATATTTTATTTGTAGGTGGGGTCATGAGTAATTCGTATATTAAGAACTATTTATCAAAAAATATTTCCAATGAAAAATACAATTTAATTTTTGGTAGCCCCGAACTATCCAAAGATAATGCTGTTGGGGTTGCCTGGCTCGGTTACAATAATTTTTTTAATTAAACTCTGTTAATTGATTCATACAGCTTACGCACAAATTAACAGAGTTTTTAATTAAATAAGGTTAAATGAAGGGGAAGATATTAAGAGTTACTTAAAAGGAGGTATTTTTGTGAGTGCGAGTTTAATAAAAGGTTCAGATGTGGCTAAGGAAATTCGCTCCGATTTACAAAAGGATGTTGAGGATTTAAAATCTCAAGGCGTCACACCACATTTGGCTGTTGTCTTGGTGGGAGAAGATTCGGCTTCACAGACTTATGTGAATATGAAAGAAAAAACTGCAGGTAAAGTGGGAATTGAATCAACGGTTAAAAGATTACCAACTAACGTTGAAGAAGATGAACTATTGCGATTGATAGATGAGCTTAATAAAGATGACAGTGTACACGGTATTTTAGTTCAACTTCCGCTTCCTTATCATATTGACGAATATAAAATCCTTAATGCAATAGATCAATATAAAGATGTGGATAGTTTTCATCCAGTAAATGTAGGAAACCTTACCATTGGACAAAAGAGGTTTACTCCATGTACCCCAGCCGGTATCATGAAGTTATTGGATTCCATCGATTATGATTTGAACGGTAAACATGCAGTGGTATTGGGTAGAAGTAATATAGTAGGCAAACCAATATCTCTGCTCTTGTTAGAACGAAATGCGACTGTATCTATCTGTCATTCCAGGACAAAGGACCTGACAGAAATGACAAAATCCGCCGATCTTTTGATAGTTGCTGTAGGGCGGCCTGAGATAGTAACTGGAAAAATGATTAAACCAGGAGCTGTAGTGATTGATGTGGGAGTTAATAAAGTTGATGATAAGCTAATCGGGGATGTTGAATTTGAATCTGCCAAAGAAGTTGCTGGATGGATTACACCTGTACCAGGCGGTGTTGGCCCTATGACCATCACAATGCTTTTAAATAATACCATCGAGGCTGCCAGGAGATGTCTGAACGAACAGTAACGGTTTCGCAACTAACGAATTATCTTAAAAACCTGTTACTACAAGATCATAATCTTAAAAATGTCCTGGTGAGAGGTGAGATTTCTAATTTTAAACACCACTCATCAGGACATATGTATTTTACTTTAAAAGATGAAGGGGCTAGTCTCCGCTGTGTGATGTTTCGCAACCGCAATTGGAATTTAGATTTTTCTCCCCAAGATGGAATGGACGTTATAGTACAAGGTGTTGTAGGAATTTTTGAAAGAGCAGGCTTATATCAACTTTATGTAGAGAAAATGTACTCCCATGGTTTAGGATCGTTGCATCTTGCCTTTGAGCAATTGAAGGAAAAATTAGCAGAAGAAGGCATATTTAATGAGGAATATAAAAAAACTTTACCTCCTTTTCCCAAGAAAATTGCCGTGGTTACTTCGCCGACAGGAGCTGCAGTTAGAGATATGATAGTAACTATAAGTAGAAGATTTCCTTTAACATCAATACTGTTAATCCCCGTGAGAGTACAGGGTGAATATGCAGCCAGTGAAATAAGAGCAGGAATTGATTATGCTAACTCAATTGATGATATAGATGTGATTTTAGTCGGTAGAGGTGGAGGTTCTTTAGAGGAAATTTGGCCCTTCAATACTGAAGAAGTGGCTAGGGCAATTTTTTCGTCAAAAGCTCCTGTGATTTCATGTGTTGGACACGAAACGGACTTTACCATTTCAGATTTTGTGTCAGATTTGAGAGCCCCTACTCCAACTGCAGCAGCAGAATTGGTGGTTCCAGATCAGGTTGAGCTTAAAAGGCAAGTTAGTGACTACAAACATAGATTGACAAAAGCGTTATACCATAAGTATCGCAATTTAGATCAGAGAGTAGTAGAGTTACTTGACAGGCCGGTTATGAAAAATCCGTATACATTAATCTCTGAACGAAAAAAAGAATTAGAATATTTAGATCAGCGATTGTTAAGGGAAGTTTATCATCTCTTTAAACTTAAAAGAAATAAATACTCATCTTTAGTAGAACAGCTGGACTCATTGAGCCCTCTAAAAACTTTAGGGCGTGGTTATACTTTTTGCCAGACACATGATGGGGACATAGTCAGGAGTGTAACTGACATAGAACAGGAAGATATCCTGAAACTTACGTTTTTTGATGGTTCTGCGAAATGTTTAGTAAAGGAAAAGCAAGAACATCATATAAGTGAAGACCATTCAAATTTGAATTCTTTGTGTAATGAGGAGGAAGACTATGACAGACAATAACAAAGAGGAAATCAATCAAAATAATCAAGAAAATGTAGAGTTCGAACATGCTTTAACTGAGCTAGAAAAGGTTGTGCAGGCACTAGAACGGGGCGAGCTCACCCTTGAAGAATCTTTGAAAAAATTCCAAAAAGGAATTGAATTGTCCAGAGTTTGTAATGAGAAATTAAAACAGGCAGAAAAACAAATTGAAAAATTGACAAAGGATGAGGAAACAGGTGAATTAAAGTTTGAGCCAGTTGATTTTGAGGAGGAATAATCATGTCTTTAGATGTTTTTATGAAAAATAACAAAAATTTAGTGGATCAAAAGTTACAGGAATACCTTCCCAATAAATCTGAATATCCTACTGCAATCCATGAAGCCATGCATTACAGCGTTTTTGCTGGTGGCAAGAGATTACGTCCACTTTTAACTCTTGCAGCAGGAGACTTATTTGGAGCTAATAAAAAAACTATTTTACCATTTGCTTGTGCCATAGAATTAATTCATACTTATTCCTTAATTCATGACGATTTACCTGCCCTGGATAATGATGATTTGAGACGAGGTAAATCAACTAATCATGTAGTTTTTGGTGAAGATATAGCTATCCTAGCAGGCGATGCATTGTTAAATTATGCTTTTGAATTAATGACTTCTAAGGGGGTTGAAAACTTCACAGACGCTAGAACGCCACTATGGGCAATAAGTGAAGTTGCTAAAGCATCTGGCACTAAAGGTATGATAGGAGGACAAGTAGTAGATATAAAAAGTGAGAAAAATGCGGATATTGATCTAGAAACAGTTTCATATATCCATAAACACAAGACAGGTGCCTTATTTACTGCTAGTATCAGAATAGGAGCTATTTTATCACAAGCTAGTCAAGCCGATTTAGAAAAACTGACAACATACGCCCAAAAACTTGGTTTAGCATTTCAAGTTGTTGATGACATTTTAGATATTGAAGGGGATGAACAAAAACTTGGTAAAACAGTTGGAAAAGATGATGACAATGAAAAAGCCACATACCCTAAGATTATGGGCTTAAAGGAATCCCATGAATATGCCTCTCGTTTACATCATGAAGCTTTAACGGCTATTTCTGATTATGGGGAAGAAGCTAATATTTTACGGGAATTGGCTAACAAAATAGTCAACAGGGAAAAATAGGATTAACATCAGTTAGTAGGAAGTTACTATAGAAAGGCGGATAATAGTTTGATTTTAAATGAACTTTTATCAAATATTTATTTGATATCAGCTTTAATAGGATGGTTTGTCGCTCAGCTTATTAAGTTTACAATATATCTGATCAAGCATAGATCTCTTGATCTAAAATTATTTGTTGCAAGTGGTGGTATGCCCAGCTCTCATTCTTCTTTTGTTGTGGGTTTGACCGGCGCTTTAGGATTTGACTTGGGTTGGGGGGCACCGATAACTGCCCTGTCAATAGTTTTTGCTCTAGTAGTAATGTATGATGCCGCTGGTGTAAGAAGGGCAGCGGGGAAACAAGCTGAGATATTAAATAAATTAATCTTTGAAGATAATACGGACAAGAATTTAACAGAACAAAGACTAAAGGAGTTAATAGGGCACACTCCTGTTGAAGTTTTGGCAGGTGCTATTTTAGGATTTTTAGTTGCTTATCTAGTTGTGTTTTGAGGGTTCTTTTTAGTTTTAATCAAGCTGTGTTATAATATAAAATGCGATTACTAGCATCTCTCGGGTAGATATTTTAAAAGAACCGGGGTGAAACAGATTTGTCAAAAATGCGAGAAAAACAAAATACGGTTAATCGATGGGCTATTGTAATTAGTATTTGGACTTTTTTCCTTGCAATTGTTTTTAGTTTTGTTAGTCAATTTGTTCTGGCACAGGTTACTTCTACAATCATAACTTTGATTGTTTTACTAATAACAGTATTTACAGGGATTTTTTTTGATCTTATTGGAGTATCTGCCACATCCGCTAGTGAAGCCCCTATCCACGCCAAAGCTGCTAAAAAAGTTTATGGTGCTAAAAAAGCCAATGAACTCATAAAAAATCGTGATCAAGTAGCCAACTTTTGCGCTGATGTTGTGGGTGATATAGCTGGTATAGCTAGTGGTACAATAGTTACTATACTTGTTTTAAGAATGGTAGCCGAACAAGAAATGCTAGGTTCAACTGTTTTAAACATAGGCTTAACAGCCTTTGTATCAGCGCTGACAGTAGGTGGTAAGGCTTATGGTAAATATATTGCGGTTACCAGAGGGACAGACATTATTTTTTTAGTAGGCGTTGTATTAACAAAACTTGAAGACCTACTTGTTTTTCCCAAAAAACACATTAAAAATGTGAAGTGAGGGATATAAATGACTAAATTATTGAGTTATATTAATACATCAGAAGATTTAAAACATCTATCAACAGAAGATTTGAACAAGCTGGCTGAGGAACTCAGGGAATTTTTAATAAGCTCTATTTCTATAACGGGTGGTCACCTTGCACCTAATTTAGGGGTAGTGGAACTGACTCTTGCTATTCATAAGGTGTTTTCACCTATACAAGACAAAATTGTTTGGGATGTAGGTCATCAATCTTATATCCACAAAATATTGACTGGGAGAAAAGAGCAATTTTCAACCCTGAGACAGTTTGGAGGATTATCCGGCTTTCCTAAACCTGAAGAAAGTCGTTATGACGCTTTCGGTACTGGACATAGCAGCACCTCGATTTCAGCAGCTCTTGGTATGGCAAAGGCTAGAGACTTACAAGGAAGTAATGAAGAAGTCTTGGCTGTAATCGGAGACGGTGCAATGACTGGTGGAATGGCCTTTGAAGCCATGAACCATGCTGGCCATGAACAAGCAAATATGACAGTAATTTTAAATGATAATGAAATGTCAATCGGAACAAATGTAGGTGCTCTGTCTTCATATTTATCTCGATTAAGAACTGATCCTAAATACCACAGAATTAAAGAAGATGTAGAGTTTCTGTTAAAACGAATCCCAGCCATTGGCGGTAAAATGATGAAATCAGTTGAACGGGTTAAAGATAGCATGAAATATTTGATGGTATCGGGAATGTTGTTTGAAGAATTAGGTTTTACTTATATTGGACCTATTGATGGTCATAATATTCCTCAACTCATGGAAGTACTAAACAATGCCAAGGATAAAAATGGCCCAGTCCTTGTTCATGTAATCACCAAAAAAGGTAAGGGATACGAACCTGCCGAGAAATTTCCCGATAAATTTCACGGAACTGGTCCCTTTGAGATTGAAACGGGTAATGCTCCGAAAAAGGCAGAAACTGCACCAAGTTACTCTAAAGTTTTTGGAGATACTATCTCAGAAATTGCCAGGAAAAATGAATCGGTTGTTGCGATTACAGCAGCTATGAAGGATGGAACCGGTTTAACTAATTTTGCTAGAGAATTTCCTGAAAGATTTTTTGATGTAGGGATTGCAGAACAACATGCAATTACTTTTGCAGCAGGTTTAGCTCGTAAAGGGTTTAAACCAGTAGTTGCTATATATTCAACTTTTTTACAAAGAGCATACGATCAAATTATCCATGATGTTTGTATGCAAGATAATCCTGTGATTTTTGCAATTGATAGAGCTGGTATAGTTGGAGGAGATGGAGAAACCCATCAAGGTTTATACGATTTATCGTACCTTAGAAGCATACCAAATTTGATAGTGATGGCACCTAAAGATGAAGCTGAATTACAAAGAATGTTAAATACAGCAGTTAACATCAATAAACCTGTAGCTATAAGATATCCTAGAGGAAAAGGTGAAGGTGTAACTCTTTGGGAGAATATGACACCTATTCCTTTGTATAAAGGAGAGACTATACGAGAAGGATCCCAAGTAGCAATGATTGGAGTAGGGAAGATGGTACCTGACATGCTTGAAGTGGCTGATATGCTGAAAAAAGAAGGTATTGAACCCACAGTTTTCAATGCTAGATTTGTTAAACCTTTAGACGAAAGTTCAATTCTTGAAATAGCTCAAAAACACGAATACATTTACACTTTCGAAGAAAATACAGAATTAGGAGGATTTGGTTCCCAAGTATTGGAATGCTTATCTAAACATGGTCTAGCACATAAATTAATTGATAGATTTTGTTTACCTGATGAATATATTCCGCATGGTGATAGATCTAAAGTACTAAGTCAATATAGTTTACATTCCCAGGAATTAATAAATAAAATATTAAATCGCCTTAGAGGTGAACAGATTGAGCAAGGATAAAAATCGACTCGACCAATTGCTAGTAGATAAAGGTTATTTCGCATCAAGGGAGCAGGCCAAGCGCAATATTATGGCTGGTTTAGTTTTTGTCGATAATCAAAAAATTGACAAGCCTGGAAAAAAAGTTCATCTTGATGTGCCACTTTATGTAAAAAATGACCACTTAAAATATGTAAGTCGAGGTGGATATAAACTAGAGAAAGCTTTAGATGAGTTTTCCGTAAATGTTGAGGATAGAATTGCAGTTGATATCGGTGCATCAACAGGTGGCTTTACGGATTGTTTATTAGCTAATGGAGCCGCACATGTATATGCAGTTGATGTGGGATACGGTCAATTAGCTTGGAGGTTGAGAAATAGCCAGCAAGTGACAGTACATGAAAAAACTAATATACGTCATGTGAATTCTGACTTGTTTGATGACATACCTGATCTAGCGACTATTGATGTTTCCTTTATCTCTTTAAGATTGGTAATACCCATAGTAAATGAGATACTAGCACATCCTAAGGATATCCTGGTATTAATAAAACCACAATTTGAAGCTGATAAAGATCAAGTTGGGAAAAAAGGTGTTATAAAAGATAAGGACATTCAGATAGAAGTTTTGCATAAAGTTTTAGATATGGCAAAAACAGATTTGAATTTTAATGTTTGTGGATTGACATTTTCCCCTATCACTGGACCTGCTGGTAATATAGAATTTTTAGCTTTTTTAAGTCAGGGTTCACAGAGTACTTCGAACACTTCAATGGATCAAATAGTAACACAAGTTGTAAAAAATGCCCATGAATACTTTAAAGGAGGCTCTTTATGAGGAGTGTAGGTTTAATACCCAACATTCAAAAAGATCAAGTAGCGGAAATTACAAGTAGAATGTATAAAATCCTATCAGAACACGATATTGATGTGTACTTGACCCATGAAGGTGCAGATTTAATTGGGACTGAAAGTGCCGGAGTTTCCTCTGATGTCATGGGAGAAGTGGCGGAAATGATTATCATTCTGGGAGGAGACGGTACAATACTAAAGGCAGCTCGAGAGTATGCCCCTTATGATATTCCTTTATTAGGTATTAATTTAGGGAAGATGGGTTTTCTAGCGGAAATTGAAGCTAATGAGGTTATGGCATATTTAGAAAGCCTTTTAACAGGTAATTATACAATTGAAGAGCGCATGATGTTAGATGCTACTGTGTTAAGAGATCGTAAAGAAATCACAACTTTTAGTGCTTTAAATGATGTTATCATTGCTAAGGGGCCATTTTCTAGAATAATTGAAGTTGAAACTAAAGTGGGCGGTAATTATCTGGAAACGTATCCGGGAGATGGTTTGATAGTTACTAGCCCAACAGGTTCAACGGGATATTCTTTTTCAGCTGGAGGTCCTATTATTAGTTCCAATTTGGAGGTCATGATGATTACCCCGATATGTCCTCATCTCATGCATAATAGATCTGTAATAATATCATCTGATGAGGTGGTAACTGCTAAGATGAAAACCAATTACGCTGTAGTAGTTTTAACTGTAGACGGTCAACAGGGTTTCACTTTACAAGATGGCGATGAAATAAAGGTTAAAAAATCTAACTATAAGACTAAATTAGTTAAATTACGGCGAAGAAGTTTTTATCAGTTATTAAATGAAAAATTGACAGGAGGTCAAGAAGTATAATGATTAGGGAGCTGCTGATTAGAGAAGGAGGGCTCGAATGCTAGTACATCTAAATATTAAAGATTTTGCCCTGATTGATCACCTTATCCTGGAGCCTGGTCCGGGATTAAATATTTTAACTGGAGAAACTGGTGCAGGGAAAACAATAATTTTAGATGCCTTAGGACTTATCTTGGGAGGAAGAGCATCCACTGAATACATTCGTACAGGGAGTAAAAAGGCTATTGTACAAGGGGTGTTTCAACTAAAATCAGGTCCCATTGATAATATCTTGGAAGAATGGGGAATAGCCAAAGAAGATAACCAGCTTTTGATAATAACTAGAGAAATATCCCAAGGTAAGAGTATTGCAAAAATAAATGATCAAATAGTAACAGTCAATAAATTAAAAGAGTTAGGTAAACAGTTAGTAGATATTCATGGACAGCACGATCATCAATCTTTATTAAATATTGATAAACATCTTGATCTTTTAGATGCATATGGTGGTTCAGAATTATTACAGCTAAGAGAAATGATTTCAGAACTCTATCAACAGCTCCAGCAAAACAAGCAGAAATTACAAGAGCTAATTCAAGATCCGAAAGAAAGAGCCCGTAGATTAGAACTACTGGAATATCAACAAAGAGAAATTGAAGAAGCAAACCTGGATTCTAAAGAGGAACAAGAATTAATAGAACAAAGAAATAAATTACAGAACATAGAAAGGTTAAGGGAAGCTGTCGGTTTTGCATATACCAGAATTTATGAAGGAGAAGAATATCAGCCTTCGGTTATAGATTCCTTAGGCTCAGTCCTGGACAAGCTGAGAAATGCCGTTGATATAGACAACAAAATAGAAAATTTTTACCAACAAGTTGAACAAGAGATGATCAAAATTGAGGAACTAAGCCGAGATATTAATAACTATATTGAAGAAATGGATATTAATCCTATGGAACTTCAAGAAATCGAAGATAGGATTAACACTTACAACGAGCTAAAACGAAAATATGGGAATTCAATAGAAGAGATTATGAATTATCTAGAAGACATAGCTTCGGAAATTGATTACTTGAAAAACACTGAAAATCAGCGTATTCAACTTGAACAAGAACAGCAACAAATAACAGATAAATTAAATAATTTATCGCAACAACTTCATAACAAAAGAATGGAAGTAAAGCCTAACTTAGAAGAAAACATCATTTCTCAATTAAAGGATTTAGCCATGGATAAAGTTCAATTTAGTGTAGATCTTCAACAGACTAAACTTAATTCAAGAGGTTTTGATAAAGCTGAATTTTTATTTAGCCCCAATAAAGGTGAACCAGTAAAATCTCTTGTAAAAATAGCCTCTGGTGGTGAACTTGCTAGAGTTATGCTTGCTCTAAAATCAATATTTTCTGATATCGACAATATAAGCACTTTAGTTTTTGATGAGGTAGATACAGGCATTAGTGGGACTGCTGCTCAAAAAGTAGCGTATAAATTACAAAGCTTGTCCGATAATACACAAATTTTATGCGTCACCCATTTACCACAAGTTGCTAGTAAAGCTGATGAACATTTTAAATTATCTAAATCAGATTATAATGGCCGAACTGCAACTGAAATAAACACTTTATCCCGTCAAGATAGAATTTTTGAGATAGCCAAGATGATTGATGGAGAAGAACCATCAAAAACATCTTTAGAACATGCCGAAAACATGATTTTTGGGAGAGATTAACACCATTATAAAATGGTGTTTTTTTTGTTAATGATACCTTGAGTTTCAGTTTATTCCCTAAAATAGCTACAGTATTAGACATACTTATCGAGGGAAATTTAAAAATAGCGCTGCATCAATCAGCCGGGGAGGTGAAAAAATCTCAAATTAACTAGGAGTGTTGACAATTGATAAACAAAGAAACTAGTAGAAAAATTACAGGGATTATCTTAGCAGCTGTAATTCTATTAGTTGGTTTTAGCAGTCCCGTAAGAAATTATGTGGAATTACCCAATGAATTAAGGCTAATTAAGGGTGATAAACTGGAAGTTCATCCATTTTTACCAGTAGAACTACACATATTAAATCAAGATCAAATTTTATCAGTCAATGGTCAACAAATTACTGATCAAACTCCCGCAGCAGTAGGTTTAACAGAACCTTTAAAACTTTCTTCCTTAGATGTTGGTAATGTTAAAGTAGAGTTTCGTCTTTTTGGTTATGTTCCCCTTAGAACAATGGAAATAAACGTAATTGAAGACAGGGAATTAGTACCAGGAGGCGAAGCCATTGGAATAAAAGCAGGAACTAGTGAAATAGTAGTTTCTGACTACTTTTATTTAGAAACTGAAAATGGTGAAATGTCACCAGCTAAAAAAGCTGGCATTCAAAAAGGAGATAGCCTACTTGAGATAGAAGGTCATGATATTTCAAGTTTAGATTCTACTTCAGAATTATTAATTGATCTATTAGAAAAACAAGATACCGATTCAATTGAAGTGATTATTGAACGATCAGGAAAAGAAAAATCGAAAACAATTGATCCTCGATACTGTTTAAACTTAAATGAATATGGTATTGGTTTGTATCTTACCGATTCTTCTCTAGGAGTTGGAACTTTAACTTATAAAGATTTTGAAAACAAAGAATATGGAGCTTTAGGCCATTCAATTTCAACATGGGATAGTGCTCCTGCTTCTTTAAAAGATGGTAGGATTGTAGATGCCAGGATAATAGACATTAACAAGGGTAGTGATGGAAAACCAGGAGAAAAAAAGGGAAATTTCCTCCATGGTGAAGAACCTTTAGGTACTATTGAAAAAAATACTAAACATGGTATTTTTGGTAAAATCACTAATGAAAGTGTATACAGTTCCCAAATTGAACCCAAATCTATTGGATTGGCTAAACACGCAGAACCAGGATCAGCTCAAATTTTAACGGTTTTAGATAATCAAGAGATAGAAAGATTTGAGATTGAAATCAAAAGAGTTTTTCCACACAATGCAGAAAATGGAAAAGGGATGGTAATTGAAGTTACAGATGAAGAATTACTACAAAGAACTGGTGGTATTGTTCAAGGTATGAGTGGTAGTCCTATCATCCAAGATGATAAATTAATTGGTGCAATTACACATGTATTTGTAAACGATTCAGAAAAGGGATATGGAACGTTTTTAGAGTGGATGCTCTATGAATCCGAAAAATAATACACATTTGCACAAATTTCTGTTAATTGGCATCGAAGCGTGTGGATATTCGATGCCAATTTTTTTATAGGAAAATGAAGGAACTATTTACTGATTTGTCGAAAGCATTTTTTGGCAATAGTTCTTAAATTTTGGATAAATTATTATTAAAGGAGGTATTTATTGTTGATTGATATTTTAATTGTAGATGATAATAAAGAATTTTGTGAAATTTTGAAGGATTACTTGGCTGAACATGACGATTTTAATGTTGTGGGTACTGCACATAATGGAGAAGAAGCTATCGAAAAAATTAAACAAAGTCCCCCTGATATTTTGTTACTTGACATTATTATGCCAATATTAGATGGAATAGGTGTATTAGAGTATCTGCAAAAAGAAGATTTCGAAAATAAGCCCAAAACTATTATGCTAACTGCCTTTGGTCACGAAAAGATAACACAACGGGCCGTTAGTCTAGGAGCCGACTATTACATTTTAAAACCCTTTAGCATGGATATTTTAGCAGATAGGATCAAACAATTGTATTCAGGTTTTGGGATGTCAAAACCTGAAATTGACAATCTAGCTGCTACCGATGATAGTAAAGAAATGGTACTTCAGGATTCTCAGAATATAGGTAATTCCATAAACCCCGAAAATAATAAAGTTGATTTAGAAGCAGAAATCACTGATATCATTCACGAATTGGGAGTTCCTGCTCATATAAAAGGATATCTTTATTTAAGAAAAGCAATTATGATGGTTATCGAAGACCCTGACTTATTAAATTCGGTAACTAAGATTTTATACCCCAAGATTGCTGAAACCTTTGAAACTACACCGAGTAGAGTTGAAAGGGCAATTAGACATGCCATTGAAGTAGCATGGAATAGAAATGATATCGAAACCATTAAGAATTTATTTGGATATACCATAAATACTGAAAAAGGGAAGCCAACGAATTCAGAATTTATTGCAATTGTAGCCGACAAATTGAGATTAAAAACAAAACAAAGAGCTTAAACTCTGAAGGTACATATCGAATTTAACTGATCTATCACTATTTGATCATGATTTAATTTATTTGACAGTTTTCTTTAAAAGCAATTATAATATAATATTAATTCGTATTTTTGAGGAGTCCTTGGAGTGAGAAAAATTAATGTTCATTGGCAAATATTGATAACTTTACTAATGATTCTATTTGCATTGTATCCTAATCCGCTAAAATTTGCTCAATCTATTTATCGAATAATTGATCCACCAATAGATACCCAAGAAGTTTTAAATTATCCTATCAGATTTATAGATGATGAAATAGATGTCCGCCAATTAGAATCAGCGGTAATTGAAAGTATACCTTATCAATATGATTGGACTACTTATGGAATGCCATGGTACTATCCAACAGTTGATGAAATCATTGCTAATCAAAAAGGTGATTGTAAATCAAGGATGGTAATTTTTGCATCCATGCTAGAGTATAGACAAGAACCATATACTATTAAATATTCTTTAGATCATTTTTGGGTAGATTATCCTGGTAAATTGGATACACCTATTGAAAGTGATGAATTGGCGATCTTTTCTCACGAAGAGGGCTTTCAAATGCCAAATGTTCAATGGGATGTAACATTAAATACGTACACTGCTTTTTGGGATTATATGCCCTAGCAAGTAAAAATCACTTTTAGCTTGAGTTGGTTATTACCCGCATTCTTAGCAAAGAGATATAATAAATACTTTGAAAAAATCAACCGCTTATAAGCGGTTGATTTTTTATTTATAGCTAATAGCAAATTAAGTCATACTAATTAATGAATCAGTTACACTATGGAATCAGTTACACAATTAAGATGTATTAGCCATTAGGAGGATATATATTGATCAGTCCAATCAAGCAAGGGAAAATAAAAGGAAGAGGGAAATTAGGATTTAAAACTAAAGATTTAACACCACTGCTTGATTCCGGTGATATAGCTATTATAAGACATGAAGATATTGATGAAATAGCCGCCAGATCATTGTGTGAAGCAAATATAAAGGCTGTTATTAATCTCAGTGACAGCATGACTGGATATTATCCTAATCAAGGTCCGAGGGTATTTATTGAACACAGTGTTCCATTGATTGATCAAGTTGATGAAAATATTATAGATAAATTAAAACCAGAAAGAGATATATTCATAGATGGTGAGTGTATATATCAAGATGACGAATTAATAGGTAGAGGTCGAATTGTAAATTTACAAGTTATTAGCCAGTTAGAAAAAATCGCTGAAAACAATTTTGAAACTCGCCTGAGAGAGTTCGTAGAAAACACTTTTCAATATGCAATTAAAGAAAAAGATTTAATGTTAAAAGATCTGTATACCGATGAGTTATCATCTGATCTTGTTAATTTATTTTATAATAGACATTGTGTGATTGTTGTTAGAGGTAAAGATTATCGTAAAGATTTAGATGCCATCTCAGAATATATAAATGAAGAAAATCCTGTACTTATTGGGGTTGATGGAGGAGCAGATGCATTAATAGAATATGGCTTCTCACCTGATATTGTAATAGGAGATATGGATAGTATTTCAGATTATGCTCTTAATAAAATCAAAAATCGAATTGTGCATGCTTACCCCAATGGAAGTGCGCCTGGTGCGAAAAGATTAAAAAAACTAGGTTTAGATTATAATGATATCCCTGCACCTGGGACCAGTGAGGATCTAGCTTTATTACTGGCTTACCAAATGGAAGCTCGTCTATTAGTAGCTTTGGGGACTCATACTCATGTAATTGACTTTTTAGAAAAGGGCCGTCAGGGAATGGCAAGTACTTTTTTAGCAAGACTAAAGGTTGGTGAAAAATTAGTTGATGCCAAGGGAGTTAGTCAACTTTATCGGCCGAGAGTTAAGTTACAATCTTTAGGTTTAATTGTAGTTTCAGCCATATTACCTGTAGTGATATTAGCTATGCTTTCCCCAATAGTGGCGCATTTTTTTAGGTTATTGTATCTATATGTACGTTTGTTTTTCTGATTAGGAGGTTTTAAAGTTGTTTAAAATAAACCATTACATAATTACGATTGTCTCGCTATTTTGTAGCCTGGCAATAGGTATACTTATGGGAATGAGTATGGGAGACGATATTTTAGTTCGACAGCAAGAGGAAATTATCTATCGTTTAGAAAAACATTTTGATGAACTCGCAGAAGAAAACGAACGTTTGATCGAAGAAAAACAAGAATTAAGCAATGAATTAGAAGAACTTCAACAAGCTCGAAACGATATCAAAGACACTTACAATGATGTTGTTTCGGAGAATAATGAACTGTTTGTAATGGTTAATGAAAGGCCGTTATCTTTAGAACATCAATTAGAAACCTTTGGTCTTAAAGATTATAGATACTTAGATCAAACAGAATTAAAGTCTTTAAATGAAAATGACAGGGTAGTTGATTATCTAGAATCTACTGAAATTGTTATTATCCTAGGTCCTGAACCTGAAACTTTCAATTAGGAGCGTAAATTATGACTTATCCTAAGGTTTCTGCTATTATTCCAGCCTGTAATGAAGGGAATAATATCGTAGATACTATCAGAGGTTTGCAAGATTTAAATGAAGTTAATGAAATTATTGTTGTAGATGATGGCTCAAAAGATGAAACTTTTGAATTAGCTAAGGC
Source organism: Natranaerobius thermophilus JW/NM-WN-LF (assembly GCF_000020005.1). Taxonomy (NCBI): domain Bacteria; kingdom Bacillati; phylum Bacillota; class Clostridia; order Natranaerobiales; family Natranaerobiaceae; genus Natranaerobius; species Natranaerobius thermophilus. The sequence goes on along the minus strand of NC_010718.1, from coordinate 1,761,179 downwards.
TCAAGGGGTAAGTTGTGTTAAACTAGATAAAAATTATGGAAAAGGTAAAGCCCTATATACAGGGGTTGAGTCTAGTGATAGTCAGGTGGTAGCCTTTGTTGATGCTGATCTCGGTCAAACCGCTAAAAAAATCAAGAGTTTGATTACTCCAGTAGTGTGCGGTGAGGCTGATATGGCAATAGTTAAGTTTCCTAAAGAAGGCAATTATAAATACGGTGGATTTGGATTAGTAAAAAAGTTGGCTAAAACTGGGACTTATTTATTGACAGGGAAAGTAACCGAAGCTTCTCTGTCAGGACAAAGAGTTATAAACAGAGAACTGGCTAAACAGCTTTTAGAGTTAGAAATTGACAGTGGATATGGAGTAGAACTGGGAATGACAGTTGAGGCTTTAAAACGAGAAGCAAAAGTGATTGAAGTTGAAGAAAATATGTCTCACAGAAAGACTGGTAAAGATTTACAAGGGTTCCTTCATCGTGGGAAACAGTTTATACAAATTTTGATAACATTATTACGTAAAAAATTTGTTCAAATGTACTAAACAGATAATTGAACTTGGAGAGTTGTGTATGTGGACCCCATTTTACTGGAAGTTACTAGGACTATTTTTAACAGTATTGTTAGTAACAAGAGTTAGTTTAATTGTCTTTAAAGATATATTAATCAATGCCAATTTAGTTACAAAAAATTTCAGGGGTAAGTGTATACCGGGGAAAATGGGAATTGTTTTCCCAATAATAATAGTACCGATAGCTGTTATTTTGTTTATTATGGGTTTAGATCCACTACATATATTATTAATGGTTTTTCTGTTATTTTCCCTTGCAGTGATGGGGTTAATTGATGATTTTAGCCTTGACCAAGAAAAAGGATTAATAGGACATATTTACCTTTTCTTAAAAAAGGGTTCTGTATCAGCTGGTTTTTTAAAGGCATTGTTTGGAGTAAAAATTGGGTTATTATTTTCTTTAATTGCAGCAGGAGAATTTTATGGACCTATATTGTTAATAGATGTGATGATAATTTCTTTATCAGCAAATTTAGTTAATTTATTAGATGTGAAGCCAGGTAGGGCAGCCAAATGGTCACTAATATGGGGGATTATCTTTATTGTTATTTTAGATAATAATTTTGAACTGCTAATACCTCTGATGGCCATGTTAACTGCTTATGCCATGGGGGATATACAAGAACATTACATGATGGGTGATACAGGAGCCAATCCTATAGGAGGATATTTAGGAGGGATAGCTGTTTTATCATTTACATTAGAAGAAAAATTAATTTATTTTGGTTTTTTATTAACAATACATATTTTGACAGAGTTTTATTCCTTAAGTACAATAATAAAAAAATCTATTGTCCTAAGTTTTATTGACGAGTTAGGTAGAAAATGATCTGGTGTTGAGAACCGGAGGGAGAAAATAATGGTGGATAATAAATTAAGTAACAGCTTTCATGTCAATGAAAGTGAAATCAAACAGATATTAAATTCAACTCATGATGGCATGCTTGCCGTTGATGATCAAGGTATTGTAACTTTATTTAATAATGCAGCCGAGAGGATCACAAATATAAAAAAAGTAGATGTACTCGGTAAATATGCCGAAAAAGTAATTCCAAATACCAGGCTCCCTATAATCTTACAAACTGGCGTCCCGGAATATAATCGTCGACAGGAACTTGATCAAAAAACTACAATAATAACAAATAGAGTGCCAGTTTTTGACGACCACGACAATATAATGGGAGCTGTAGCTGTTTTTAGAGATATTACTGAAGTGATTTCCCTAGCCGAAGAAGTAACTGATCTCAAAGAGATTGAAAGCATGTTAAAGGCGATTATTAATTCGACTCAGGATGCTATTTCAGTTGTCGATGAAGACGGATTAGGAATTTTAATTAATCCAGCTTATACGGAATTAACTGGATTAACTGAAGAAGATGTAATTGGTAGGCCTGCAACAGTAGACATAGCAGAAGGCGAGAGTATGCACTATAAAGTATTGCAGACTATGGATTCAGTTAAAAACGTACCTATGAAAGTTGGGCCAAATAAAAAAGATGTAATTGTCGATGTAGCCCCTATCGTAGTTGATGGAAAATTGAAAGGAAGTGTAGGTGTAATACACGATGTTTCTAAAATAAAACAGTTAACTGAAGAACTTAATGAAGCCAAGAGTATAATTAGAAAATTAGAGGCTAAATATACCTTCGAAGATATAATTGGTCTATCAGAAGATATTGAGACTGCTATTCAACTGGCTAAAACTGCAGCCACTACTCCTGCTACTGTTTTATTAAGAGGTGAAAGTGGAACGGGAAAAGAGCTCTTTGCTCATGCCATTCATAATACTAGTGAAAGGAAATATAATCCCTTTGTCAGAGTTAATTGTGCGTCACTTCCTGAAAGTTTACTAGAAAGTGAATTATTTGGGTATGAGGAAGGTGCCTTTACTGGAGCTAAGAAAGGTGGTAAAAAAGGAGTTTTTGAACAAGCCAAAAATGGGACAATTTTTCTTGACGAGATTGGAGAAATGACTTTAAATTTACAAACTAAATTATTAAGAGTTTTGCAAGAATGGGAAATTGTGAGAGTTGGTGGAGAAAGACCGATTTCTATAAACTGTCGAGTAATTGCTGCTACTAACAGAGAATTAGAAAAGGCTGTAAATGAAGGGGATTTTAGAAGAGATTTGTACTATAGATTAAATGTTATACCAATCCGAATCCCCCCATTACAGGAACGCACTGAAGACATTCCATTATTGGCCCAACATTTAATTAAAAAATTTAATCAAGAATATGGCAGAAATGTTAAAGAAGTTTCTAACGAAGCTTTGAAAATTTTAGAAAGTTATCACTGGCCAGGAAATGTTCGGGAACTAGAAAATTTTATTGGTAGAGCAATGATTAATATGAATATGAAAGAGTTTGAAATCAAACCCAAACACTTACCTCCAATTCACACTCTTGCGGAAAAAAATCAGGCCCCATTAATTGCTCCAGGAATGGAACTTTTAAGTAATGATAATCAGATGAGTTTAAAAGACATCCTAACAGAAACGGAAAAGCAGGTAATTAAACAAACATTAGAAGACTATAATGGCAATAGAGAACAAGCTGCCAAACAATTGGGGATAGGTTTGAGAACTTTGTATTATAAATTAGAAAAATATCAAATCAATCAATAAAATCTAGAAATATGAAAAATAACTGAAAGGTATTGCATGTAATATTTTGCAAAAAAACTGCAACAAATTGCAGTTAACCTAATTGCCAAACTCCTTTTTATAGGGTGATTTGGCAGTTATTTTTTTGGCATGATATTTGCATTAATATAAATAATAGAAATTGTATTATTTTTGTGAAAACAAAAAGCAGTAATTTGAAAGGAGGAATAAGAATTGGTTAAAAATCTGGATGAAGTTTTTAATAAAGCTAAAGAGTATACAACTCAAAAAGTTAGTGTAGCAGCTGCCGAAGATAAAGAAGTTCTCATAGCTTTGAAAGAAGCAGCTGAAAATGAAATTTGTGAACCAATCCTAGTTGGTGATGAGAAAAAAATCAAAGAAATAGCAGACGAGCTAAACTTTGATGTGAGTAGTTACAAAATAATCAATGAGTCTGAACCTGCTAAAGCTTCTCAAATGGCGGTTAAATTAGTCAATCAAGGTGAAGCTGATACTGTTATGAAAGGTCATGTACAAACAAGAGATTTATTAAAAGCAGTTCTCGATAAAGAAAATGGGTTGCGGACTGGTAATATCCTAAGTCATATCGCTATTTTAGATGTACCGGAATATGATAAATTATTGTTTTTAACTGATGCTGCCATGAACATTGCCCCTGATTTAGATCAAAAGGTCAATATTGTTCAAAATTCAGTAGACATTGCCAATGATATGAATATTGAAAAACCTAAAGTAGCTCCTTTAGCAGCAGTTGAAGTTGTGAACCCTGATATGGAAGCTACTAAAGAAGCAGCTTTGCTTTCTAAAATGGCTGATAGAGGGCAAATCAAAAATGCCCATGTTGATGGTCCTTTGGCCCTTGATAATGCGATTTCTAAAGAAGCTGCAGCTCAGAAAAAGATTGATAGTCCTGTTGCCGGAGATGCCGATATTTTACTTGTTCCTGATATTGAAGCTGGTAACATTCTTTATAAGTCCTTGACTCATTTGGCAAAAGGTCAAATTGCTGGGATAATCGCGGGAGCAAAAACACCAGTAATTCTCACTTCTAGAGCCGACCCACATGAAGCCAAAGTTTATTCTATTGCTGCCGCGTGTATGATGATGGCTAATAGAAAGTAATAGGAAGTAAATTTTTACTAAAATTATTAATCAAGGAGGTAGTTTTTATGAAGATTTTAGAGACAATGAAAGCTTCAGATTATGAACAACTGGTATTTTGTCAGGACGAAAAGACTGGTCTTAAAGGAATTATTGCTATCCATGATACCACACTTGGACCAGCCCTTGGCGGCACTAGAATGTGGACCTATGACAATGAAGAAGAAGCTATTGAAGACGTGCTAAGACTAGCAAGAGGTATGACTTACAAATCAGCTGCAGCTGGATTGAACCTTGGTGGAGGAAAAGGTGTTATTATTGGTGATCCTAAAAAAGACAAATCGGAAGAAATGTGGAGAGCTTTTGGTAGATTTGTTCAATCATTAAACGGACGATATATAACTGCTGAAGATGTGGGTGTTAGAGAAACAGACTTGGAAATTGTTAATACTGAAACTGATTTTGCTGTTGGACTACCAGGTAAGAGTGGCAACCCTTCACCTGCTACTGCTTATGGAGTTTATTCAGGTATAAAAGCTGTTGCTGATGAAATTTGGGGAAGTGCAGATCTAAATGGAAAAACTATTGCTATACAGGGTGCAGGTAGTGTAGGATATTACTTAAGTGAGCTACTTCATAAAGATGGAGCAAAATTAATTGTCACTGATATAGATAAAGAGGCTGTAGACAAGTTAGTTTCAGACTTTGGTGCCACTGCTGTGGAAACTGATGAAATCTATGAACAAGAAGCTGATATTTTTGCCCCTTGTGCATTAGGTGCTATCTTAAACGATGAAACTATTCCAAAATTAAAAGTAAAAGCGGTGGCTGGAGCTGCTAATAATCAGCTAGAAGATGAGAAACGCCATGCTGAAGAATTGAAAAAACGAGGGATAGTTTATGCTCCTGATTATGTAATTAATGCCGGTGGAGTTATTAATGTCTCCTTCGAATTAACTGGATATGATGAGGAAAGAGCATATAGAAAAATCTCTACTATATATGACAATATTAAGAAAATCTTTAATATAGCAAATAGAGATGATATCACATCTCATGAAGCTGCCAACAGAATGGCAGAAGAACGAATCGAAGCGATTAAGCATGTAAAAACTAGTTATATTAATAAATAAATTACTAATCATTTGGAGGGTTGCAATATGAAACAAGAACATCGCTTGTTAGTAATAAATCCTGGATCCACCTCCACAAAAATAGCTGTCTATGAAGGTGAAAGCCCATTAATTGAAAAGAAACTCGAACATTCACCAGAGGAATTAAATAAGTTTCAAGACATTATAGACCAATATGACTTTAGAAAAGATAGTATTCTGAACTTTCTAGATGAACAGGGCATGAACTTTAATAAACTAGATGCAGTTGTCGCCAGAGGTGGGCTGTTAAAGCCTATCTCTGGTGGTACATTCAAAGTGAATGATTTGATGGTCGAACATCTAAGACAGGGTTATCAAGGAGAGCACGCTTCCAATTTGGGAGGTATTATAGCTAAAGAAATATCTAATCAACTTGATATTCCAGCCTATATTGTTGATCCAGTGGTAGTTGATGAATTACAGGATATTGCACGTATATCAGGGTTTGAGCCAATTGAAAGAAAAAGCATTTTCCATGCATTAAATCACAAAGCAGTTGCCAGAAAAGCAGCAGCTCAACTAGGTAAAAAATATGAAGAAGCTAATTTAGTAGTAGTTCATTTAGGTGGAGGTATCTCCGTGGGGGCGCATAATTGCGGTGATGTCATCGATGTTAATAATGCCCTCGATGGAGAAGGACCCTTTTCACCAGAACGAAGTGGTGGACTCCCTAATGGTGATTTAGTACGATATATAGATGAGCACAATTTAACCTGGAAAGAATTAAAACGACAGTTGGTTGGTAACGGTGGACTAGTATCTTATTTAGATACCAATGATGGTAAAAAAGTTCAAGAGATGATACAATCAGGCGATGAGAAAGCTGAAAAAGTATATGAAGCCATGATCTATCAAATAGCTAAAGAGATAGGTTCCTGTGCTGTTGTATTAAAAGGTGAATTAGATGCTATTGTATTAACTGGTGGATTAGCTCATGATGAATATCTAGTTTCTAGAATGAAGGAATATATTAAATTCTTGGGTGAAATTCTAGTCTTTCCTGGAGAAGATGAGATGCAATCCTTGGCCGAAGGTGGCTTAAGAGTCTTAAGAAATGAAGAAACTCCGAAAGATTACTCTTAATTATGAAAGTATTGGTGATCTTATGACAAAATATCCCAAAATTCCTGAAACAGACATTATTGTATTTGCCGGACATTTCGGAAGCGGTAAAACAGAAAATGCTATTAATTATAGTATGTGGTTGCAATCTCAAGGAGAACAGGTGAGTCTTATTGACTTAGATATAATTAATCCATATTTTAGATCTAGGGAAGTCCAGACTGTTCTAGAAGAGCAAGGGATAAATCCAATTATCCCTAGAAAAGAGTTACAACAAGCTGACTTTCCTGTGATCACTCCTCAGGTGAGAGGGGCTCTCTCTCAACCTGAGGGGAAAATTATTGTGGACTTAGGTGGTGACCCTGACGGATCTATCCCCATGGGTAGTTTTAAAAATTTCATTTCAGAAGAAAACTATGAAATGTGGCTTGTACTAAATGCTAATAGAATCCAAACTTCTAATTACGATAAAACCATAGACTTAGCGAAAAATATTCAAAAAAGTTCTAGGCTGAAAATTACTGGTATTATTAATAACACTCACATGAAAAATGACACCACAGAAGAAGATATAATTAAAGGATACAAATTTAGCCAACAAGTTTCCCAGTATTTTGGGGTACCACTAATTTATACTACTGTACCAGAACAGCTAATTACTAAGTTTAAGGAAAAAAACAATGAAATAGAGAACAATCAAATAGAGAATTTAATGCCGATAAAAAATTATTTAACAACACCGTGGGAATAATTTTAGCCCTAAATTATAGTAAATGATTTATAAACTTGAAAGGAGGGTACCAAGTGGCCAAGAAAAAAGGTAGGGTAACTTTTAAGGAAGAGAGATGCAAAGGTTGTGAGCTTTGTGTGGAAGCTTGTCCACAAAAAATAGTAAAATTGTCTGATAAAATTAATAGTAAAGGTTATCATCCTGCTACAGTGGATGATATGGACAAATGCATTGCATGTGCAATGTGTGCTCGTATGTGCCCGGACTTAGTAATTGAAGTCTTTGATGAAACAGAGAAAGAATAAGTTGTAAGGGAGGAGGGTTTAATGAATATGGAAAAGACATTAATGAAAGGAAACGAAGCTATTGGAGAAGCCGCTATTAGGGCCGGGTGTAGATTTTTCTTTGGATATCCTATCACCCCACAAAACGAGTTGCCCGAATATATGTCTCGGCGGTTACTAGAAGTTGATGGAACTTTTATTCAAGCTGAAAGTGAAGTAAGTGCCATTAATATGGTTTATGGTGCTGCAGGGGCTGGTGCCCGGGTAATGACAAGTTCTTCTAGTCCCGGTATCAGCTTAAAACAAGAAGGTATTTCTTATATCGCGGGTGCAGAAGTTCCTTGTGTGATTGCAAACATCGTTAGAGGAGGACCCGGTCTAGGAAGTATTCAGCCTGCTCAATCAGATTATTTTCAATCCACTAAAGCGGGAGGACATGGGGATTACTTTGTGATCACTTACGCACCAGCTTCAGTACAGGAACTTGTCGATTTAACTATGGATGCCTTCGAAGTGGCAGATAAATATAGAAACCCTGCCATGATTTTTGGTGATGGAATTTTAGGGCAGATGATGGAACCAGTCGAATTAAGTAAAGACCCTGTTGAACAATTGCCAGAAAAAGAATGGGCCACAACAGGTATGGGAGATAGAACTTCATCTAATATTATAAATTCTCTAGCTTTACAAGCCGAAAAATTAGAAGACCACAATCTAAAATTAAAGGAAAAATACGATCAAATTCAAGCAAATGAAACTAGATACGAAATCTTACATGAAGATGCGGAATACTTTGTAGTAGCGTACGGTACTACATCAAGGGCCTGCAAAAATGCTATTAATCAACTTCGCGAAAAAGGATACAATATTGGACTAATTAGACCAATCAGTATCTGGCCATTCCCCTTCGAAGCCTTTGAAAAAGTTGCTGGTAATGCAAAAGAATATATTACAGTTGAAATGAATTTAGGTCAAATGGTAGAAGACGTTAAACTGGCCGTAAACGGAGCCGCTCCTGTCAAATTTTATGGCCGAACTGGCGGTGTAGTGCCTACACCTTCAGAAATAGCAAAAGAAATAGAGCGGCTGCTAGGAGGTGACCAGTAATGGCTAAACAAGTATTTAAAAAACCTGAAGCCTTAACTGATAATCAAATGCACTATTGCCCTGGTTGTACTCATGGAATAATTCACAGATTGGTTGCGGAATCCATGGATGAATTAGGAGAAAGAGAAAGCGCTGTAGGTGTTGCTCCTGTTGGATGTGCAGTTTTAGCTTATAATTACTTTAATTGTGATATGCAGCAAGCTGCCCATGGGCGAGCTCCTGCAGTGGCCACCGGCATTAAAAGAGTACATCCTGAAAGCTTAGTGTTCACTTATCAAGGTGACGGTGACTTGGCTTCTATTGGTACTGCAGAAATTGTACATGCTGCGGCCCGTGGTGAAAATATCAGTGTAATATTTGTCAATAATGCAATTTACGGAATGACTGGAGGACAAATGGCTCCTACCACCTTGGAGGGGCAAAAAACTACCACTTCACAAGCTGGGCGAGACCTAAACATTGCAGGATTCCCCATTCAAACGTCCGAAATGCTGGCTACTTTGGATGGAGCTAGTTATATTACACGTCAAACTGTTCATAATGTGGGTGGTGTACAGAAGACCAAAAAAGCAATTAAGAAAGCTTTTGAAATCCAAATGAACAAACAAGGTTTCAGCATGATCGAAATTCTATCAAACTGCCCAACCAATTGGGGTATGAGTCCAAAAGAATCTATTCAATGGATAAATGATAATATGGTACCCAACTATCCTCTCGGGGATGTAAAAACCCCCAAGGAGGTGGAGTAAGATGCAAGAAGTCATTATGGCTGGTTTCGGCGGACAAGGTGTTATGAGTATGGGGCAGCTGCTCACCTACGCAGGGATGCTTGAGTCAAAAGGTGTAGCTTGGATGCCTTCCTATGGACCAGAAATGAGAGGTGGAACTGCTAACTGCACTGTTGTGATTACAGATGAAGAACAGGTGGGTTCACCTATAGTTTCCAATCCTGACACATTAATTGCAATGAATTATCCATCTCTTGTAAAATTCAAAGATAGTATCAAGGCTGGAGGAGTACTCCTATATAACAGTTCCTTAATTGAAGAAGAAGTAGAAAGTATTGATGATGTGGATATATATCCTATACCTGCCAATGAAATCGCTAATGAATTAGGAGAATCCAGGATAGCTAACATGGTTATGTTAGGTGCTTTTATTGAAAAAACACATGCAGTATCAATTGATTCTGTATTAGAATCACTAAAAAAAGTTCTACCGGAAAAGCGCCACAATTTAATACCTGTAAATGAAAAGGCATTGAGAAAAGGCGCAGAAATGGTTAAATAAAACAAATAAATTTATATTTGTCTCATAATATAAAGTAGAGCCTGTAGCAACAGGCTCTACTTTATATATCATAATGGAGTGAAAATTTTGGTTAATTTGTCGGTATATCAAGGTAAAGTTTTGAAAATATTAAATGAAAACCCTGATAGTCAAGACCTACAAATATCTGTAAACTATTATAGCAATGTTAATCAAACTAACAATAATTTGAACAATCACTACCATTATTTTTTAACTAGAGCCAAATTATATAAATCTTTTTGTACACCTGCCAGGATAGGAGACATTGTCTTAATAAACAGGACTGCTCAAGAACTTGCCCTTGGAACTGGTGGGTTAGATTATGTGATTTCTAATCTATCTTTTCCTTCAATCAACCATTTTGATAAAGGCCATATTATGAAACTTCGTTACACTCCTTTACAATTTGGGGTACAAACCATTGAAGAAACCCAGGAATATAAAATTAAAGAACGCAATTTTAATGATTTAAACGGCACACCAGTAGCAGTAGGCGAACTTCATAGCATGTTAATGCCTTTTACCGTAGCAATAAAAAAATTAAGACCTCAGTGGAAAATAGCATATATAATGACTGATGCTGGAGCGCTCCCCATGCAATTTTCCAAGGCTGTTACCAAATTAAAAGCAGAAGGCTTACTAGACCATACTATTACAACGGGAAATGCCTTTGGCGGTGAAATAGAAACAGTTAATTTGTTTTCAGCTCTAATTACAGCCTATTCAATTTTAAAAGTCGATATAGTTGTGATATTGATGGGGCCAGGCATAGTAGGTACAGGCACAAAATACGGATTTAGTGGTATTGAACAGCTATTTTCATTATATGCTATTGATAAATTATCTGGACGAAAATATTTAATTCCGCGAGTTAACTTTCAAGATAATCGGGTCAGACATCAGGGTTTATCTCATCATACCTTAACTATATTAAGTCACGCCTATAATATAAATTTAACTTTTCCGACAATGGGAACTAAATATGAAGGTCTTCTCTTAGATCAGTTAACCAAAGATCAAGAAATAGCAGCTCGGCATACAATTTCATGGATTAATGGAAAAGAGTGTCATGGTATATTTAAAAATTCCGGATTGCAAATGGAAACCATGGGTCGTAAAATTAATGATGAGCCTAAATTTTTTGAAACAATCTGGGTAACTGCAAAAAAAATTGTTATGGAGTGATTACCTTTGCAAGAACGTACTATCCAAAAAAACTCTATCTATAATGGTAAAATAGTTTCTTTAGAAAAACATAATGTGGATTTAGGAGATGGGAAACAAGGTGTTAGGGAAATAGTTCGTCATTCAGGAGCAGCTGCTATTTTACCTTTAACAGGCGGTAATGATGTATATTTAATTAAGCAATTCCGGAAAGCTTTGGAAAGGCAAACTTGGGAAATTCCCGCTGGTGTTTTAGAGAATGGTGAAGCACCTGAAGATTGTGCTGCCAGAGAGTTGCGAGAAGAATTGAAAATGTCTGCAAGAAATTTGCAATATTTAACGACTTTCAGTCCCAGTCCAGGGTATTTGGATGAAGAAGTATATCTATATGTGGCAACTGGGCTTTATGAAGACCCGGCTCTTCAGGATGAAGATGAAGTGTTATATACTGAAAAAATAAATTTAAATAATTTAATAGATAAAATTTCATCTGGCGATATTAAAGATGCCAAGACAATAATTTCAGTTTTATTTTATCTCAAATTTTACCAATAAATTATGGACGGTGATTTATAGATGACGAAGTACTTTACGGATCTACATATACATGTAGGACAAGCTAAAGGCTTACCAGTTAAAATAACTGCATCCAATAAAATGACTGTATATAATATTTTAGATTATTCATATAATGTCAAAGGATTAGATATCGTTGGAATAGTGGATTGTGCCTCGCCTCCTGTTATTTCTGAATTAGAGAAATTAATATCAAAGGGAGAGCTATGGGAACTCGATGATGGAGGGTTATTATATCGTAATGGTATGTTATTAATTCTTGGCTGTGAAGTAGAGATTCCAGTAGGTGCAGGTAGATCTCATTTCTTAGCTTATTTTCCTGATCTTACAGCACTTAAAAACTTTTCTAACTGGGCATCAAAGAATCTCAGTAATGTCCAATTGAGTTCCCAGTGCCTTAAATCCGATTTAGAAAGCTTTGTAAAAATAGTTCAAAGTTTAGACGGGATTTTTATGCCAGCCCACGCCTTTACTCCATTTAAAAGTTTACTTGGATCAAGCATAAATAATTTAAATGAATTAAATACAAGCAATTCTGACCTGGCAAATATAAACATAACTGCTGTCGAATTAGGTCTAAGCGCAGATAAATACTTGGCAGATCAAATACCTTCACTAAAAGGTATAAAATATATTACAAATTCAGATGCACACTCTCTCAACAAGATAGCCAGAGAATATAATTTAATACGATTAGAAGAACTGTCCTTTAAAAGTTTAATTAAACAGCTTTCTGGGTCCAGTAACAATATTGAAAATTTTGGGCTTCATCCTCAATTAGGGAAATATTATCGTAGTTTTTGTTTAGAGTGCGAAACTAATAATGGCTTTGAAGTCCCCCCAGTGACAAAGTGTCAATTTTGTAGTTCATCAAGGATAGTTACTGGTGTGTTAGATCGAATTGCTCAATTGTCTGGACGAAAAGATATGGATTCTAATAAGCACCCCCATAAGAAGCAGGGAAACTATACTTATCAGGTCCCGCTAGAAGATGTACCGGGCATTGGGAATAAAACTTATAAAAAATTAATTAGACAGTTGGGTCCTGAGATAAAAATTATCCATGACAGCACTGAATCTGAATTGGGTCAAGTAGTCTCTGCTAGAATAATAAAAAAAATCTTCCAAATCCGTAATGGTAATATATCCCTCACTCCTGGTGGTGGAGGTCACTATGGGAGAGTAAAAGCTTAACTACTTTTTGGTGATATCCCCTTAACAAGCTGCATAAAATATAGGGAGTTTTATGGCTTGTTTAGGGGGAGTTTTATGTTAAATTCAATTAAAGAGATACTATCTCTTTATATTAAGTATAACTTTATCTTGTTCTTAATCGTGTTATTATTGTTTTTAGCAGGAACAGCAACAGGGGTTGTCACAGTAAATCATATTCCGCAAGAACAAACTTCTGAACTCGAGGCTTATCTGGACAACTTTTATCAATTTGTGTCAAATCAAAATTCTTTAGAATATTATCATGTATTTTTATCAAGTCTAAGCTATAACATGACATTATTAGGTATACTATGGTTGCTTGGAATTACCATGGTAGGTATACCCATCATAATGATTTTGGTTTTCTTAAGAGGTATTGCCTTTGGTTTTACTATTGGTTTCTTAATTGAAAAAACCTCTTTCATGGGTGCTTTATTGGCATTAGTTTCGATTTTGCCACATAATGTCCTATTTGTGCCTTGTTTTTTCATTATTTCTGTTGCTGGGATTTCATTTTCTATTTTGTTAATTAGAAATCAACTTGGGAAAAAGTCTATTTCTATTATTCCTGAATTAATAAATTATACTTTATTATTTGTCATTATAGGAGTAGGTTTTGTAGCCGGTTCACTGATTGAAGCTTATATAAGTCCAACATTTATGAGAATATTACTACAGTATGTTCAATTTTAGTTGGCAAAGTTGTACAGATGTGTTATTCTTTTACTAAGGGATAAATATAGTGAATAATTTAACATTAATATATAAAGGAGGAATAATGACATGTTAATAGGTGTGCCAAAGGAGATCAAACCAAATGAAAACAGGGTGGCTTTAACCCCTGCTGGGGCCCAGTCTCTTATTCAAGAAGGTCATGAAGTTATGATTGAAACTGAAGCAGGAACTGGTAGTGGTTTTTATGATGAGGCTTACAAGGAAGCAGGAGCCGAAATTGTTTCAAGTGCTAATGATATTTACGATAGAGCAGAAATGGTTATGAAGGTAAAAGAACCTTTACCTCCAGAGTACGATCTAATGAAAGAAGACCAAATTATGTTCACATTCTTGCACTTGGCTGCAGAACCTGAATTAACTAAAAAACTAGTTGAGAGAAATGTAGTTGGTATTGCTTATGAAACCATCGAAGCTCATGATGGCTCCCTACCTCTATTAACTCCTATGAGTGAAGTAGCAGGCAGAATGTCAACTCAAATGGGTTCAAGATTTTTAGAAAAGACTAATGGTGGTAAAGGCGTATTAATGGGTGGTGTACCAGGAACCAAACCTGCAAAAGTCACCGTTATTGGTGGAGGTATAGTTGGTACTAATGCTGCTAAAATAGCTCTTGGCATGGGAGCTGAAGTAACAATTCTTGATATCGATCCTGCAAGACTTCGTTATCTAGACGACCTCTATTATAACCGCCTTGGAACATTAATGAGTAATAGCCTAAACATAGAAGAATGTGTTAAAGAAAGTGACTTGGTAATAGGTGCTGTTCTAGTTCCAGGAGCAAAGGCTCCTAAGTTAGTTACAGAAGACATGATTAAGAAAATGCCTGAAGGCTCTGTAGTTGTTGATGTTGCCATCGATCAGGGTGGATCCATCGAGACTATTGATAGAGTTACAACCCATGATGATCCAGTTTACGAAAAACATGGAGTACTTCACTATGCAGTAGCTAATATGCCAGGTGCAGTTCCCAGAACTTCAACCATTGCATTGACCAACGTAACCCTACCTTATGCTATTAAAATTGCAAATAAAGGTTGGAAAAAGGCTGTTGAAGAAGACGAAATGTTGGTACCAGGAGTTAATACTGCCAATGGTAAGTTAACTTATAAACCTGTAGCTAACTCTTTAGATTTAGAATATACCCCACTTGATGAAATTCTGTAAATACAATTTGAACTTACACTTAACCGGGGAAAAAATTCCCCGGTTTTTTAATTTATTGTAATATAATCTTTATTATAAATACATATGTTAATATAGGAAGTCTCAAAGGTTATTTGAAAGAAATAAATTTTTTTTGATATCTTATAGGAGGTGGATGTTGTCTAGATTAAAGAAATCAATTGTTTTAGTTGTGATTTTACCTTTATTATTTTTTTTCATCTTTTCATCTCCACTGTTATCGACAGAATATTTTCGCTGGTTGTATATACAAAAAATTCTAGAACCTGTTATAAGCTACCAAAATGTTTGGGAATCCATTTTGTCAGGATTATTTAATTTCTATGAACATGGTTTTTAATAAAATTTGTCGAAGGATTTTATCATCATTTGTTGAATTTTGGATTATTAGGGATATTTTCAAGCTTGGCTGTGTTAAATTTGAATGTTGATAGTTGAATTCTCAATTTCACATCAAAATTTCGGGCTGGTACATCTAAAACTTCCCAACAGTAGAATTAAAGCTTCCTGATCAACTGCTTATCCCTGAGCATGATCAGCAAATAACATCCTGTTATTTGACTTTAATTCTAATGTTGGATCGTTAAGATGTAATATCAACCCTACACAAAATTAGTTCAATCGAAGAGTTCAACTATCAACAACGGAGTATAACAGAGCCTAAAGACTAAATAGTAATATTTAATGATTTTAAGAAGGAGTTATTGCCTATGGAAAAAACCGTTCACGAATTTATCTATTATTTAAATGTTGAACGAGGTTTGTCAGAGAACACGCTAAACTCGTATTTGCGCGATCTAAAAAACTTTTTAGAGTTCCTTAACCAACAAGGTGTAACAAAGTGGCAGGAAGTCAAACGTACTCATATTATGAAATATTTAATATTTATGAAAGAAAAGGGTAAAGCTTCGGCCACCGTAACTAGAAACATAGCCTCTGTCCGGTCTTTCTTTCAGTTTTTACTTCAGGAAGGCATGATTTCAGAGAATCCATCAACTGATTTAGAAACTCCCAAACAAGAAAAAAAATTGCCTGAAATTTTATCACCACAGGAAGTGGACAAACTTTTAAACCAACCGGATACTACCGATTTCAAAGGTAAAAGAGATAAGGCAATGCTTGAGGTTTTGTATGCAACAGGCATGAGAGTTAGTGAATTAATATCATTGAATGTTGAGCATGTTGATAGTAACAATGGGTACATACTATGTAAAGGGAAAGGCGATAAGGAAAGAATTGTTCCTCTAGGTAAAATGGCAATAAAAAGTGTTTCTGATTACATATCAAAAAGCCGACCCCAGTTAAGAAAGAACTTATCTGAACCAGCGTTATTTTTAAATCATCATGGGAAAAGATTATCTCGACAAGGCTTTTGGAAAATATTAAAAAAATATGCTGAAAAAATTGGGATTAAACAAAAAATCACACCTCATACACTTAGACATTCATTTGCCACACATTTACTTGAAAATGGAGCTGATTTAAGAGCAGTTCAAGAAATGTTGGGACATTCAGATATTTCTACTACACAGATATATACTCACTTAACAAAACAACGCCTAAAGGACGTTTATTCAAAATCTCATCCCAGGGCTTAAAGCCTGGAGAAGGAGGTATTTACTAGTGCAAGTAAACAGAGTTATTGTCCTTGTTCTTGACAGTCTGGGAATTGGCGCTTTACCAGATGCATCTAAATATGGCGATGAAGGTAGTAATACCTTAAAACATATCGCCGATAACGTATCGGGATTTTATTTACCAAATTTACATAATCTAGGTCTCGGGAATATTGTTAATTTTAAAGGATTGGAGGCCTTGGAGGATCCTTTGGGATATTATGGTAAAATGATGGAACAATCTCCTGGTAAAGATACAACTACAGGACATTGGGAACTAGCCGGAAACGTATTAGATCGTCCTTTCCCCGTATATCCTGAAGGTTTTCCATCAGAGTTAATAGAACAATTTGAAAATCAAATTGGGAAAAAAACTTTAGGAAATTATCCTGCTTCGGGTACTGCTATTATTAAAGAACTAGGCAAAGAGCATGAAGACACCGGGTATCCTATAGTTTATACATCTGCTGACAGTGTTTTTCAAATAGCTGCTCATGAAGAAATCATACCTCCTCAAAAATTGTATGATATCTGTGAAATTGCTCGTGAATTACTAACTGGAGAACACGGGGTAGGCAGAGTCATTGCTAGACCTTTTGTTGGAAAATTTCCGGATTATACCAGAACGGAAAATCGTAGAGATTTCTCCCTAGCACCACCAGAAGGTAATATGCTTGACTTAATTAAAGAACAAGGTTATGACGTAGTTGGGATTGGCAAAGTAAAGGATATATATGCTAATAAAGGGCTTACTGAAACTTATCCAACTAAAAGTAATGCTGATGGTATCGATAAAACAACTGAATTGCTTAATGAAAATAATCAAGGTCTAATTATGACAAATCTAGTGGATTTTGATATGCTCTATGGACACAGAAATGACCCAGAAGGTTATTACAAAGCTTTATTTGAATTTGATAATAGTTTACCTAATATCTTAGCGAGTTTAAATGATGATGATATCTTAATCATCACGGCTGATCACGGTTGTGACCCATTACATCCTGGTACAGATCATACCAGAGAATATGTACCAATTTTAATTTATAATCACAAACTGGAAAATCCAACTTCCATAGGAACAAGATCAAGTTTTGCTGATATGGGCCAAACAATTACTGACTTACTTAACGTTGGTGCAACTGCCCATGGTAGCAGCTTTAAAGATCAGCTAAATTTTAGATAAAGATTTCTATATTTCTATATAAAGGAGGTTTTTAATATGGATTTTCATAAAATAACAGAAGCTAAGGAGTATATATTGAATCAGTGTGATGAAGTTCCATCAATTGGTTTGATTTTAGGGTCAGGTTTGGGAAGTTTAGCTGACGAAATTGAAAATGTTAACTATATACCATACCAAGATATCCCTCATTTTCCCGAATCTACAGTTAAAGGGCATAAGGGGAGGTTAGCAATAGGTAAACTTGAGAGCAAAACGGTCATGGCTATGCAGGGTAGATTTCATTACTATGAAGGATATGATTTGAAAGAAGTGACATTTCCAGTTCGTGTAATGCAAAATATGGGAATAGACAAACTGATAGTAACAAACGCAGCAGGTGGAATTGATTTGAATTTTTCAGTGGGAGGTTTGATGTTAATTACCGATCATATTAACTTTTTTGGCGCAAATCCCTTGAGAGGAAAAAATGATGATCGGCTAGGAACCCGCTTCCCAGATATGACCTATGCCTATGACCCTGAATTACGAGAAGTAGCTAAACAAGCCGCCAATGAACTGGACATAGGACTTTATGAAGGCGTATATTTAGGAGTACCTGGTCCCTCTTATGAAACTCCTGCTGAGATCAAAATGGCTCGAACCATAGGAGCAAGTGCAGTGGGTATGTCTACAGTGCCAGAAGTGATAGCCGCCAATCACGGTAATATGAATGTATTAGGGATTTCATGTATAACGAATATGGCTGCAGGAATTCAAGATAAACGTTTAACTCATAAAGAAGTTGAAGAAGTTACAACTAGAGTTCGGGGCGAATTTCAGAGTTTAGTAAGAAAAGTGTTAGCATCAATGTAAATTTACTATAACAACTGCTATTAAAGGAAATATTCAAACTACTTGAGATGGCGTTATTACAGGGAGGCCTTAGAATGCGAGCTTATGAAGTCATTGTAAAAAAACGTGAAGGTGGAGAATTATCTTCTAGTGAAATCGACTTTTTAGTACAAGGATATACTAGGGGTGAAATACCTGACTATCAGATGTCATCCTTTTTAATGGCAGCTTTTTTACAGGGATTGAATAGCCAAGAAACTGCCCAATTAACTAAATCTATGGTACACTCAGGTGAAGTTTTAGATCTTAGCAGGATTTCCGGTATCAAGGTTGACAAACACAGTACTGGTGGAGTAGGGGATAAAACTACACTTGCACTTGCTCCTCTGGTAGCATCAGCAGATCTCAACGTGGCAAAGATGTCTGGTAGAGGTCTAGGTCATTCTGGTGGAACCATTGACAAATTAGAAGCATTTTTGGGTTTTACCCCTGAACTGTCAATGGAAAACTTTATTGAACAGGTACAAAAGCATAACCTAGCTATTGTGGGGCAAACAAAACAGCTGGCTCCAGCTGATGGCAAAATTTATTCGTTAAGAGATGTAACTGCTACTGTAGATTCAATTCCGTTAATAGCAAGCTCAATAATGAGTAAAAAACTTGCAGCTGGTACCAATATGATTGTATTGGATGTAAAAGTAGGCAAAGGGGCTTTTATGGAGAATCTTGAAGATGCAACTGCCCTCGGACATGAGATGGTTAATATCGGCAAAAATTTAGGAAGAAAAACGGTGGCAGTGATTAGTGATATGAACCAGCCTTTGGGAAGAAAGGTTGGAAATTCCTTAGAAGTACAAGAAGCCATCGCTACATTGAAGGGCAATGGACCAGAAGATTTTAAAGAATTATGTCTCAATTTAGGAGCCATCTTATTGAATATGGCCGAAAAAGTTACCACAGTTACAGAAGGCAAAAAGTTATTATCAAATAAAATAAACAGTGGAGAGGCTTTAGCTAAGCTCGAGCAATTAGTAAAGGCTCAGAATGGAGATACATCAGGTATACATAATACAGAAAATCTGCCTCAAGCCAAGCACTATAAAATATTAACAGCAGATAAATCTGGATTTATTACAAATTTAGATGCTAAAAAAGTAGGACTAGCCAGTGTAAATTTAGGAGCTGGCAGGGCAACCAAAGAAGATAAAATTGACTTATCCGTTGGGATAGAATTAAATAAAAAACTAGGTGATGAAGTTAGTACAGGTGATGAATTAGCAAAAATATGGTATAACGATGAAGATAAATTATTACAAGCCGCACCTATTCTAGAAGATGCTTTTGATATTTCAGAAAGTGCTTCAGGAAAGTCACTTATTTATGGCATGATAACTGAAAATACAAATCCAGGTGAATTAGATAGCATTTAAATTGATACCATACAACAAAATCATCAGAATTTTCATGTTATAACTTGTAATAAAAGGTCTCAATTACCAGAGACCTTTTATTTTTTTTGCGCATTTTTTTTCGGTATTTTTTCCACACTATAGATAACAAATATTAGAGAATTAGTAACAAGTTAAATTCACAAACCGATCAACCATTTACGACATTTCAAGGGGGTAACTAAGTTGGTCAGGAAAATTAGTTTAGTTTTAGTTTTATTTTTAGCAATAAGTTTAGTTTTTCAAGGATCAACTGCAAAAACAAGTCCGGAAGACGAATTAGAGGCACCTGTCTATCTTTTAGGTGAACCGAAATCGGGTGAGATTCTCTTAGAACAAGATAAACAGGAACAAGTATATCCAGCTAGTATAACTAAAATAATGACATTGCTGCTGACTATGGAAGCTTTAGAAAATGAGCAAATAGCTTTGGAAGAAGAAGTTATTGTTCCTAGAGAAGCCGAAGACATTCCCGGTACCACAATATTTTTGCAACAAGGTGAAAAAATAACGGTAGATGATCTAATAACAGCCATAGCAGTTGGTTCGGCAAACGATGCTTCAATTGCAATAGCTAAGCATATCTCTGGTACTGTAGATAATTTCGTAGATGAAATGAATGATAAAGCTAGAGAACTAGGAATGAAAAACACTAATTTTGAAAATCCCCATGGCCTCCATCATGACGAACATGTAACCACAGCCGAGGATATATTTATTATGGCGTCTGAACTGGGAAAATATGAAGAAATTCACGATTGGCTTGAAATTTGGCTAATTGAAGATTTCTTACAGGGCAAAAAAGTGGTTGAAGATGATGAAGAGGGAATTTTTTTGAGTAATACCAACAGATTAGTTAATCAATACCCTGGCTGTGATGGATTTAAGACCGGATTTACTGAAGAATCCAAACACTCCATTACTGCGACAGCAAAACAAAACGGTGAACGTTATATAGCAATTATCATGAGTCATGAGGATTCAGATGGAAGATTTGAAGAAGCTATGAACCTGCTGGATTATGGTTTTGCTAATTATCAAACAAATACAATCCTTGAAAAAGGGGATTTGGTTGCCAGAGTAAAAATTAACAAAGGTGATCAAGAGTATCTTCCATTATTAGTTAAGGAAGAACTCGTTGCGGTGACTGAGGAATCAGATGAAATTGAAATAGAAGAAGAACATCAAATTCCTGATGATCTTTCCCCTCCCATAGTTGAAGGTGATAAAGTTGGTGAATATCAAATTTCATATGGGAATAAGGAATCCCAAGTGGCTTTAATTGCAGGTGAAGATGTTAAGGAAGCAGGGATAACAGACCACTTTTCTAGATTAATTAAAAATTGGATGAGTTTTTGGACTGGCGAAAAATGAGGAAAAATTGCACTTTGTGCAATTTTTCCTCTTATGGAAGGAGTTTTCTTTACAGGAGTAGAACAAAACTTTACCTGAAAACGTTGTAATTTAATTACTATACCTTTGGGAGGGGAATATATGGAAATGGAATTAAAAAAACGGGGAAACAAGTTAATTGTAAAGATGAGCGGTGAATTAGACCATCATTCATCTGAATACTTTAGGGATGTAATTGATAATGAACTCAATAAGGGAATTTTTGATGAGCTAATTTTGGACATGTCTCAATTACAATTTATGGATAGTTCCGGAGTAGGAGTGATTCTAGGACGCTATAAAAAAGTTTCATCACTTAATGGACAAGTCATTGTCAGTGGCATGAATTCTCAGGTGACCAAAATCGCTAAATTTTCTGGTTTATTAAAGTTAGTTAAATGTTATGACTCATTATCTGAGGTTGATGAAAAATTATAAGGAGAGAGGGGAGAGAATATGACTACAACTAATAACTATATGGAATTAAAAGTATCCAGTAATTCTCAAAATGAATCCTTTTGTCGGGTTGTTGTGGCTGCTTTTGTTTCCAGGATAGACCCGACCATTGAGGAGATTAATGATGTTAAAACTGCAGTTAGTGAGGCAGTAACAAACAGTACTATTCATGGATATCCCGATGAAATTGGTGAAATAAAGATTATTGCAAAAATTGAAGACGATGAATTATTTTTAGAAATTCAAGATTATGGAGTAGGCATTAGCAACTTGAATAAAGTCAAAGAACCTTTATATACCACTAGGCCAGAATTAGAACGTTCGGGAATGGGCTTCACTATAATGGAAAATTTTATGGATTCTGTGGAGATCACTTCTAATTTGAATCAGGGAACAACTGTGAGAATGAAGAAAAAATTTAGTTCTTCAATTAAGGAGTAATTGTTATGAGGGCAAATACTCATAAATATCATAAAGCAACTGATAATACTATTGAATTAATCAAGAAATGGCAACAAAAAGGAGATAGAGAAGCGAGAAAGATAATTATAGAGGAAAACATTAATTTGGTAAAATCAGTTGTGAAAAGATTTGTAGGTTCTGGCATCGAAGAAGAAGATTTAACTCAACTTGGTTTAATGGGATTGATTAAGGCTATTGATAAATTTGATTATCGTAAAGAAGTGAGATTTTCGACCTATGCAGTTCCTTTGATTATTGGTGAAATTAAAACTTTTTTGCGTGATGACCATCCAATAAAAGTAAGTAGAAATCTTAAAGAATTATTTAATCGCTCTAAAGAAGTCAAAAGATGGTTAACTCTTAAATTGCGTAGAGAGCCAACTATTAGTGAAGTAGCAGACGAGTTAGAAGTATCAAAAGAAGAACTGGCAACTGCTGAAGAAGCTAATCAAGAATTGATTTCTTTAGATAAACCAGTATCTGATGAGCATAATCACGAAAGCGAGAAAGCTCTGATTGATACTATTCCCGATAACTCTTTTGATGCTAAAATTCATAATGAATTAACAATTCAAGAATTACTGAAAAAACTGGATCAAAAAAAGAGAAGATTAATTGTTTTGAGATATTTTTTGGAAAAAAGTCAACAAGAGACTGGAGTAATACTAGGGATGTCACAAGTTCAGGTTTCGAGAATGGAACGCCGTATTCTCAATAACTTACAGCGTGATTTAATTGATAATTAATTATTATAGTATAACTAGAACTTTATGTGAAAAACTATGAATAAAGATGGCAAAGGAGGTAACAATTTGGATACCGTAAAAGTAGTAGAATTAGTTGGCGAATCAACGGAAAGTTGGGAACAAGCTATTGAAAATGCTGTTCATGAAGCTTCTAAAACCATTGACAATATCGCTGGTGTGGAAGTTTACAATATGACAGCAGATGTAGATAATGGTAGATTGGTAGAATATAAAGCTAATGTAAAAGTAGCTTTTGGTATAAAAAAATAATTTAACTTATCTGAAATGTAAGCGCACCCAAATATTTAGTTGGGTGCTTTTTTATGTATAGTTCATGGATACCATGAAAGAATATATTGTAGAGGTGATGATTATGGATAAACGCATTCAACAAAATTATAGTCAGTTAGCAAAAGAAAAACATCCCAAACCTCCATTATTGAAGAATGTTTTAAATGCTTTTGTAGTTGGTGGATTAATTTGTGTTCTAGGTCAGGCAATATATAATCTTTATATGTATATCGGTTATAGTCAAGAAGATGCGGTAGACCCAGCTGTGGCAACAATTATATTTTTAGCAGCTTTAGCAACTGGATTAGGAGTTTTTGATAAAATAGCCAAATTTGCGGGTGCAGGTACTGCTGTACCAGTAACTGGTTTTGCTAATTCAATAACATCGTCTGCTTTAGAATTTAAAAGAGAAGGATATGTTCTAGGAGTCGCTTCGAAAATGTTTATATTGGCCGGTTCTGTCATCGTCTATGGAGTGGTGACAGCTTTTATTATTGGTCTGATTTCAGCAATAATTTAATATTGAAAGGAGCAGTAAGATGAGTTCACATGCCGCCAGGAAAAAAATTGGTCAACAGACTAGTTATCTACAATATAGTCCGACGATTAAAGGTACGGGAACAGTAGTTGGACCAAAGGAAGGGAATGGTCCTTTAGCTATAAATTTTCATGAGATAACTCAAGATGAGCTACTTGGAATGTCAAGTTGGGAACAAGCAGAAAGTGAATTTTTGTATAGAGCTTGCCAGCATGCTTTGGGAAATGCGAAACTCGACTTAAATCAAATAGATTATCTTTTCTCTGGTGACTTATTAAATCAGACAGTATCATCTAATTTAGTAGCAAAAAAATTACAAATACCATATTTTGGGTTATTTGGTGCTTGTTCTACTATGGCCGAGGGTTTACTACTATCCTCAATCATGGTTGATGGAGGAATGGCTTCAAATGTTTTAACAGCCACATCTAGCCATAATAAAGGTTTAGAGAGACAGTTTAGATTTCCGACTGAATATGGAGGTCAGCGACCACCTTATGCTCAATGGACAGTTTCAGGTGGCGGAGCTGCCATAATTTCTCATCAAGGTAATGGACCTTATGTTTCCTATGTTACACCAGGTAAAGTAATGGATTGGGGAGTTTCAGATGCCTATGACCTAGGATCAGCCATGGCTCCAGCTGCTTATGATACTTTAAAACAACATTTATCTGATACTGGACAGAACGTAACTGACTACGACATGATCGTGACTGGAGATTTGGGAATACAGGGTACTACTATGTTTAAAGAACTTTGTGAAAATGATGGAATAAATGTTCAAGATAACCATTATGATTGTGGTGTTATGATTTTTGATAGTAATCAAGATGTACACGCTGGGGCTAGCGGATGTGCTTGTTCAGCAGTAGTTACTTACAGCTATATCTACAATTTATTTCAGAACAATAAAATAAATCGGGCTCTTGTTATGGCTACTGGTGCTTTACATAACCCTCAAATTGTTCAACAAAATATAACTATTCCCACAATTTGTCATGCAGTTGCTTTAGAACAACAAAAGATTGGTGATTCAAATGGGTAGTTATTTAACAGCTTTTTTTGTGGGAGGTTTATTCTGTATAGTTGGTCAGTTATTGTTAGATCTAACTAGAATGACTCCAGCTCATGTTTTAGTAACCTTTGTCGTAGGTGGTGGAATTGCTTCAGGATTAAATCTTTATGAACCTTTAATTGAATTTGCTGGTGCTGGAGCCTTTATTCCGATAGCTAGTTTTGGAAATTCTTTAGTACAGGGTGCAATTGCCGAAGCTGCTAGATTTGGTGTTATCGGAGTGCTAACAGGAATGTTTGAATTAACTAGTACTGGCATCACAGCAGCAATTATATTTGGTTTTTTTATGGCCCTGATTTTTGATCCCAAAGGATAAGCACTTAGGCTAAGGCAATGCAGAGGCGATGTTATTACAGGAGGAATAGTGATGAATATAGGAATTCCAAGAGCTTTACTGTACTATGATTATTTTCCATTTTGGAAGACTTTTTTTGAGAGCTTAGGTCACAAAGTACATATATCTAAAAAAACGAATAAAGAGATTTTAAATAAAGGCGTTAAAACTGCAGTTGACGATGTATGTTTGCCTGTAAAGGTTTATTTTGGTCACGTTTTAGACCTGGTAGGTAATGTTGATCGAGTTTTTATGCCGCGAGTAGTAAGTGTGGACAAAAACACTTTTTATTGTCCCAAACTCTTTGCATTATCAGATATTTTAATTTCCTCAAACACAATCTCACCAGAGTCAATTATCGATATAGAGATCAATTTTAAAAAAGGGAACTGGCATTTTGCAAAACAGTTAATGTATCTAAGTGATTTGTTGCAAAGTCCAAAATATCAGCTATGGTCTGCATTCCAAAAAGCAAAAAAAAATCAATCCATTTACACAAACAAGTTAAAAGAGGGCCAATTACCTTCTGAGTTGTTGTCACAAAGTATTGACAAAAATAGGAGGGAGATATTAGAGCGAGCTCCCGAGATGAGGATAGGAGTTTTTGGCCATACATATAATGTCAATGATGATTTTATTAATATGGGTCTAATAAATTATCTATCTGACTGTAATATTAAAGCTATTACATGTGAAATGTATACTAGAGAAGAACTGAAAAATGGTCTGTCATTACTTTACAAACCAACTTTTTGGACTTTTGGTGAAGAAATATTGGGGGCTGTCTTAAGACAGGTTGAAACTAGAGAAGTAGATGGAATTATTATCCCGGTTGCCTTTGGTTGTGGTCCAGATTCACTTATTATCGAGATATGTGAACGAGAATGCGCAAAACATAACATTCCCTTATTGATACTCACTTTAGATGAACACACGGGAAAATCAGGAGTTATTACACGTTTAGAAGCTTTTATCGATATGCTGAGAAGGAGGAAACAAGCTATATGAAAATAACTTTTCCCCATATGGGCAGCTTATTTTTACCTATGATGTCATTATTTAAGAGTTTAGGCTTTGAAGTTATACCTCCACCACCCATTACTCAAAAAACAATAGAATTAGGTTCAAAGTATTCTCCAGAATTTGCTTGTTTCCCTTTGAAAATTAATGTAGGAAACTTTATTGAAGCTTTTGAGCAAGGTGCCGATACTATTGCCATGTTAGGTGGTGTAGGTCCTTGTAGATTCGGATATTACGCAGTAGTTGAAAAGCAAATTCTAGAAAGCCTGAACTACAATTTTGATATAATAGTGGTAGACCCACCTGCTGCCGGAAATTTTAACAAAACAATTAAAGATTTAGGCAAACTACGTAATAATAATGACTGGAAAACTATTATACATGCTTTACGAACAACCTTCCATAAAATAAAAATTTTAGATGATCTTAATAAATTGTTAAACTATGTTAGACCGAGAACCAATATGCATAAAGATGTGGATTACCTTGAAAATCAATTTAAAGAAAAAATTGTAGATTTTCAAAATGTATCAGCGTTAAATGAGGGGTATCAAACAACTAGAACAGAATTATTAAAGCTAGTTAATAAGGACAATAATCCAGTAAAAGTTGCTTTAGTAGGGGAAATTTTTATGATCATTGAAAATACAGCCAATATGGAAATTGAAAAGGTTTTAGGGCAATATGGTGTAGAAGTAGAAAGAGGAATTTATCTCAGCGATTGGATTAGAGATAATATTATATTAGGTCCTTTTGGTTTAAACAGGAGTAATTCAGTTATTAAGGAGGCTAGACCATATATAAAAAGATTTGTTGGTGGCCATGGTCAGGAATCCATTGGTGAAGCTGTTTTAAAAGCTAAAGAAGGTTGCAGTGGAATAGTTCACTTATTTCCGTTTACATGTACACCTGAAATCATAGCTCAAGGAATTATGAATAAGGTTTCCCATGACTATGATATTCCTGTGTTAACAGTAATTTTAGATGAACATAAAGGTTTTGCAGGATTAAATACAAGATTGGAAGCATTTTGCGATTTACTGATAAACCAAAACAACACAAATCAAAAATCAAAAGTCGAGCAACCCCTTTAGAGCTACTGTTTAAAGGGGTTGCTTTTCTTTTGTTCCCTGTATAACTGTGATATAATGTAACGAGTAAATAAAAGGGGGGGCTGATCCGGACATGAAAGTAGTGACATCACATCAAAATTTAGATTTCGATGGATTAGCCGCAATGTTAGCTTATAATAAATTGAATCCTGACACTAAAATGGTACTACCACCAAAATTAAATCAAAATGTCAGAGCTTTTTACTCACTATACAAAGATACTTTTTCATTTGTTGAAAGAATCAATTTTGATTTACATAAAGTAAATACCTTGACCATGGTAGATACTAGTGATGAAAAACGCATTGGAAAATTATCATCTATTTTACCGCAAGTGGAACAGCTAATCATCTACGACCATCATGAATACAAAAATCTTTCTCAAAACCCTACAATAGAGATTAATCATGAAGTAGGGGCAACAAGTACAATTCTTGTTGAAGAATTAATGAACAAAGAAATTGAATTATCTCCCTTGGAAGCAACTGTAATAGCCATGGGGATTTATGAAGATACAGGGAACCTGACATTTTCTCATGTTACTGCTAGGGATGTGAGAGCCGTTGCCCAACTCCTAGAGTGGGGAGCAGATGTGGATATTATCAGGGACTATGTAACCATCATTTTAACACAAGCTCAAAGAGGTCTATTAGATGAACTTATATCTAATACCAAGTATTTAAATATTAATGATTATGAAATTGGACTTTCTATAACAGAACGGGAAGAATATTTCAGTGGAGCGGCAGCTTTAGTACATAAGTTAATGGAAATTGAAGATGTAGACTTATTTTTTATTATAGTAAAAATGGACAAGAAAGTATTCGTTATTGGTAGAAGTCGAAGAGAAGAAATTAATGTCAGCAGGATCTTGTCTCCTTTTAGTGGAAAAGGACATGATCAAGCTGCCTCTGCTACTATAAAACATGGTGATCTACAACATATCGAAACTGAACTTATTGAATCCTTAAAATTGCATTTACCTGTTCTATTAACTGCTAAAGCTATCATGTCAGCTCCAGTTAAAACAATTTCGTCATCTACTACAATACAAGAAGCTGATCATTTATTACATAAATACGGTCATAGTGGTTTACCAGTAGTACAAGATAAACAGAATGATATTGATGATGAAGCTGGTAAAATTGTTGGAGTTATTTCTAGAAGAGATATAGAAAAAGCTAAACATCATGGATTTGGTCATTCTCCGGTCAAGGGGTATATGTCTCAAAAAGTTATTTCTATTTCACCGGACACTTCTATTAAGGAAATTCAACACTTAATGGTATCTAATGATATCGGACGTTTGCCAGTTATTGATTCAAATGCCAATTTGATAGGAATAGTTACTAGAACGAATTTATTAAAAATACAGCACGGTCAATTAACTGAGGAACAAGAGCGAACTAATTTATACTTAAAAGAACTTGATGAATTTTCTGAAGATATTACTGAATTAATGGCACGTCGGTTACCTAGCAAAATTCTTGGAGTTTTATATTTAATTGGCCAAAAGGCAGATAAAGAAGGTTTTAAAGTTTATGGTGTTGGCGGATTTATAAGAGATTTACTTTTAGGTAAAGATAATTTGGATATAGATTTAGTCATAGAACAAGATGCCATTAGTTTTGCAAAATTAGTCAGTAAACACTTGAATGGAGATTTAAAAACATTTTCTCAATTTCAAACTGCTCGTTTAACCTTGCGTTCAGGCACGAGAATAGATTTTGCCACAGCTAGAATAGAATATTATGCTTTTCCTGCAGCATCACCGGAAGTTGAAGAAAGTACCATAAAACAAGATCTATACAGGCGAGATTTTACCATAAATACATTAGCTGTAGAGTTAAATTGTAATTCCTTTGGGAAATTATTGGATTTCTTTGGTGGAACAAAAGATCTAAAAAAAGGAGTTATCAGGGTATTATATAATCTAAGTTTTGTAGAAGATCCTACAAGAATTTTTCGTGCTATTAGGTTTGAATCACGATTCAATTTCAATATTGAAGAGCAAACTCTAATTTTCATAAAAAATAGCTTGGAAACAGGTGTACTTGATAAACTACCTGGTGAGAGATTGTATGAAGAACTGCGAAATATAGTTGACGAAGATGAAGCCGTAAACACTTTTCGCCGTATGGATGAACTGGGGATATTTACAAAAATATTTCCAAATTTAAATGTATCTCAAGATAAGTTAGTAAAATTGCAAAACATTTATGATATTTTGAACTGGTATGAACGAGAAAATAAACAAAAACAAGAAAAGTTTGTCAGTAAAGAAGCTATGGTATTTTCATGCTTGTTGCAGGATCAACCGTTACCGATAATTAGCTCGATTTTAGAACGTTTAAAAGTGCCACAAAAAATAAGGGATGTAATTATAACAACAGTTAAAGAAACGGAATCCCTTTCTAGTAAATTAGAGTATACCGAGAAAAATAGTGAACTAGTACAAAATTTAGAAGAGATTCCTCTGGAAACTATTCTATTTGTGTTAGCTGATAAGGAGAATCAAAAAATAAAGAACAAAATATATTACTATCTAGAGGAGTTAATTGGAGCTGGAGTTAGTATTACTGGGGAAGATCTTAAAACTCTAGGGATAAAGCCAGGTCCTGTTTATAAAACGGCTTTAGAAGAAGTTAGAAAAGCAAGATTAGACGGACTGGTTACAACTCCTGAAGAAGAATTAGAATATGTGCTAGATTTTTTTGAACAGAAAGGAGAAGATATGCATGGATAATATATTTATAGGAGACATTTTGCATATAATTCCGGCACTTTTAATTGCTTTAACTGTTCATGAATACTCTCATGGTAGAATAGCCTATTATTTAGGTGATGAGACCGCTAAAGCCCAAGGGCGGTTAACTTTAAATCCATTAGATCACTTGGATCCCATAGGTTTTCTAATGGTTGCCATTGCTGGGTTTGGATGGGCTAAACCTGTTCCTGTAAATCCAGTAAATTTTAGAAGAGATGTTGATATGCGACATGGGATGTTACTTGTTTCACTGGCAGGACCTGTTAGCAATCTTATTATGGCTTTTATATTTTTGGGCGTATCTGACTTTTATTTGAGATTTACACAGGGACTTGGTGGTATTGGTCCCGGTGTTGCTTTGAATCCGAATTACAATCATCCTGTCTTATATTATATTGTCTTGTTTAATATTTTTTTGGCGATTTTTAATTTGCTCCCGGTTCCTCCATTGGATGGGTCGAGAATCTTGCGAGCAATAGTACCAAGAAGATTTGAAGAGTACTTTAATTATTTAGACCAGTATGGTTTTATAATCTTAATACTACTAATTGTTTCCGGGGCCATTAGAGCAATTTTGTGGCCTCTAACCATAATTATATTATCTATCTTGTATTTACCTTTTCAGTTGATATAACAGGTGGTGGTGACTTTGAAATACCAGGTTTCTTTACCTAATTTTGAAGGTCCTTTGGATCTTTTATATCACCTGGTTAAAAAAGCGGAAGTAGACATATATGATATATCCATATCAGAGATAACTGACCAATACTTATCTTATTTAGAAGAATGGGAAAGATTCAACTTGGAAATTGCCAGTGAATTTCTGGTTATGGCTGCTAGATTAATGGAATTGAAATCAAGAGAGCTTCTTCCTAAACAGACTAATAAAGAAACTGAAGATGAAGAAGAAACAGACCCCAAGGAAGAGCTGTTGACTAAGATTATGGAATATCGCTATTTCAAAGAAATAGCTTATCATCTTAAAGAAAAAGAACAAGAAAGATTTCAGGTATACTGGAGAGAACAACCTAAAATTCCTTTTCAGGAACAAGAGGAAATTCCCATTGGGAATGTCGGTATGCATGATTTACTAAAAGCATTTCAGAATGTACTAAAAAAACAGGCTTTAGATAATAAGGTTGAGACTATAGACACTAATGAAGTATCGATATCAGAACAGAAGGATGTGTTAATGAAACTATTGAAAAATAGAGAAAAGCAGACTATGCATTTTCAAGAATTGTTTGAACAATTCCCAACTCGTTTAGAAATTATCGCAACTTTCATAGCTTTATTAGATCTTGTAAAAGAAGGTAAACTTTCAGTTTCACAACAGGGAATAAAAAGTCCATTGTGGATCGAATTGTCTTAAATTTATTTTGGTGGAGGGAGAGTGTATTGAAAGGCGAAGAACTTAAAGGGATTATTCAAGGAATATTATTTGCAAAAGGTGAAGCAGTTTCACTACAAGAACTTGCTAGAATTATTGAGAAAGATCAAGCTATGATCAGAGAAGTAATTAAAGATTTACAATCAGATCTAAATGAATCAAAATCTGGACTGCAAATTACACAGGTGGCTGGTGGGTATCAATTAACAACAAAACCGGAATTAAACCCGTATATTAAAAAAATGATGGGTAACGAATCTCAAAGGGGATTGAGTCAGGCTGCACTAGAAACCTTAGCAATAATTGCTTATCGACAACCAATAACTAGAGTTGAGATCGAAGAAATTAGAGGAGTAAGAGTTGATCGGGTCTTATACTCGTTAATGGAAAGAGAACTGATTAGATCTGTAGGAAGAAAGGATGTCCCAGGTAAACCTATACTTTTTGGAACTACTGATAAATTTTTATTACATTTCGGATTGAACTCTATTGAAGAACTTCCTAGACCGGAAGATTTTTCACAAACTTTATTTGACAATCAATATACCGAAAACAATTAAACTCTTCCAATCATAATATGATTTGGAAGAGTTTTTTATATTTTCCTATAATTTGGTTATTATAATAAATAGGAAGATAATCCCTGTCTTTGTAGGTGAGAATTAAATGAAATATTTATTGTTAATTATCCCGGCACTGTACTTGACTTGTTTAATCTGCCCAATTTTCGTGAGTATAGTTTTTGTCAAAAACTCAACGAGAGAGGATTTATACGCACGGATTGGTTTATTTCGAAATTCCCTTGGCTTTAATTTCAGGATACCTTACTTTCGAAAAAAAGGAAAACAAGTTTCAACAGAAGTTAAACTCTCAAGTGAAAAACAAAGAATAGAATCAGGCACAAAGCTAAAGTTTCAACAGCCCTCACCAATGCAACAAATGAATCAATTTACGCACAAAATTGCTAAAGCAAAGATATTTTCTAATATATTTTTAAAATACGCTAGATTACACAAGCTAAGTGTGAAAGTTAATTTTGGTCTACAAAATGCATTTCAAACTGGAATTGTAGGAGGTTTGGCTTGGATTTTTTTAGGCAATTTAGAATTCCTGTTAAAAAAAATGCATAAAAGCCGTGATTATGACAAATTTTATCAGTTGAATCCCAACTACGATTTTAGCTGTTTTGAAATGGAGACAGAGTTTGTTTTTAGCATGAGGGGAATTCATTTTGTAATGATTGGAATCAGTAATCTTGTATACGAAATCAAAAGGAGGATTTATCAATGGAAGATCACCAAGAGCACCCCATACAAAGCTTGATGAAAACGGCTATGGAAAGTATTAAAGGTATGGTTGAAGTTAATACAATTGTAGGAGATGCAGTAGAAACACCTGATGGAAAAGTGATTATTCCAATATCAAGAGTTAGTTTTGGATTTGCTGCAGGAGGAAGCGAGTTTGAAACACAGAATGAACAAAAACCACAAGATAATAGCGATTCATTACCATTTGGAGGTGGCAGTGGAGCAGGAGTTTCTGTTCAACCCGTGGCTTTCTTAGTAGTAGGAGATGATCAGGTAAGACTTCTTACTGTAGATGACTATCCTCTATGGGATAGACTTATAGATGTGGCACCGAATTTATTTGATTCTATAAAATCAATGACCTCTCAGAGTGATGAAGACCAAAATTCACAGGAAGGTACAAATACCAATCCGGATTCTCCTAATGACCCTCGAGTTCAATGACTCGAGGGCATATTTTTTTATAATAGTTAATATATTTAAAATCAGAAATATAGCTTAAAAAATAAGGAGTTGAGTTCATGCCTGTGAAGCATGAACCAGTACTAGTTAAATTAATAGCTGGTTTAATTATTGGATTACTGGTATTGGCTAATTCCAATTTGACTAATGCTCTACCCGAAGAAGATTTATATGAGCTAAAAGAAATAGAAGAACTAGAAGAAGAAATTACAGCCACTAGCGCATGTTTAGTTGATGTCAAAACTGGTAGAGTTCTATACGAACAAAATAGTCATAAACAATTACCTATGGCGAGTACTACAAAGGTAATGACAGCTTTATTATCTTTAGAACGTGGTAATTTAAACGAAGTAGTGACAGCCAGTGAAGCTGCTTCAGAGGTGGAAGGGTCTTCAATTTACTTACAGGAAGATGAACAGTTAACTCTAGAAGCTATGTTGTATGGATTAATGCTAGAATCGGGCAATGATGCGGCACATGCCATTGCGGAACACATTGATGGTGATATAGAAAGTTTCGCACGAAATATGACGGACAGAGCTGAATCCCTGGGAGCGAAAAATACAAACTTTCAAAATCCTCATGGTTTACCTTCCGACAATCATTATTCCACGGCTTATGATATGACTATTATTGCTAAAGAAGCTCTAAAGAAAAGTAAGTTTGCTGAAATTGTAAGTACCAAGGAAAAACTTATTCCTTGGGAAAAAGGAGATGCTGACTGGAGATACTTAAACAATGATAATAAACTGTTGGATGAGTTGAGTGAAGCCGACGGTGTTAAAACTGGATGGACAGAAGCTGCTGGAAGATGTCTCATTTTTTCAGGAACAAAAGATGAAAGGCAGGTAGTGGGAACAGTTTTAAAGGCTCCAAAAATGTATCAAGATGCAGAAAACTTACTTGAGTACGGAATATATCAATTTAATGAGAAACAGGTAATTCAAAAAGGACAATTAGTGCGGGAAGTTCCGGTGGAAAAAGGGAAATATTCAACTGTTCCTGTGGTAGCTGGTAGTGAAATTGTTTTACCTTTAGAATCACAGGAGTATCGAGATTTAAACTATCATATAAAAATTCCCAAAAAATTACAAGCTCCTTTGGAGAAAGGAGAAGAGATAGGTACGTTGCAAATATTATCTGGCAAATGCACTTTAGCTGAAACTGAACTTTTAACTTCAAAAGAAGTTGATGAACCCTTTTACAGAAGATTTCTGCCATAAATGGGGTGAGTAGATTTGATAAATATTATATGGCTCACCTTTATAATAGGTGGTTTTATTTTTGCTTTTATTAATGACAATGTAGAAGAAGTTACTCAAGCTCTTTTTGATTCTGCAGATCAAGCAGTGAGCTTGGCCATCGGACTTATTAGTATTATGACTTTTTGGTTAGGAATTATGAAAATAATTGAAAGATCAGGCTTGATAAATTTAATCAATAAAGCCCTAACCCCTTTAGCGAGATTATTATTTCCTAGTGTACCAAGAGATCATCCTGCCATGAACTTAATTTTAATGAATATGAGCGCAAATTTACTGGGTATGGGGAATGCAGCAACCCCCTTTGGAATCAAAGCTATGGAACAATTACAAGAGTTAAATGAGAAAAAAGAAGAAGCTACTAATGCAATGTGTACATTTTTGGCTGTAAATACATCAAGTTTAACCTTAATTCCAACAGCAGTAATTGGGATCCGAAGTGCAGCGGATTCAAAAGAACCAGCTGAGATTGTTGGTACTACTGTAATAGCTACTTTTTGTTCATCCTTAGCAGCTATTGTTACGGATAAAATTGCCCAAAAGTTTAGCTGAATAGGAGGCTAATCCGTGTTTGAAGTTGTTAACTTTATTTCAAAATGGGCAGTTCCTGCAATGATAACCATCACCCTTCTGTATGGTTATTTTAAGAAGATAAATGTCTTCGATGTTTTTATAGAAGGTGCTAAAGAAGGTTTTGAGACATCAGTTAAATTAATCCCTTCTTTAGTGGCTATGTTAAGTGCTCTCGGTATTTTTAGAGCCAGTGGTGGTATGGATTTTATCTTAGAAATCATAGAGCCTGTTATGGATACATTTAATATTCCTACAGAAGTTGTCCCCTTGGCATTAATGAGACCGATTTCTGGATCTAGTACTTTCGCAATGACTACAGAATTAATTCACAGTCATGGACCAGATTCTCTAGTAGGACGAATCGCTTCCACAATGCAAGGAAGTACTGATACAACTCTTTTTGTATTAACTGTATATTTCGGAGCCGTTGGAATTAAAAAAACTAGACATGCCATGGGAGTAGGCCTAGTGGGGGATTTTGTAGGTTTTATAGTTTCAGTGTTTATTTGCCTTGCAGTTTTTACTTAAATATATTTGAGAAAATCCAACCAAATTGATAAAATTAACTATGCAAAAAATAATAAAGGAGGTCTACATATTGAATAAACCAAATCCAGAAAAAAAGTTACAAGAACTGGGGATTGAACTACCAGAACCACCAAAGCCTGTAGCTTCATACGTACCATCAGTCAAATCAGGAAATATGGTGTTTGTGTCCGGACAAATACCTTTAGTACAAGGTAACTTGCAGTATGAAGGAAAAGTTGGAGGAGAGGTTAGTTTAGAGGATGCTTATGAAGCTGCTAAACTTTGCACCATTAATTGTTTAAGTGTAGTAAAAGGTGAAATCGGAGATTTATCAAAAATCAAGAAAATAGTTAAGGTCACCGGATATGTAAGTAGCGAATCTGGATTTAATAAACAGCCTCAGGTAATAAACGGCTCAAGTGACTTTTTAGGTGAAGTTTTTGGCGAAGTAGGGGAACATTCAAGAGCTGCCGTGGGTGTTAGTGAATTGCCGTTAAATAGCCCAGTTGAAGTTGATATGATAGTAGAAATCGAAGAATAAAGAATGACTCACAATTAATACAAAGGCCATCAAAGCTTATTTTTAAGGCTTTGGTGGCCTTATTATTTATGGCTAAATTTAGACTTTCAAGAATCCTTTACCCGCATCTCACATATTTTTTAGTAGGGAGTATAAGGGGATAAGCATCATTTAAATAAGGAGTTCTAGAGATGTCGGGCTTTCACTTGATGTATTTAGGGATAATAGCTTTAGTTATTTTAGCTATGTGTTTTCGTAAAAATGTAACACTCATATGTATAATAGGAACTTTTATCATGGGGTTTGTTTATCACGACCTTTCAGTCCTTCAAGGTATTCAAACAATTTTTTGGGCTTTTTTAACGGCTAGTTCAAAATTACTTGATTTGATTTTATTAATTGCTATGATGACTGCCATGATTTCTGCTATCAGGTCTCTAGGAATAGATGAATTAATTGTGCGTCCTTTTCAATATATGATGATATCTCCTGGTACTTCTTACCTCGTTTTGATAATTTCTATGTATTTG
The DNA here is from genome assembly GCF_000020005.1 of Natranaerobius thermophilus JW/NM-WN-LF. Lineage (NCBI taxonomy): Bacteria > Bacillati > Bacillota > Clostridia > Natranaerobiales > Natranaerobiaceae > Natranaerobius > Natranaerobius thermophilus. The sequence goes on along the minus strand of NC_010718.1, from coordinate 1,724,518 downwards.
GCTTCGATATTTTTTTGGCCCACTCCGGCTACAGCTTTAATTGGCGCTATATTGGTACCAGCTGCTATAAAAACCGGTTTATCTCTTATGGGAGCAGCTGTAGCTATCAATATTTCAGGCCATGGAATAGCTTTAAGTAGTGACCCAATTATCCAGGGTGCTCCAGGTTTTAGTGAACGGGCTATTGGGTTAGCTCCGGGTTCAATAGTCTCTGAAGCAGTACTTTATTCCACCATAGCAGGAATTTTAGCTTCATTAGTAGCTTTCATTATGTATAGACAAGATTTTATAACTGGAAAATTTAAATCAAATACTAAATTGAATACAGAGCACTCTACTCAAAACTTAACTTGGAAAAGAGTTTTGATATCCGCCTTTGTATTAATAGCTTTGCTGAGTGTTTTGTACATTATGATTACCCAAAATATTAAGGGTCAAGAAGCGACTGCCCTTTTGGGTGGTTTTGCATTAATCGTAACTATTGCTATAACCATTATGACTGGATCAAGTACTTTTTGGGATCAAATAGCCGATTATTTAAATCAAGGATTTATATTTGCCATGAAAATTTTCGGTAAAGTAATTCCTATAACGGGTTTTTTCTTTATAGGATCAGATCAAAGCCAACAAATAATTGATGAAAACGCACCAATTCTATTGTATGATATAGCTGAATATTTTTCAGAGATAATTCCTTTAACATCTATTACACTGTATTTTGGTAATATGTTTTTGGGAATTATTTCAGGTTTAGATGGTTCAGGATTTTCTGGAATCGCTTTAACTGCGAATTTTGCTCAATCTATGGAAAGAATTGTGGATGTAGATTTGGAATCTCTAGCGGCTATAGGTCAGATGGGCGCTATTTGGACAGGTGGGGGTACATTGATTTCTTGGGCCTTTGGCTTAGTTACTACGGCAGGAGTAGTGGGAGTAGATCCTGTGGAATTAGCTAGAAAAAATTTCATTCCTGTTATGATAGGATTAATTTTTAGCACTTTATTTGCTTGTATAATTAATTAAATTATATTGGCTAATAATAGAAATAGAGCAACTAAAAAGGGAGGTAAACTAATGCGCTTACAAAAATTCATGTCAAGGGCTGGAATAGCATCTAGACGCAAGTCAGAAGAACTCATCCAGCAGGGAAGAGTTACAGTTAATGGACAAGTTATTACACGTTTAGGAACTAAAATAAACCCTGATACGGATACGGTTAAAGTTGATGGCGAACCAATAACTCAAGAGGAATCTAATGTTTATATCATGTTGAACAAGCCCAAAGATTATATAACCAGTAAAGATGACCCTCAAGGGAGAAAAACTGTCATGGATTTAATTCAGGTGAAAGAAAGAGTTTACCCAGTAGGTAGGTTAGATTACGATTCAAGAGGATTAGTTTTACTTACCAATGATGGAGAATTAGCAAATAGATTAATGCATCCTAAATACAATATCCCCAAAACTTATATGGTTAAAGTAGACAAACTTCCTTTACAGGATAAACTTGATAATCTAGTTAATGGGATTTATTTAGAAGAAGGACTATGTAAAGCAGATCATGTGGAAATACTAGATACTAAAAATAATATATTAAAAATTATATTATCAGAAGGAAGAAAGAGACAGATTAGACGCATGTTAGCTAGTTTAGGAATAGAAGTTAAGGATTTAAAAAGGGACAGCTTAGGAACTTTAACTTTAAAAGACTTATCTGAGGGTAATTATAGAAAATTAACAAAAGATGAAATAGATAACATAAAAAAATTAGCTGGTTTGACTGATAATTAATATAAAGATATAACTATCCTATACGCTCAAGCTGCTAGTATTAATGGTCTTTCTATTGGTAATAATGAAAATAATTATACTAGTATGGAAAGGGGGATGTCATTGAAATTAAAAATAGGTAATGATACTATGGAAAGGATTCGCTGTCGGGTAAGATTTGATTTCCCTGGATTCAGAAAACCTGGTCGATTTATATTTGGAGGTCGAGACACTTTTGAAGTAGCTGAAGAAAAGAGACAAAACCAAGTAGAAAACTGGCAAAATGTACCATTGCAAGGGGTTGAAATAGAACATATTGAACAAAAAGAAACTTATTCAGTATTTGATGAAGAACTAGGGGAGGAAGTTGCCTACGCACCTGTTGAATTGATTGTTAATGCCGATTCACCAGAAGAAATCGTACCATTTATCATGAGAGAAGAGTATAGAAAGATTGAATTGTATCACCCTGAGTCCATTGATTTTAATAAGCCAGGAATTGAACGTTTTTTTAGCAGAATTAATGAAGAATTAAATTACAGACTTTCTTTTGTTAAAAAAAATACTGATTCTTGAATGATAATATAGAAAATATAGGAGGGGATGCTTTTTGAGTGGAAAAAGATTATTTGCTGTACGAGGTGCTACAACTACTGAAAGAAACACAGAACAAGAGATTCTTTCCCAAACCAAAACTTTATTACAAGAATTAATAGATAAAAATGATTTGTCACGAGAACAAGACATTGTAAGTGTTATGTTTACAGCCACTAAAGACTTAACGGCTTGTTTTCCTGCAAAAGCTGCAAGAAAATTAGGTTGGACAAACACACCTTTGATGTGTGCACAGGAAATAGATGTTGACGATAGTCTTCCCAAGTGTATTAGGGTATTAATTCAATATTATGCACCGGAAGACCACTCTCCCCAAGCAGTATACTTAAAAGATGCTCGTAAATTAAGACCCGATTTAATCAACGAATAAATCAAAATTTAATTTATTTTTTTATCTTATTATAATTAAGGACGTGTCAGTTATTTGATTTTTAATTTTGCTAGGAGGATAAAGAAAATTTTTGTCGAATAAACTGATAGATAGTGTCTATCTACATATAAATTCAAAGATATATTTTTATCTAATTATTAAAATCAATTAAGCAATTATAGAGAAAGTGAGAGGTCTGATATAATGAGAGTTAATAAAGGAGATCTAGTAATTGCAATAGATGGTCCTGCAGGAGCGGGTAAAAGTACTATAGCAAAGATGTTAGCAAGTCGACTGGGACTTAAATACTTGGATACGGGAGCTATGTACAGGGCCATTGCTTGGATTGTTCTAAGCAGTGGTATTGACCCAAAAGAACAGGAAGCAGTTAAAAATGTTCTTTCACCTATCCAAATGGATATTAAAACTACACAAAATGGTCAAAATCTAATTTATATTAATGGTAAGGATATTACTAAGGAATTGCGCCGGCCTGAAGTTTCTGAGGCCGTTTCTTATGTTGCTAGTAATTACGAAGTTAGAGAGTTTTTAATCGAAAAACAACGAGAAATTGGTAAAAAAGGTTCTGTAGTAGACGGACGAGATATTGGGACTTATGTTTTACCAGATGCAGATTTCAAATTTTACTTAACTGCAAGTTTACACGAACGAGCTAATAGGCGCTGGATAGAGTTAAAAGACCAAGGTCACTATCAAAATTGGCACAGTGTGCAGGCCGATCTAGAAAAAAGGGATAATATTGATGAAAATAGAGAATTAAGCCCTCTTAAAAAGGCGGAAGATGCAATTTTAATTGATACTACTAATATGTCAACTGAAAAAGTTTTACAGCAAATGATTAGTCACATTGAAAACAGGGTGAATGACTATGGAAAATAAAAGAACTTCATTGTATATAGTACTTCGCTTTTTATTTAGACTATTATTTAAAGTTGTTTATCCAATTAAACTTGAAGGTAAACAAAATCTACCTCACAATGGTCCGGCTATTATTTGCTCTAATCATATATCACTTCTCGATCCGATTTTACTAGGATGTATATCTGAACCTCATGTAACTTTTATGGCTAAAGAAGAATTATTTAACATCCCTGTGATTGGAAGGATAATTTACTTATTAGGCGCTTTACCTGTAAAAAGAGGACAAGTTGATAGGAATGCTATAAAATTATCTTTGAAACAGTTATCAAAAAATTGTGTTTTTGGTATTTTCCCCGAGGGAACAAGACATAGTGAAGACAAAAAACCTTTAAAAGGTGTAGGATTTCTAGCGGCTAGAAGTAAAGCTCACGTAGTACCAGTTACTATAATAGGTCCTTATAGATTGTTTCGAAAAACTCGTGTAGTTGTTCATCAACCTGTCAATTATGATGAACTAGATTTTGCAAAATCGGAGGATCCACTGCTAGGTTTTAGTCAGTATATAATGGACACAATTAACAGTGAATTAAATTAGATAATTGACAAAAATAATTTAGATTAAGACAATTATCTAGAAGTTGAGGTGGGGATTATTGGAAATATTGGTTGCAAAAGGTGCTGGTTTCTGTAGCGGTGTTAATAGAGCCTTAGATAAGACAATCCAAGCTGTACAAACTGATACATCACGGGACATTCAAGTTTTTACCCTTGGCCCCATTGTACATAATAAAGAGGTTATACAAAACTTAACAGAAAAAGGAATAGGTATTATCGAAAATTTAACCCAGCTCCAATCGAAGAAATGTTTAAGTGAAGAAACTAATAATTATGTCGTTATTAGAAGTCATGGAGTTGGACCGGAAACTTTTAAGATGCTGAATAATTTAAGTAATACGGATGTGATTGACGCTACTTGTCCTTTTGTTAGGAAGGTACAACAGAAAGCAAGTAAATTATATCAAGATGGGTATCAAATTTTCATAGTAGGTGATCCTAATCATCCGGAAGTGAAAGGAATTAAAGAATGGACTGATAATAATGCCATTGTGATTGAAAAACCTGAACAAGTTAATGATATAGAAATATCTAATAAAACTGCTGTAGTTGCTCAAACTACATTAAGAGAAGAAAAATTTAATGAAATTGTGGAAAAAATACTTGATAGAAACCCAAATACAATAGTTCATAACACTATATGTGATGCCACTCAAAAACGACAAACTGCCACTAAAGAGTTAGCAGGGCAAGTGGATGTCATGATTGTCGTTGGAGGATATAACAGCTCAAATACCAAAAAACTAAAAGAGTTAGCTGTCAAGGAAGGTGTACCTACTTATCATATTGAGACAGCTAAGGAACTAAAAACAGATTGGTTTTTGGGCTGTAAAAAGATAGGTGTGACGGCAGGGGCCTCGACACCTGATTGGACTATAAAGGAGGTAGTTGGTAAAATGAGAGAATTTGAAGAGCAAAATGAAAACCTTAATACTAATTCAGATGAGTCAACTCAAGAAAGCCAAGATGAATTAATGAAAGCAACAGAAGATTCGGCTGACAAACTTGACAGGGGACAAGTCGTTAAAGGAAAGGTAGTTAAAGTAACAGAAGATGAAGCAATGATTGATGTAGGTTATAAATTTGAAGGCTCAGTACCAGTTAACGAAATGCCAATAAAGGAAGGAGAATCTCTAGAGGATTTACTTTCTGAGGGAGACGAAATTGATGTTAAAGTGGTGAAAGTTGATGACGAAGAAGGACAATTAATACTTTCTAAAAAATGGGCTGACAAAGATAAACAATGGGAGCAATTGGAACAGCTTATGGAAAATGATGAAGAAATCAAAGCACAAGTGACAGAGGAAGTCAAAGGTGGTTTGGTCGTTGATTTAGGTCAATTACAAGGGTTTATACCAGCCTCCCACGTAGACATACATTATGTACCCGATTTAAGCAAGTATGTGGGAGAAGAATTGAGACTGAAACCCATAGAATTGGATCGTTCTAGAAATAAGATAGTACTAAGCCAGAAAAATATTTTAGAACAGGAACAGGAAGAAAAGAAAAATAAAACCATGGAAACTATTACAGAAGGTGATATCGTCGACGGAACCGTTAAAAGGTTAACCGATTTTGGAGCCTTCATCGATATCGGTGGAATTGATGGTTTATGTCATATTTCTCAAATTTCACATAGTAGAATTGACCATCCTGAAAGTGAATTAGAAACTGGGGAAAATGTTAAGGTAAAAGTATTAAGCTTAGATCCTGAAAATGAACGTATATCATTAAGTATTAAAGAAGCACAGCCTGATCCCTTTGAAACTTTTATGAAACAGTATAAATCTGGAGATATCGTTCAAGGCAAGGTTGTTAGAACTGTTAATTTTGGTGCATTTATTGAAATCACACCAGGTGTTGAAGGACTTTGTCATATTTCTCAATTATCCGATGATCATGTTGCTAAAACCCAAGATGTAGTTAATGAGGGTGATCAAGTTACCGTCAAAATATTAAGTATAGATGATCAGCAGAAAAAGGTTAGTTTAAGTATCAAAGAAGCTCAGGGAAAAAGCAAAAAAGAACAAGAACAAGAAGAGTTTGCAAAATATCAGGATAGTCAAGAGGAAGAAGAAGGTGTGAAATTAGGAGATATGTTTGGTGATGTACTAGAGGAAATAAAGGAAGATGATAAGGATGATAAATCGAAGTGATAGGAAATCAGATCATTTACATCTAGCAATTAACCAATATGATACTCAAAATATTCTAGAAGACATAAAGTTACTTCATAATTGTTTACCTGAATGTAATTACGATGAAATTAATTTATCTACATCTCTTTGTGGTCTCAATTTTAATAATCCAATTATGATTAACGCCATTACTGGAGGGACCCAAGAAGCTTATCAATTAAATAAGAAAATTGCTAGTGTAGCAAGGGAAGTTAATATACCCATGGCTGTTGGTAGCCAGAAGATAGCCCTTGAAGACCAAAATTATCAAGATACATTTGAAGTAGTTCGAAGGGAAAATCCCCGTGGAGTCATATTTGCCAATATTGGGGCTTATGCTACTCCCCAAATGGCTCAACAGATATGTGAAATGATAAAAGCTGATGGCTTGCAAATACATTTAAATATTCCACAGGAGTTGGCCATGGGTGAAGGGGATCGATCATTTCAAGGTTATGCAAATAACATAGCTAAGATAATTGACTATGTAGATATTCCAGTTATTGTAAAAGAAGTGGGCTTTGGAGTTAAAAAAGAAGAAATATCGAAACTGATGGATATTGGCGTAAAAGCTGTAGATATTTCAGGTTGTGGTGGTACCAATTTCATAAATTTAGAAAATAGTCGGTTAGAACAACCTAACCTGCCATCAGCTAAAGATTGGGGGATTGACACTGGAAGTTCACTTTTAGAAGCTGTAGAAAGTAGTTATCATAATTTGGATATTATTGCTTCAGGAGGCTTCTCCAGGTCAATAGAAATAACTAAAGCTTTAGCCTTAGGTGCCAGGTGTGTTGCTTTAGCTGGCTATCCCTTACACATTTTGTGGCATTATGGCCAAGATGAACTGATTTCTCAACTAGAGCAACTGCTAACTGAGTTGAGGTCAATGATGTTAATGTGTGGTGCCACCAGTATATCTCAATTATGCCAGACTCCCTTACTAATCACTGGAAAACTAAGGGAACATGCTGATCTTAGAGGTATAGACGTCAAAAAATACGCACGCAGATAGGTAGAAAAACGCGCTAACTAGCGCGTTTTTTTTATTGCTAGTTATTAAATAATAATAGAATAATTTCAAAACATTTAGGTTACTATAAAAGATGCCAAATCAATTATTGATAAGTAAAGGGAGTGAGATAGTTGTTTTATGGTTATGTGTTATTGCTCGCTGTAGCCGCATTAGTTTATTTTGGTGTTTTACAGCGAGTTTTGGATAGAATGGGACTTACGGACAAAATTGCCTTATGGTTTATCGCAGCTATGATTATTGGTGGCTTTCTGCCAGACATACCACTGGCCGATAATTTTGCTATTAACATAGGTGGTGGTATTGTTCCACTGGTTTTAGTTGGATATTTATTTTATAAAGCGGACAATAGAGAACGTTTGCGAAGTGCATTAGCTGCTGTAATAACTGGAATAGCTATATTTTATGCAATGAGAATTTTACCATTGGAGCCAACTTACGCTGGAATTCTTGATCCAACATTTACGTTTGGGATAATTGCCGGTGTCATTGCTTATATAGCAGGTAGATCCCGCCGGGGAGCTTTTATTGCTGGTATTACGGGAATTGTATTAAGTGATATTTTTGCCATGGCCGATGTTTTTATAAGAGGGGTTCAAGGCACCACTATCATAGGTGGAGCTGGAATATTTGATGCAGTAGTTTTGGCTGGCTTAATCTCTGTTGGTTTAGCTGAAATTGTTGGTGAAAGTTATGAACGTTTAACTGGTGGGCCAGACCAAAAAGATGATGACAACTTAGGTGATAGAGATAGATCCCAAACTCAAGATTTCAAACCAGACCTATCTCTACAAGAGACAAGTGAAGAACTGACCCAAAGCGAGGTGAAAGAAGATGAGGATAAAAACTCCGACGATACTTAAAATACATACAGCCAACTCGTATGATTATTTAGATCACAATTCGAAAGTTAAAACAATGATATATATTGCTTTTTGTTTCTTGTTCCTGATTACTTCTTGTTTTTCTGGAACCTTACAGGCACAACCACTTTATGAGAGAGAAGAAGGGTATTATACGGTTGTAGATGAAGATGATAATACAATATTAAAGACAGGTCGTCTTTTATCACCAGGAAATAAATACCTCAATCAGGACAATGAATTATATGAAATCACAGAAATCTCAGAGGACACAGCTCATGCAGAATTTGTAGAAGAGATAGAGCTGGCAGGTCAACAAATTGAGGAAGAAAATCAGCATGACCCATTAGAAGATAATTTCGTCAAGCGTGATGTGGTAATTACCGTACAGGATGAAGATAACGAAGGACCAGTGGGTATTTATCACAGTCATGGAGCAGAGAGTTTTGTTCCCAGTGAGGGTGAAGAGTCTATTGAAGAAGGTGGTGGTATCCTAGAAGTAGGCGAATCCATGGCCAATTCAATAGAAGAAGAAAATGTACCGGTAATTTGGTCCCAAGAGACCCATGTCCCCCATGACGCTGGTGCCTATGACAGATCTAGAAGAACAGTTGAAGAAATTATGCAGGAAAACCCTTCAGCATTGATTGATGTTCACAGAGACGCTGCACCGAGAGAGGAGTACAAAGCTGAAATTGAAGGCGAAGAAGGAGTACAAGTGCTGTTAGTCATAGGTCAACAGCAACAAAATATCCAAGAAACAGAAGAATATGCACAAAGGTTAAAAGCTACTGCCGACGAAATGCACCCGAATTTAGTTAAAGGCATTTTATACGCTGAAGGAAATTACAATCAGGATATGCATCCAAGGAATATTCTGGCGGAAATTGGTAGTCAAGAAACTACCAGAGAAGGAGCTGAAGAATCTGCCGAACTCTTCGGTAGTGTAGTTGTGGAAGAACTAAACGGCGGTAACGGCGATGATGATCTTAATGGCGCTGCCGGAGGACTGATTAACGGTGGTGGTGCCGGTAATGGTGGTGGCATTATGGGCCGTATCGGTAGTTCTATCTTATGGATAATTGGAGCCGTTGTTTTAGGAGGCATTATATTTGTGGCTATCAATGCTGGCAGTTTCGACGATATTAAACGCAAACTAAGCCAATTTGTATCCACTGAATTTGCCAACTATCTGGGTCCATTATTTAAAACCAAGAATAAGAATGAAAGCAACAGCGATCAAAAAACTGATGCCAAGGATAAGGACCATAACTCACAAAATTTAGATGACCGGGTTGAGGATGATGATTCCTGAAATAGAAATACAACTCCAAGCAATAGCATTAGGTACAGTTATCGGTACAGGGGCTCGTTACATATTACTAAGATCGGACTTTCGCATATATCCATCCTATCCCCATGGTAATGTCATTCATTTATCACTAGGATTCGTTGCAGCCTTTTTAGGAGCAGTAGCTATTCCTGCACTTTTGGAAGAAGAATACACAGCAGTAACCTTTTTGGCTCTAGCAGCTCAACAGTTCAGAGAAATAAGAAATATGGAAAGAGAAACTCTAACTAACTTAGAAAGTACAGAATTAGTTCCAAGAGGAAATCAATATATAGAAGGAATTTCTAAAGTTTTTGAAGCCAGGAATTATCTGGTTATGGCTGCTGCCTTGTTAACTAGTACTGCTACTTATTTGACAGTAAGCTCCTTAATTGGCGGGATTATAGGAGTTTCTGCTACTTTGGCCACATTCAGAATTATGAGAGGTAAAAAAGTTGGAGATTTTGCTGATATTCAATTAGGAGAGCTATCTTTTGACGATTCACTACTATTTGTTGAAGATATTCCAATGGTTAATTACGGTGATTCTCAGGTTCAAGAAACCATTTTAAATAAAGGATTTGGCTTAATCATAACACCTAAGAACGACAATGCCGGTGCTACACTTACCAATACTGGTCAAAGAATGGCAATTGTTCATGATGTGGCTTCAATGCTAGGAGTCTATAAAGATGTAAATACCGAAGAGTTTACTCCTGTTATCCGGAGAGATCTAGATACTGGGAGATTAGCTATGGTTATCATCCCACTAGAGGGAAATCCTGATTATTTAATTGAAGCAGTTAAATATGTTCCAATATTAGAAAGTGCTCTACGCTATCCTTTGAAATCAAGACCTGGTTATAAGGCAGGGAATGACAAATGAGAGAAAACATTATTGTTGCTTTAGTGACTATATACCCGGAAAAAGTTTCTAGTGGAACCATTCCGATTTTCTATGAAAATTCTAAAGAGGATGCTGAAAGAACAGCAAGAATAGTTGCCAGAATTACTCGAGGAATAGTACATAGTTTGGATAATGGTGTTTTAATAATTTCTAGTTGATTTATATTTGATTTAACAGAAACAGTCCAAACAATCAAACAAAAATTAAATGTGAAAGTTTGGGTGATAACATGAAAATAGTCTATCATTGTTTTGGAGGTACTCATTCTTCTGTGATAGCTGCTGCAATTCATGTGGGTTTATTGCCTCAAGGTTCAATACCCGATATAGATGAATTGGACTCTATCAGAATTTTTGACAGCCCTAAAAATATCATTCCAGGTCGTTTACATTTCTTTGGTGAGGATGAACAGCAAAACGAAATTTATTCCTGTGGCATGAAAAATAACTCTCATGTTGTTAAAAATGCCATAATAGATGTTATGGAAAAATACGGACTTGACTCAGGTGAACTGAAATTTGTAAACACTTTACCTTGTGTAAATTTAATGATGAGAATAGGTGGGTACACCAGCCAAAGATTAAATCTCACCAGTATAGGTAGACCATTGGTAATCAGGGGGTCATTAAAAGCCTATCAAGATATAGAAAAAACTGTTCATAATACACGCCAAGAATTACTGGGTAATACACAAGAAGAGGTTCAATAACCTCTTCTTTTTTCTTGACTCACAATTTTAATTGTAGGATAATCTAATATAGCTTACTGACAGTTGATGGCAAATATAAAATAAAATTTACAAGAATAAGAAGGTTGAAGGTGATAATATATGAGTAATGACACTACGAAAAAACATATAATCTCAGAAGTTTGGAATGAGTCAATAGCTAAAGAAGTTGGAATCAAACCTGGAGATGCACTGATAAGTATTAATGAATGCGAAATTAAAGATATTTTAGATTATTATTTTTTGACTAGTGATGATTTTATTGAAATTTTAATTGAAAAAGATTCAGGTGAAAATTGGTTAATTGAAATAGATAAGGAGTTTGACGAGCCATTAGGATTAATTTTTGATTCTCCGACTATCTCGCCAATAAAGAACTGCCAGAATAACTGTATTTTTTGTTTTGTAAATCAGCTACCCAGTGGTATGCGTAAAAGTTTATATGTCAAAGATGATGATTACAGATTGAGCCCTTTTCATGGCAATTATATAACTTTGACAAATATTAATGAAACGGAATTAGAAAGACTTGTTAACTATAGGATATCACCTATGTTTATATCTGTTCATACTACCAACCCTGAGTTAAGGCAGTATATGCTTAACAATCCTAGAGCATCTCAAATTAATAATTATCTATCCAAACTCAAAAATGCTGGCATTGAAATACACGGGCAGATTGTAATGTGTCCTGGTGTTAATGATGGAAAAGAGCTTGAGAAAACAATAGTAGATTTATCAAACTATTATCCTGAATTTCAAAGCCTAGCAGTAGTACCTGTAGGTTTAACAAAGCATAGAGAGGGAAATACTACTTTAAGGCCTGTAACATCCGAACAGTCACAAGAAGTTATCCAACAAGTTGAAGCCCTGCAAAACCAATTACTAATGAATCTAGGCACTCGATTTGTATTTTTAGCAGACGAGTTCTATTTAATGGCAGGACATGAATTACCATCAAATCAAGATTATGAAAATTTTCCGCAAATTGATAATGGTGTAGGATTGATAAGAAAATTTGAACAGGAAGTTAGAGAATCATTAAACAGTCTAACTTGCCAGGATAACATGAAAGTTAAAGAAACTGTCACAGGCACTGTTGTCACAGGAGAACTAGGTGAACAGATTATGCAAAATATTATCACACAAATTGAAAACAGCTGGGGAGAAACAAGCCTTAAAATTATCCCCATCAATAATAACTTTTTTGGTCCCCAGGTAACTGTGGCTGGACTAGTAACAGGCAGGGATATAATTGATCAAATTAAACCCAAGTTAGAAAAAGGGGAGATACAAACACCATTATTGATACCTAATGTTATGTTAAAGGACGGAGAAAATGTTTTTTTAGATGATTTGTCTATTGAGGCCCTGGAAACAGAGCTAGATATTAAAACTATAATTGTTCCTGTTAACGGTGAAAAATTTGTAAAGACCCTAAGAGATTTTTACTATACTGGCCTCTAGAAGGAGTTGATAAAAATGTCAGTAAAAGCTACAGTAGCTTTAGTAGGAAGACCTAATGTAGGTAAATCTGCTCTATTTAATAGAATTGTTGGTCAGAGAATTTCCATTGTAGACGATACCCCTGGAGTTACTAGAGATCGAATAGACGGTAAAGGTGAATGGAGTGGACATTCTTTTAATCTAATAGACACTGGGGGAATTTTTGACGAGGAAGATGACATTTTAAAACAGGTTGTTATACAAGCTGAAGTTGCTATTGATGAGGCAGATGTAATTGTTTTTGTGACAGATGGACGAGATGGAATAACTCCAGCTGATGAAGAGGTGGCTGCTACTTTAAGAAAAACCAAAAAACCCGTCCTTGTCGCTGTCAACAAAAGTGAAGGAAACTACGACCAATATGCTATGGAATTTTATCAACTTGGTTTTGAACAAGTAATATCAATATCAGCATTGCATGGTACAAATACCGGCCAATTACTGGATGAAATTGTTGAATTGTTACCGGAACAGGAATACGAAGAACTAAATTATCATGAAGACGATATTATGCTCTCTGTAATTGGTAGACCAAATGTAGGGAAGTCTTCTCTGATTAATAAGATCTTGAATAAAGAACGTTTGATTGTTAGTAATATGCCTGGTACAACTAGAGACGCAATTGACACTGTTATTGAAAGGGAAGACCAAAAGTATGTCTTTATTGACACAGCAGGGTTGAGGAAAAAATCTAAAATTGATGAAAGGTTAGAAAAGTATAGTGTCATTAGAAGTATCAAAGGAATGGAAAGAAGTAATATTGCATTGTTATTAATTGATGTTACTAAAGGAATTTTAGAACAAGATAAAAAAATTGCCGGCTTAGCTGAAGAAAAAGGGAAAGGTTTAATAATCCTATTAAATAAATGGGATGCCATTGAAAAAGATGGTAAAGCTGGTGACAAGTATTATGAAACAGTCAGGCTAGAGCTACCTAGTGTTAATTATGCACCGATAATGTTTTTATCTGCTCAAACTGGTAAAAATGTTGAGAAAATATTTCCTGTAATTGATAAAGTATCAAAAGAACACAGTAAAAGGATAACCACTGCTGATGTAAACCGTGTCATTGAGGATGCCGTCAATTATACTCCACCGCCATCTAAAAAGGGAAAAAGATTAAAAATATATTATGCTACCCAAGTGCGTACACGGCCTCCAACTTTTGTATTGTTTGTTAACAATCCAGAACTAATGAAAAATTCTTATAAGAGATATCTTCAGAATCAATTAAGAAGGGCTTTTGGATTTGAAGGAACTCCTATTCGCATCCTAGAAAGAGTGAAACAGAGGAGGTAATAAAATGTGGTTAATTCTTTTAGCCTATTTATTAGGGTCTATACCCGGTGGTTATATAATAGGAAAATTAACTCAAGGAATCGATATTCGCAATTATGGTAGCAAAAATGCAGGAGCTACTAATGTACTACGTACTTTAGGAAAAAAAGAAGCAATAATGACCCTGATTATTGATGGATTTAAAGGGTATATAATAATCACCATTGCTCAAGCATTGGAATTATCGTCTCTATTGGTGGTCATATCTGGGATCGCAGTGATAATAGGACATAACTGGCCTATCTTTTTCAAATTTCATGGTGGACGAGGTATAGCCACCAGTATAGGTATTATGGTTGGATTATCTTGGCAGGTATTTTTAACAGTTGTTTTAATTGGTGTTATACCTATCATAATTACTAAGTATGTATCCCTGGGCTCTGTCACAGGGGCTGTAATTTTTCCCTTTGTAATGTATTTATACGGTAATCCCATTGCATATGTTATCTTTGCATTTGTTATGAGCATTATGGCCATTATCAGACATATACCTAATATCAAAAGGTTATTAGCAGGAACTGAACGTAAGCTTAATGAAAAAGAGAATGCAAATGTTCGAGAAAATGGGGGTGAGTAGTTGTGTCTGTGTTTAGGGAAAGAATTGGAGTTATTGGTTCAGGAAGTTGGGGTACGGCCTTATCTATCTTATTAGCAAAAAATAATCACTCAGTAACTTTGTGGACTAGACGTGAAGAATTGTGTGAAACTCTTACAGCTACTAGGGAAAACAAAGAGTATTTACCGAATATAAAGCTTCCTGAAAATATACAAGTGACTTATGAACTTGAACAAGCTGTAAAAGATAAACAAGTTTTAATTTTTGTAGTTCCGACCCATGCAATGCGCGAGACTGCTGAACAAGTTAAACAGTTTCTAGAAGATGATACCTTGATAATAAGCGCCTCTAAAGGGTTTGAGATCGAAACTTTACATACCATGAGTCAAGTTTTAGCAGATACTTTATTTAAAGGAGATAATTCTAGAATTGCAGTTTTATCAGGTCCAAATCATGCTGAAGAAGTCAGCAAAGAAATACCATCAGCTACTGTGATCGCATCAAAAAAACGCTCTGTGGCTGAAAAATTACAAGGTATTTTTATGAGTTCTAGATTTAGAGTTTATACAAATCCCGATGTCATTGGAGTGGAAATGGGAGGAGCTCTAAAAAATATTATGGCTTTAGGTTCAGGAATTTCCGATGGGCTTGGTTTCGGGGATAACACTAAAGCTGCTTTTATGACTAGAGGGATTTACGAAATATCGCGGTTGGGAATAACTCAAGGTGCACGTCCTATGACTTTTGCGGGTTTATCTGGTATCGGTGATTTAATAGTTACATGTACAAGTGATCATTCACGTAATCGAAGAGCAGGAAAGCTTTTGGGAAGTGGTAAAAAACTAGAAGACATCCTAGCAACTACTAATATGGTAGTTGAAGGTGTGAAGACTACAAAAGCCGCTTATTATTTGGCTGAGAAAACAGGTACTGAAATGCCTATTACCAAAGAAATTTATAATATCCTTTTTCACGATAAGTCTCCTGAATATGGAGTTAGCAGTTTGATGGAAAGAGTGAGAACTAATGAAATGGAAGAAGTAGTTGATTGGGAATTATGGGAAGAGTAATCTAAAGTGTAGAGTTTTAGAGTTAGACATTAAAAAGCCCATCTCTTTGAGATGGGCTTTTTGTAATTAATATTCTTCATCGTCTTCAAAGTATTCACTTTCGTCTATTTCTATTTCATCTTGATAATTCTCTTCACCGGCGGAGTATGGTTTCCTTCTTCTTCGGCGTTTTGATATAACTGGTATATCCTCTGATCTGCCACAAACTTGATTAGCACATCCGATAACGAAAACTACCCCTTTAATACCTTTCGGTACCTTCCAGAAGAATTTAACCTGCCTTTCTTCATCAACGGTAACTGCTTGAATTAATTCTGTATCTTCTTGTTCTGGAGTAAACAGTAAAAACGCTTCATCTACTGGAATGGAAAAGGTGGCTTTTACAATAGTTTTTGGAGCTAAGAGGACACGATTTCTTTTTTCTGGTAATTCGCGTTTTTTCTTATCAAAGAATTCAACGTCTTCAACTTTAGGAATTCTATCTTCTACTTTCTTTGGGATGCAAATTTGATCTCCTGGAAAAATTAAATCTGGATCATCAATTTGAGGATTTAATTCAATTAAACGGTCTAAATCTACGCAAAACCGTCGGGCTATTTTAAAAAGTGTATCAGTAGGTCTAACCGTGTAAATGAAACCTGGACACTCAGGTGGCTTCCTGCGTCCACGTTCTTTCCAGTGTCTACTCAAAAAATCACCTCCTGATTTTTATTACAAACTATGCTATTCACTTTTGAATAGTGAACTTTTTCTGATGAAGGAAACTAATGTTATCTCAACTATCAGAAAATTCCCTGATATTGCTTTGAATTTCTTTGGAATCTATGATACCTGTACCTTGACTTTCTCTATTCACACCGGGAATTTCCCTGGCATTACCCATCAACAATGACTTTATCTCATCTGGCTCAAGGTCTTTATTATAATGAAGTAGTTGTGCTATAGCTCCCACACAAATAGGAGTAGCCATAGAAGTTCCAGAGAAGATGAAACGATCTTCACCTATTCTAGAACCTGGTTCAACTTTATCTAGGAATGAACTTGGAGATCTTAATGAAACTATGTCAACTCCAGGGGCGACTACATCGGGTTTTTTGTGACCATCTCTAGTGGGTCCACGACTTGAAAAATCAGCTATTATATTATCTTCGGGATAATCAGCATTCCTATCATTTGAAGCACCAACAGTAATAATCTGAGGATGAATACCTGGCGAATTTATAGTTTCGTTATCTGGTCCGCTGTTGCCGGCAGCAGCGCAGACAACAATACCTGCTTCCCAAGCCTTTTCAACCATTTGGCAAAGAGGATCGTCACGGTAAGACTCTTGAGTAGGAAAACCAAGGGATAAATTCATAATTTGTAAGTTTAGATTTTCTTTGTTTTCAATACACCATTGGATTCCATCTAAAACATTTGAAAGTCTGCCAGACCCAAGTTTGTTTAAAACTTTTACTCCTACAATTTCAGCCTTTGGGGCTACCCCTCCAAAATCTTCATTTTGTTTGCTAGCAATGCAACCTGCTACATGAGTTCCGTGCCCGTTGTCATCGTAAGTTTTCTTGCCATTATTTACGAAATCCCGAAACTTTTTGATTCTATTTTCAAAACAAGGATGTTCATAAACACCAGTATCCAAGACAGCAATTGTAACTTTCTCTCCAGTCAATTCTAAATCCCACAGTTTATTGGCATTTACTGTTTTAGAAGCTTTTTCGAGTAATCCAGTGACTTCGCCGTCGTACCAAACTTTAATAACTTTGTCATCTGCAAGCAATTTCTTTAATTGCACTTCAGTGAGGTCGGTAGAAAAAGAGAAAATAGTATAATATTTCTTCTTAATACGACATTGAGCCAGACTTGCTACTTGGTCCATAATTGTCAGATTATCCTTAGTAAATTTAACTTGTACGATCACAGGAAACTTACGAATTTTTTTCTTTATCTGCTTATATGAATTGTAAAAAACAGTAGGCACCATCTTAGATGGCTTATAATTCTCGTATAGCTCATTTTTTAACTTGGGGCATAATTTATAATTGTAATTTGGTATCCAAGCACTATCTCTTATCATTTAGTTCCCCCTCCATACATATAAATTGTAATAATTCACTTTATGTAGAGGGGAAAAAATTTGTTAACTTTTCGAGATTAAATGAGATTTTATAAATTTTGTTCTAAATTAAAATTTATATTTATAAGATTTTAATCAAGCAAGAATAATTGTCCATTAATATAAATATATATTTAGTGGTCTGGTAAATGCGATTAATAGAAAAACAGGAGGGATAAGCCAATCTGAAATTAAGATGTTGATTATTTAATTATATTTAAAGGAGGGGAGAGGTGAATGAACAAATTTGACCTGTATGAGGATATTGCCAAAAGAACGGAAGGAGACATATACCTAGGTTTAGTAGGTCCCGTTCGAACAGGCAAATCCACTTTTATTAAAAGATTCATGGAGACTATAGTGATGCCATATATTCAGGACTCTAATCAATTAGAGAGGGCAAGAGATGAGCTTCCTCAAAGCAGTGGTGGCAAACAAATTATGACAACTGAGCCCAAATTCATTCCCGATGAAGCTGTTGATGTCGTAATAGGTGAAAATATTACCATGAAGGTAAAAATGATCGATTGTGTTGGTTATATGGTTGAAGGAGCTATCGGATATGAAGATGAAGAGGGGCCAAGGATGGTATCAACTCCTTGGTTTGATGAGGAAATACCTTTCGAAGAAGCGGCGGAAATTGGAACTCAAAAAGTAATCCAAGAACATTCTACTATGGGCATTGTAGTTACTACTGATGGTTCTATTACAGGAATTTCTAGAGAAAATTATTTAGAAGCAGAAGATCAAGTAATTGAAGAGTTAAAAGAAATTGGCAAACCTTTTGTTGTTGTCTTGAACAGTACCGATCCATATAGTGAGGATGCTTTAGAAATTAAGGAAGAATTAACGGAAAAACACAATGTACCAGTAATTCCTGTTAATATATTAGAGATGAGAGAAGAAGAAATAAATCAAATTTTACAAGAAGTACTTTATGAATTTCCTGTAAAAGAAGTTAGTATTAACCTGCCCAATTGGGTTGAAGAGTTAGAGCCTGACCACTGGCTTAGAGAGAGTTTTGAGTCTTCCATTAAAGAAAGCATAGAAAAGGTTACTCGGTTAAGAGATATAAACCAAGTAGTTGATGATCTTGAAGAACTAGAATACTCCGAACAGGTAGATCTTGAACAAATGGATTTAGGCAGCGGTCATGCTGTGATTGATATCTTGGCATCTGAAGAATTATTTGAACAAATATTATCTGAAATCAGTGGTGAACAAATTGATAGTAAGGGAGATTTATTGCGAATTTTCCAAGAGTTTGCCCATGCAAAGAAAGAATTTGACAAAGTGGAAGAAGCTTTAGAAACTGTTAAAGACTCGGGATATGGAGTTGTACCACCTAGTTTAGAAGAAATGACATTAGAAGAACCTGAAATTGTTAGACATGGTAATAGATTTGGAGTTCGACTAAAAGCAAGCGCACCAAGTATACACATGGTTAGAGTCAACGTTCAAAGCGAATTTTCACCAATTGTAGGTACAGAAAAACAAAGTGAAGATTTAGTAAATTATATCATGGAAGAATTTGAAGAAAATCCCGAAAAGATCTGGGAACGGGATATATTTGGTAAGAGTTTACACAGTGTAGTTCAAGACGGAATAGGAAAGAAATTAGATAATATGCCTCCTAATGCTAGAGAAAAATTAAAAGAGACTCTGGAAAAAGTGATCAATGAAGGAAGTGGCGGATTGATTGCCATCATCTTATAATTAAAACCCTGCGTCTTTCCTGACGCAGGGAATTTTCATTTATATGTTCATTACAAAAAGGTCGGTAAATCGATTTAATATGATATTCATTTGATAATAACTTTTTTTATTATGCATAAGTATTATAAAAAGACTAATTGTACAAGGAGGATTTTAATGAAAATTAATGAAAATAGATTGCCATATCTATTGTTGCAAGACTCACAAAAATATATTGCTAAACTTAGTCAGCAACAACTTCTTTTGAAATCATCTGATAACTCTGAAGTATCACTAACAGATTCTGTGGATGAATTTTTAATTTGTCCAAGAGATAATTATTTTAACTTTTTAATATTGAAAGAAGATAAAGTATGGAATGGGGAACTGCAAGACTTAACAAATCCCCAAACTTCATTACAATTTACACCACTATTTCAAAAAGGTTATGAAAATTTAAGTTTAGGGACATTTGTTTCGAATTCTAAACACTCTCCCGCAAATACTTTGCTTTTTTGTACTTCCAAAGATCAGGATACAACCAAACTGCTCTACTGGGAAAAAAAAGATAAATGGACCGGTCCAATAAACATTGCTAGTGGGCAGGATATTATTCTAACTAATTCATCGTGTCAGATAGATGAAAAGGGTAATGCTCATTTAGTATATGTAATAAAAAACGGTCATCAAGAATTACTACTACAGCGGCAATTGTCACAAAATCGTAAATGGAGTAATCCAATTGTGATTACTCAAAATAATGTCAGTGAAAGTTTACACGAACCTGTTCTACTTAATTATGATAATAAGTTAATTACCTTTTGGATTGGAGATAGGGGAGCGAAGAAACAACTATACTATACTGAAACAAGTAAAGATAATTACTTCAACTGGAATGAGCCTAATTGTATCAAACAGGTGCAGGGTAACAATACTCTTGTCTATTTAACCCCAGGATGCTCAAATAAAGAACTATGGGTAGTTTACAAGACCAGTACTTACAGAGAAGGATATATCAAAAAAGCAAGTGATGGTGAATGGCAACAAATTAATATTCCTAAAAATCTTAAAGAAATAAGAAGTTGCCAGCTTATTGAAAATAATTGCAGTCAGAGAGCTTTAGCAAATCTATATGAAGATGAATTATGGAAACCGGGAATGGAAAATGGATATAACTCCCAAGAGAGGGATAGTAATTATCAACCGAAACAAAAAAAATTATCCCAGTCTTCTTTAAATTTTGCTCGAAACAAAAAAGATGTTCAACATTCGGAAAAGAATAATTATAATACTAAGACTAGACAAAGCAAAACAAGCTGGTATGGAGGGCCCTCTCCAAAAAACCCTAGAAAAATGCTCACTGAAACTCTTAAATCTAAAGGGTATTCAAAACAGATTTCAAACATGGAAAAAACCAACAGACCGAACAGTCAAACTCCAAATAAAGAATTAAAAAAACTCTCTAAGCAATTACATTCTCTACAAAAAGAAAAGCAAATTCTGGCAGATAATTATGATAAGTTAAATCAAAAACTTGAGACTATAGAAGCTGAAAAAGAAGAGTTAATTAACAAAATTAACGGACTAGAAGAACAGTTGAATAATATACAAGAAGAAAATAATAATAAAAAATCTCTTTGGAGCAAATTGTTTAGATGACCTAAATTAACCATATTTTGTTCATAAATAACATAAATCAACATTACTAGGTCTAAAGGACAATATTACTATTCCTCCTACACAATTTTCAATAAGACAACCATAGTAACAAATAACTATTTTGCAATAACGATTTGTTTTAGTTAAGCTGATAAAAAATTAAGGTGTAGGAGGGATAGTTTTGAAAAAAGTAGTTTTAACTTTAATAATGACTTTAGTATTAGGTTTAACCTTTGGAAGCACTGTATCAGCTTATTCCGATTCTTTAACAAGAGAGGAATGGTCTCAATGGTGGAGTAGGGGCTTTGATACTAGTAGTGTAGATCAAGAACCTGAAGAGACTAGTGATGAGGAAGAAGTAAAAGAAGTAGAGAAGGATTATCAAGATAATGCTTCTAATGAACAAGACGAAGAAAAACAAAAAGAAGAAAAGGACGACGACACCCAATCATACTCTGGAAGATTTAATTGGTTAATTAATGAATTATTTAATAAAGATAATTCAAAGGATAATCAAGAAGAATCTCAAAAAGGTAAAAAAGATTCCCATGCTGATGTAGGTAATGGGGTTGATGGTATGACAGAAGAAGAACAAAAAATGTTTGAAAAAGTTAATAAAGAAAGAGCACAACAAGGGCTTGAACCTTATGAATTTAGTCCTGAACTCAGTGAAGTTGCCCGCAAAAAGTCTTTAGATATGGTAGAAAATGATTATTTTGATCATGAATCACCTACATATGGTAGCCCCGGGGAAATGGTACGAAATCAAGGATATCAATTTTCTCTAATTAGAGAAAATATCGCAACTGCTGGAAGCATTACAACTGCACATGCACAATTAATGGCAAGTTCTGCACATAGATCTGCTATTCTAGGTAGTAATTACACTTATGTTGGTATTGGAGTAGTAGAAACTGAACGTGGAGGAGTCATGATAACGCAATTATTTGGAAAAAAATAAAATACTCAAATGGCCATCATAAAGCCCTGTGGCGGTAATAGGTTAAATCCTGAAAAGAGCTTGGGTCTTTTCAGGATTTTTATTTGTTGTTACAATAACATTTGTGTAACAAATAATTCACATAAAAAATTATAAAATCAGTCAATGCAGTGAGGTGTTAATAATGCCCATTTATACAGTAACTTCTTGGTAATTCGAAATGGTTTTGACTAACAGTCTGTGAGAACGATTAATATTCTCTAATAAGATTTGGCTTTTAATGGTGGAAGTGATAAAATACATGTGGTAAGGGTAGAATAAAGTATGGGTTTTAACCTTGGGATTTTTTGACTTGCGATTATTAGTTTGTTACAATTCTTTATTGTTTGCAAACTTAAAGATAGCAAATTCTGAGGAGGGAAAATTGAAAAGGGAGATGATATGGTGACAAAAACGCAAATCGAAGTGAACAATGTTTACAAAATTTTTGGACCAAGACCAGATCGAGTCTTTCCACTACTTGAAAAAGGTATGACCAAAGATGAAATTTTAAGAAAAACAGGAAACACTGTCGGAGTAAACGATGCAAGCTTTGATGTTAAAGAAGGCGAAATCTTTGTAATCATGGGTTTATCTGGTAGTGGCAAGTCAACACTTATTAGGTGTATTAATCGACTCATTGAACCAACTAGAGGCGAAGTCCTGATCGGTGGAGAAGATATTTTACAGATGGATAATGAAAAACTTAGACAAGTAAGACGTGCCAAACTTGGCATGGTATTTCAGCACTTCGCTTTGTTTCCTCACAGAACTGTACTTGATAATGTTACCTACGGTTTAGAAGTTCAAAATGTTGATCAAGAAAAACGCCAAGAAGTAGGCATGAAGGCATTAGATCAAGTTGGCTTAAAAGATTATGCAAAATCAAAACCAAGCGGCTTGAGTGGTGGAATGCAACAGCGTGTCGGCCTTGCCAGGGCATTAGCATTAGATCCAGACATTTTACTAATGGATGAACCATTTAGTGCCTTAGACCCGCTGATTAGGCGCGATATGCAGAGTGAATTGTTAGAATTACAATCAAGAGTTAATAAAACAATTTTATTCATTACACACGACTTGGACGAGGCTTTGAAACTAGGGGACAGAATCGCTATCATGAGAGATGGCGTTATAGTGCAAATTGGTGAGCCAGAAGAAATTCTTTCAAATCCTGCTAATGAGTATGTAGAAAACTTTGTCAGAGATGTTAACAGACTAAAAATACTTACTGCAGGAAGTATAATGGAGAAACCTGATGTAACAGTAAATATCAGCGACGGTCCTAGAAAAGTTCTTCGAGTATTGGAAAAAGAAGGTTTCTCCAATGCTTATGTTGTAGATCGTCAAAAACGAGTTAAAGGTGTAATTAAAGATACTGGAGCTTTAGAGGCTCTAAAAAACAATGAAAAAACAATTGAAAACTATCTGATCACTGATTATCCATCAACATCAGAAGATACTCCACTTAATGAACTGTTACAAACAGCTTCGGAGTCAGACTACCCTATAGCAGTCGTAGATGAAGAAGATAAATTGCAAGGGCTGATTGTCAGGGTATCAGTTCTGGCCTCATTAGCTGAAGGAGAAGGAAGTGATAACGATGATTCCTAGAATACCTATTGGAGACTGGTTTGAAAGTATTATAGACTGGATAGAAGAAGTTTTTGCTGTCTTGTTTGATATTATTGATGTTGTGATTGAAGCTATCGTTGGATCTTTCATGTACGTTTTCGATACAATTTCAGTTCAATTATCACCATTCGTAGTAATTATTTTGCTAGCAGCTTTAGCATGGAGATTAAGTGGACTAGGAGTTGGAATTTTCACTTTACTGGGCTTTAGCCTTATAGTAAGTATGGACCTATGGGAACCGACTATGGTTACCTTTTCAATGATCTTAACTGCAGGTATTGTGGCTTTAGGACTTGGAATACCCATTGGTATTCTGGCATCAAAAAATGAAGTAGTAAATACAATTGTACGACCGGTTCTCGACTTTATGCAGACCATGCCAGCTTTCGTCTATCTGATTCCGGCAGTTATATTCTTTAGCCTTGGTTTGGTTCCAGGAGTTATAGCCACAGTTATCTTTGCTATGCCTCCTGCAATTAGGCTAACTAACTTTGGAATTAGGCAAGTGGATAAGGAAGTAATTGAGGCAGGTCGAGCTTTTGGATCAACATCAAGTCAGCTATTATTTAAAGTACAACTGCCTTTGGCTGTCCCAACAATTATGGCTGGTGTTAACCAAACAATTATGCTGTCACTTTCCATGGTTGTTATCGCATCCATGATCGGTGCCGGTGGTTTAGGTAATATTGTATTAAGAGGTATAACACAGCTGGACATAGGAACAGGTTTTGAAGGTGGTTTATCTGTAGTTATTTTAGCAATATTCTTAGATAGAATCACTCAAAGTCTTCAATAATGTTTCAAAATGAGTGAAAACACCTTTTTAAAAGGTGAACATATAGTTTTCAATCAATCTATGAAGTTCAGTATCAAAAAAAGGGAGGGGTTAGAATCATGAGTAAGAAGCTGATTTTAGTTTTAGCAACAGTATTTTTAGTAGGAACTATTGGTTTAGCTGGTTGTGATGAGCCAGCTCAAGATGGGGACCCAGAAGGAACCCAAGAGGAGATTGAATTAGCGTATGTTAACTGGGCATGTGCTGAAGCCCAAACACATGTAGCCCAAGAAGTAATTGAAAGCGAATTGGGATACGATGTGGAGATTACAATGGCAGATGCTGGTCCTATTTGGGCTGACGTAGCTGCAGGAAACCAAGACGGAATGGTTTGTGCTTGGTTACCAGTAACGCAAGGTGAGTACGATGATGAATATGATGGCGATGTAGACAACTTAGGACCAGTTTATGAAGGAGCTAGAATTGGCTTAGTTGTTCCTGAATACGTAGATATCGATAGTATTGAAGAGATGGATGAAATCGCTGATGAATTAGATAATGAAATAGTTGGAATCGAACCCGGTGCAGGAATTATGATTAATACTGATGAAGCACTTGAAGAGTACGACAGTCTAGCCGAGTTTGAATTGATTGATAGTTCCGATGCAGGAATGACTACATCTTTAAGTGATGCTGTAGACAATGAAGAGCCAATTGTTGTTACAGGATGGACACCACATTGGAAATTTGCCGAGTGGGATCTTGAATTCTTAGAAGATCCATTGAATGTATACGGAGAAGAAGAACATATAGCTGCAGTTGCAAGACAAGGGCTAGAAGATGATGCCCCAGATGTTTACGAATTCCTTGATAACTACATCATGGATGACGATCAGATTGGTGAGGTAATGGGTATGATTGAAGAAACTGATGACCCTGAAGCATCTGCCGAAGAATGGGTTGAAGAGAATCAAGATGTTGTTCAAGAATGGTTAGATTAATCTAATCAAATTAATAAAAAAAGCTGGCCATTAGGCCAGCTTTTTTTATTATAATATTTTATAAATTAATGTGGTTTGAGGTGTTTGAATTTTGATAACTGTAAAATATCAATTACACTCAAATAACAGACTTTAAATTAAAAAGAGGAAATTACTAGTCTTTATAGAATATAGTATAGTAAGTAATAGATTAAAGGCGGTGATAGTATGCCCTATAGTGTAATGGTAATTATATTCTTGGTGATAATCGGTGTTTTTTTATTTTTAAGATTTTCGGCTCATTTCAATGCTTGTCGGAGAGTTTCCGAAAAACATCCCGGAGAAAATATAGAAGGTTGTCCTAATTGGACTTTAATAGACGAATCTGGAGAAAAAACTCAGGAAGAATATGAAGATGAAGATAAGGAATGAAAAACTCCCTGGAATATTAATAAAAGGCTCCATAAACGGGGCCTTTTTTATTTGTTTGCCCGGCATGCCTGCCGCGCCGATGGGTTGAAAGAAACCCTGTCACCTAACCAGCAGGAAGACAACCATAAGGCAAGGGCGTCACCGGTGACGGTGGAGTCTGAAGGAAGCTGAAGGGGGAATTTGGAACATAGTGAGAACAAACCGAGGATGGCCTTTTAGGTGGGTAACCTTGCAAATTATGGGAAAGCCCGAAAGCTGGATAACCTAAAAGGTTAGGACGGATGCGTTCAAATTCAGGCAAGCAGACTTAACCGGGGAGATACCTGTATTGTCTTGTGACGACAAGTAAAGTTAAGACAAGTGGAAACATGAGTTTTAACTAAAGCAGTGCAGGAGGCAGATGAACCCGTAGTAGTGAAGAACTTTCGGCCAAAGAAAGCTGGTAACAGTCTGGAGGATAAAACCGAAAGGACACTACACCTGGTTGTAGTGGTGCATAATGACCGAAAGGGGAATTATGTAGTGTGAAGGGGTGAAAGTAGACCAAAGAGTGTAGCAAGAACTCGAGTAGACACTTTAGGTAGGAAGAAAACTGAAGCTGAAATGCTAAAGGGAACGGAAAGTCAGGTGGTGACGAGCTTACTTGCTTTACCGTCCGCCTAGTGGAAGTAGAGCGTACCCTGATAGGTAAGATTGCCAAAGAGCTAGAGACACCGTTAAGCACGTTCAAAGAAACCACAACTAAAAGTGTAGAAAGAGGGAAGGCACACAGCGAAAGAAGGTGCAATTGATGAAGAAATGGTACAGTTTAATAGACAAGATTTATTCCAAAAAGAATCTAGAAGACGCCTACCGCAGGGTCAGAGCTAACAAAGGTAAACCCGGCATAGACCAGGTAACCGTGGAGGCTTATGGCTCCAACCTAGAAGAAAATCTGGAAACCCTTCATCATGACCTTAAAATTGGCGCATACAAACCACAACCTGTGAGGCGAGTTAAGATACCCAAACCAGATGGAAGTACTCGCCCATTAGGGATTCCAACCGTAAAAGACAGGGTAGTCCAACAAGCAACCTTAAATATACTTCAACCGATTTTTGATCCAGACTTCCACCCGTCAAGCTACGGATACAGGCCTAATCGCTCATGTCACAAAGCAATAGCTAAATCAGAACAGTTCATTAATAAATACAATCTAAGACATGTAGTAGATATGGACCTATCTAAATGCTTTGATAAATTAAACCATGAGTTGATTATCGAAGAAGTAGCCAAGAAAGTTAGTGATGGAAGTGTTCTCAAATTAATAAAGAAGTTTTTGAAGTCCGGAGTAATGGAAGATGGAGCCATAGAAGACACAGAAATAGGGAGCCCTCAAGGTGGAGTGATATCACCACTACTAACCAACATTTACCTAGACAGATTTGATAAAGAAATGAAGAGTCGCAATATCCGAATAGTAAGATATGCCGATGATATTTTAATATTCGCCTACACACCAAGACAAGCGAAAAGATATAAAGATATAGCTACTGAAATATTAGAAGACGAATTAAAACTAACAGTTAATAAAGAGAAAACTCACATAACAAATGACCGCAAAGGTGTTCCCTACCTAGGAGTTATCATAAGGAGTCAAAACATATCCATCCAGCCTGAAAAGATACAGAAATTCAAAGAAAAAGTCAGAACTCTTACACCAAGAAATCATGGTAGAAATCTATCCGAAATCATAAAAGAGCTAAATCCAGTATTAAGAGGATGGGCAAATTACTTCCGAATAGCCAATTGTAAGAAACAATTTGAGAACTTAATGAAATGGATTAGAAGAAGACTTAGGATGAAGAAAATGCGAGAATGGAAAAGTTGGAAACAACTACACAAAACTCTTCGCAGAAAAGGCTACAAAGGGGAATTTGAGAAAATCTCCATGAATAAATGGAGAAACTCATCAAGTCCTCTCATAAGTTTAGCACTACCCAATAAGTGGTTTGACGAGATAGGTCTAATTAATATTAGTACCTATCAAGTTGGTATTTTGCATCACTTTAGAAAGTGATCGAGGTCTACTAGGAGCCGTGTACGTGGCCCGTAAGCACGGTTCTGTGAGAGGAACGAAGCCACAGCTAATTACTGTGGCTTCTACCTACTCGATTAACTTTTTTTATTTTTTGCTTTTTATACTTCTCGAAAAAGCCAATGTATTCATATAATAAATTAACTTAATTTTAGTTTAATCGAGGGGGGAGAAAGGTTGAGTAAAGCGAAATGGGAGTTGGTATTATTAGGACGACTTGGTTCAAGAGAAAGAGTAATTGAATCCGGACTTTCTTACAATAAAGCATGTAAAAAATATAACTTCTTAAAAAGTCGTATCAATAAAAGTGGAACAATTATCGTGAGAAAGCAAAATAATAATGTAGTCTAAATATTTAAATGGGGTGAGTACCGATAAATACTACATTTAATATGTAAGTCCGGGGTTAAAACCCCGGAACCATTGATTTTTAACGCCAAGGTGATCTGGCTTTATCAAGCATACCTAACACAATGTGGGCCAGACCAAATCCTACAAGGCCAGCACCAA
The DNA here is from genome assembly GCF_000020005.1 of Natranaerobius thermophilus JW/NM-WN-LF. Lineage (NCBI taxonomy): Bacteria > Bacillati > Bacillota > Clostridia > Natranaerobiales > Natranaerobiaceae > Natranaerobius > Natranaerobius thermophilus. The sequence continues at coordinate 1,695,904 of NC_010718.1, read as the reverse complement.
GTTTACCGCCCAGTTTTTTACCGACACCTGAAACGATAGAACCTAATGCAATTACAACTTTACTTGTATTCATCATGTTCATCATGGTACTCACCCCTGTTTTTAGTTTAACTCAAAAAACTATATCTAATTACCCCAAATGTTGACATACTTAAACTTGTCAATAAAAGTATATTAATGTAATATTTATTGTGAATTTGCTAATAAATACAATAAATGTAAAAGGAGGTATTAAAATTGGACAAGCCATCTAAATACTTATTTTTTTTATTAGTATCCCTTATTATAACTGTACCTATTAATACAGTTATTTCCACAACAGACACGGAAAATGAAATTAAATCCTATGAAATGGCTAAGTTAACTAATGGAGCTATATCACTATATCAACGACCTTTTTACCGACTTATAACAGGTACAACAAACAGTTTACATAAATGTGATTTCTCTGAGAAAAATATACAAGTAAAGGATAAAAATAATGAAGTATCTTATACTAAAAATCTTGAAGCAAATATCACAGAACAATCATATACAATTGATGAAGAGGAATTCGGTTCTGTTACTATTCAAAACAACGATTTAGAAATACCTGTAGAAATCTCTATAGATGAGAGTTTTATAGATTCAAAGGAGAGTCTGGATAATCAATCAAAGATTTTTGAAATTAAACCTGGGGATGCTATTACAATCAATAATGAACCAGAAAGAATTTATTATCGGTCTTTGGCTGCTACTGTAGATATTCAAATGATTGTTGGAGGAGAAATAGATATTAACAGTACAACAGAACATCAACCTGTTTTTAATGAAATCAGACCTGTACAATTTGATGTTATGGCTGTAGACCGACAATCTTCCAAAGTCTTTGCATCTAGAGGGGATGCAATCTATAAGAATAAGGATAGTGGGGATTATGGTAGTTGGATTAAGAAAGCTACCTTTGAAGATAAACTAGTACAATCTATGTTCTATACAATGGATGGCTCATTATTAATTACAACAAGTGAAGGGAATGTTCTAAGGAGTACTGATGATGGCAAAAGTTTTGAGACAGTATTAACGGATATTGTTAGGTGGCGAGCTTTTGATTCTATTCATCAGAACTCAGAAACTGGTACAATAATTTTTGGTGAATATCCTAGTTTTACTGGTCCAGATGGCGAAATTAGTTTATATAAGTCAACAGATGACGGAAGGAATTGGGAACAAGTTTTGACTAGGACCGGTGATGATATCCGTCATTGGCATTCTGTACAAGTTGACCCTTACAGTGGTAATTGGATTGCCACCACAGGAGACTTGGATAATGAAATTGAGTGGTGGGAATCAACTGATGATGGTGACACATGGGAAGCAATTTTAGGAGCTGATTCACCTAATGAAGGAAATCAAGATTACCGAACGTTAGGATTACTATTTTCACAAGACCAATACATATGGGGATCAGATAATCCTCTTTGGGGCTATGGTCAAAATTTTATTAGCTCCGTAGATAAGGATAACCCAGAAAATATTAGTAAAGATTTTCGTTTACCGGCTCCAGCTTATGTTTATTGGCAGTTTAGCGATATTTGGGGAATTGGCACATTGGCAGAAGGAACTACAATGGAAGACCAAAATGCCAGAATATACACATCCGAAAATCGAGGACAAACTTGGCAAGAAACTATTAGCTGGCCAATTGAGGCCTCAAAAAACTCAGGAGGTTTCACTAGTGTCAGTCACCCTAATGGTGATGGGTATATCTTTGTTAGGTTCAGTAGTGAATTAGTTGGTGCCCATGAAGAACCTTACGACTACCGAACTATGCGTTTAAAGCGACGCTAAAGACAAATATGTGTAAATTTTCTTTAATTAATTAAAAATGTGAAATTAGGTTCATGAGGAAGGATAATAACGACTAATCTAGAAAAATTTATGAGTGACAAAATAAAATGATTAAATAGGAGGGTACTTTAAATGAGTGAATTGTTAACACAAATCAAAAATAAGGCTTCTCAACAAAAGAAAATGATTGCTTTACCTGAGGCAACTGAACCTCGAATGGTAAAAGCAACTCAACAAATTTTACAGGAAGGTTTTGCAGATATCACCTTAATAGGTGATCAAGATGAAATTGAAAAAGTGGCAAATAATGAAGGAGTAGACTTATCTGGAGCCGAAATTTTAAATCCTAAAGAAACTGATAAGAATGATGATTACGCTGAAAAGTTATTTGAGTTAAGACAACATAAAGGAATAACCATGGAAGATGCACAGAAAATTGTAGAAGATCCTCTCTATTTTGCTGCATTGATGGTCAAAGCTGGCGATGCAGATGGATATGTAGGAGGGGCAGTAAATACCACTGGTGATACTTTTAGGCCGGCTTTACAAATTATCAAAACCGCACCAGGAATCTCTGTAGTTTCAAGTAGTTTTATCATGCTAGTTCCTGATTGTGAGTACGGTGATAATGGAGTATTTGTATTTTCTGATTGTGCTTTGAATCCAAATCCTGATAAAAACCAGATGGCTGAAATAGCTATAACAACTGCTGAAACTGCTAAAAATCTAGCTGGAATTGATCCTAAGGTTGGTATGCTATCCTTCTCTACCAAGGGAAGTGCGGATCATGAACTAGCACAAAAGGTCGTTGAAGCAACAAAAATTGCTAAAGATAAAGAGCCAGATATGATGATAGATGGTGAACTACAATTGGATGCTGCTATTATGCCTTCAGTAGGTGAGAAAAAAGCGCCTGGCAGTGAAGTTGCTGGAAATGCTAACACTCTAATATTCCCTGATCTACAATCAGGTAATATTGGATACAAATTAGTTCAAAGGCTTGCAGGTGCTAGAGCGGTTGGTCCAGTAACTCAGGGATTTGCCATGCCCGTAAATGACTTATCAAGAGGTTGTAGTGTTCAAGATATAGTTGACATTGCAGCAATAACTTCAGTGCAAGCTCAAGGTTAAAACTTAAACAAATGTTTACTTTTTGTTGATTGACACCGGCTCAACCTTTCTGTTATTGTAAATCTCGACTACTAATTAAGGGAGGGTTGAAGTCAGCATTTTATATAAGTAACTTGATTTCTACAACAACTATTTTAAATAATATTATGGGAGGTATTTTTTTGAAATTACGAAAATTAATATTGACTGCACTGTCGTTAATCATTCTAGTAACCTTTGCAGCATGTGGAGAAGAAGCACCTAAAGATGAAGCAGAGCCTAAGGAATCTCAAGATGTAGAAGGAGAAATAGAACAGGATGTAGTAGCCGTTGTTAATGGAGAAGAAATTATGTACGAAGAACTTAGCCAAACCAAAGAACAGTTGGCATTTCAAATGCAAATGCCCATTGATCAGCTAGAAGAACAAGACGATGAAATGATGAATGAACTTCGTGATATGGCTATGGAAGAACTTATTGGAGGAACTCTTCTAGCACAAGAAGCTGAAGCAGAAGGTTTAACGCCAGATGAAGAAGAAGTTGAAAAGAACCTTGAACAATATACTGCTCAATTTGGCGAAAGTGAAGAAGAGATTGAAGAAAACTTAGCCCAAGAAGATTTAACAATGGAAGATTTAAGAGAAGATGTAACACAATCTTTAATGATCACAGAAATCATGGATGAGAAGATAGAAGTTGATGAAGATGTAGATGTATCCGAAGAAGAAGTTCGAGAAGTATATCAACAACAACAAGCTCAAATGCAGATGATGATGGGAGAAAAAGAAGAAGATGCCGACTTACCAGACTTCGAAGATTTAGAAGAAGAAGAACGTCAAGAGATGGAAGAAATGGCTGAACAACAAAAAATACAACAACTAGAACACGAAAAATTAATGGAATACATTGACGAATTAAGAGAAGAAGGAGAAGTTGAAGTTAAAATATAATAAAAGAGAACTGAATACGATTAACTTAGAAGAGTTCTATAAGATCGTAAGATTGTAAAAAGCCAGCCTGATCCAGGTTGGCTTTTTTTTATTAACCCCAGTATACGACAGTATATTTTTGGTAACAATAAATTGTAACTTATCAAGATAATAGGAGGTATGAAAATTGAGAAAGATAGGGGTATTAATGATCGCCCTGATCGTTTTGATCACGCCAATTATGATGGGTTGCGAACCAGAAGAAGATGTACCACCTGAAAACGATGCTAATAAAGAGGATTATGCTGGTGTTAATGAAGACGAAGAAGAACAAAACAATGAAGACGAAGCTCTACCTCCTGAACGGAAAGGTGTTTATCCTGATGGTACATATCGCGGTGCCTTTCACGACAGGGGTACATATTTAGGTGATCAAATCGGAATACAGCAAGTGGGCGTTCAATTTACCTTAGAAGATAATGAAATGCAAGACTTGGAATTTAGGGTTTTAGCCTGGGGTGGAGATAACTACATGGTACCAGATGATCCAAATAATGAATGGCCTAAAGAAGATTTAGATGTTTTACGAGAACAGTATGAAGAGGCTTTGGAATATTTAGAAGGTCGACATATTACTGATATAACTGATCTATTTGAACCAGGTGATGTAGCTGAAGATAAGGAAGGTACTGGGGAAATATTAGACACATGGACTGCGGCGACCATGAGGGCTAACAAAATTACTCATGCCATTCGAGATGCTTTAAATAAAGGGGTTTATGTTCCTGAAGATTAATATTATATAAAATTCATTAGGTCCAATCCCGATTACTCAGATAAGTAGTCGGGATTTTTTTAAAATAAATTTTCACATTAACTTTTTAAATGAAATGGCAAAACTTTCTATAAACTAGGAGTAAACTATTGTGATAATAATATGATTAAACTGGGACAATAAAACTAGACAATAAGTCTGTAAATTAAGGAGGAAGGCATTTTGAATGAGTTAAAGGATACCTCAATTCACAAAGATATAGAAAAAAACGTAGACACTCTGAAACAGTATCTGGGTACTGAAGAGAGTTTTGATGTTGTTATAAGAGAGTTTGAAATTGGCGACAATAAAGCAGCTCTTTGTTATATTGATGCCTTCGGAGATGATCAAATAGTAACCTTGATTATGCAAAACCTAGTCAAGGTTGAACGTAAAGAAATTGTTCCTAATACACACGATAAAATTCTTCAAAAAACCATCCCATACACCGAAACAGAAGTTTTAACCGATTTGCAGGATGCAGTTGACGAAATGCTCGCAGGTCAGATGTTGCTGTTTAATGATGGCGAAGATAAAGTGATAGTGTTAGATACAAGATGGTATCCAGCAAGAGACCCAGAAGAACCTGAAGTAGAAAGAATAACAAGAGGGTCTAGAGATGGTTTCGTTGAAACTATCATGTTCAATATAGGCCTTATAAGAAGAAGAATTAGGGATCCAAGACTTAGAGTTAAGCCATACAGGATAGGGCGACGTTCCAAAACAGATATTGCTTTACTGTACATGAACGACATTACTAATCAGGAATTGATAGAGAATATTGAAGATGAGATAAATAGTATTGATATAGACGGTATTCCAATGGCTGAAAAAACCGTAGAGGAATATATTACTCGTGAATTTTTAAATCCGTACCCTCAGGTCCGTTATACAGAAAGAGCGGATGTAGCAGCAATACATCTTATGGAAGGCCATGCGGTTATCTTAGTGGATACTTCACCATCTGCAATTATCGCACCTACAACTTTGTTTTCTCATATGCAACATGCCGAAGAGTATAGACAAAACGCTTTAGTTGGAACTTATCTTAGATGGATTAGATATATCGGAATTTTCATTAGTTTATTTCTTGCACCACTTTGGCTAATGTTTTCACTAGAACCTGATTTATTGCCAGAAGCTCTTGCTTTTATTGGACCAGAAGAAGTGGGACCCATTCCCATAGCAATTCAATTTATTATGGCTCATGTGTTTGTCGATTTAGTAAAACTAGCATCTGTACATACTCCAACACCTTTAGCTACAGCCCTGGGACTGGTAGCGGCAATTTTGATAGGGGAAATTGCAGTAGATGTGCAAGTATTTGTTCCTGAAGTCTTATTGTATATCAGTATTGCCGCTGTTGGTATGTTTTCTACACCAAGTCACGAGTTTCAAATGGCAAACAGAGTTTCACATTTAGTTCTCTTAGTTTTAATAGGATTATTTAGCTATTACGGGCTCCTAATTGGTCTCTTAGGTGGTTTAATTTTCTTGGCAACAACTAAATCTTTCGGAGTCCCTTATTTATGGCCTTTAATTCCTCTGAATTGGGATGCTTTAACAGCGATCCTGTACAGAAAACCAGTACCCATGAGAAATTTTAAACGTCCTCAAGCATTAAAGTCTAAAGACAAATACCGAAAAGACAAAGATAATAATTAAGTTTTAAAATTAAATATATTAAATAGCATTAAAAGCGCCTAAAAGAGGGCGCTTTTATTATTTAAAAAAAAGATTTACTTTTCATCCAAATGCTGCTAAAATTAATATATTAATTAAGCTTTTTTGAGAGGATGAAGTGTAATGACTAATTTTAAAAAAAAGAAAGTGTTGATTTTATGCCAGGAAAGTGAAGTACCTATTGTTGAGGAAAGTTTATCACAAATTGAAGAGTACGAAGTGGAGACAGAAACAACTGAAGATATATTTTTAAGGGGACCAGAAGAGTATTTAAAAGAAATGATAGATACAATCAATGAAGATAAGTCAATATTTGACGGTGTTATAGGAACCAGGGATGTAACTAGTGTTTTTGCCAATGTTATATGTGAGATGACAGGCAAACCTGCAACTTCCATAGAAAGTATGATAAATTGTCAAAACAAATATATATCAAGAACAATCCAAGCTAAATACATACCAAATAGTACGCCTGATTTTTGGCTGGATTCTAATTTTTTGAAAGAATTTCCATTAGTCCCTCCATTTTTTGCAAAGCCTGTTCGTGCAAATGTGTCCTATTCAAGTAAAAAATGTCATGCTTACGATGAATTGAGGGAATTAATCAGATCCAACACAGCACAATTATCAGAATATAATCAATACTATCTAGATTCTTTAGCAGTTTCTTCTCATTTAAAAAATCAGTTGAATCTTGAAACTTATAATAGATTCATCTGTGAAGAAGTTATCGCCGGTGAACAAGCCACAGTTAACGGTTATATTTATAACGGGGAGATAAACTTATACGGTATAGTAAAAGCTGTTTTTCATGAAGATAAAATCAGCTTTAGCCATCATGAATGGCCCTATGAAAATCTCTCAAAAGAAATGGAAGCACAAATCCAAGATACAGTATCGACACTTGTGAAGGGATTACAACTAGATAACACCTTCTTTAATGTAGAACTAAGAATAGAAGAAGATTTAGAAAAAATCAATATTATTGAGGTGAACAGTAGAGCAGCCTTTCAATTTGCGAAAATGACCGAAGCGATTATGGGAATTAATTATATTCAGTGGCTCTGTGATCTGGCAGTAGGAAAACAACCTCGAAATATTAAAGAAGGAGAGAATTTAACCTACAAACATTGTTACAATTTTGAACTGCGCGAATTTAGCGATAAAGAAATTGTCAGAGTCCCAATGACATCAGACTTAGAACAACTTAAAAGAATGTATCCTGAAGTTACAATAAAAAACCTTGTAAATGCTAACACCAGGCTTTCAGATTATAAACAGAACCTAGAAAGCTATAGATACTGTATTTTAGACATACCTGGCAATAGTCAAAAAGAAGTATTAGAAAAATATGAAGAGGTAACCAGCCAACTAGGCTATGAATTTAGAGATTAACTCCTTTAAGAATCTAAGAGACTATGATACCATTGATGAGAGTATTGGGGTTCAAGGAGGTGCATAATATGTTCCAAGTAGCTGCTATTCAAATGACTCCCATTATGAATGATGTAGACGGAAATATAAAAAGAGGAGTACATTTGGCAAAAAATGCGATTGCAGAGGAAGCTGATTTAATCGTATTTCCAGAACTATGGACTACTGGATATCATCTTTCGAGAGAATCATTTCGTGCCTTGGCCGAAAAACCTGATGGTAAAACAGTATCAACTTTTCAAGAAATCGCCAAGCAGGGAGAAGTATCAATAGTATGTCCCTTCGTTGAGGAAGCAGGGGATAAAATTTATATAGCTGCTGCTGTAATAGATACAGAAGGGGAAACTAGAGGAATAGTCCGTAAAAGTTTACTTTGGGGAAGAGAACAACAAATATTTAATGCTGGTGTAATGGAGTATCCGACTTTCGACTCCAAAGTTGGCAAAATAGGTATCCTAATCTGTTATGAAATGGAATTCCCTGAAACAAGTCGTTTATTAGCACTAGAAGGGGCTGAAGTAATAGTTTGTCCGTCAGTATGGAGTATGTCTGCTGCCCATAGATGGGAAATTCAACTACCGGCAAGGGCTCTAGATAATACAGTTTTTGTCCTGGGTGTTAATACAGTAGGAAACAATAGCTGTGGTAAAAGTAAATTATTAAGCCCAATGGGAGATGTTTTGGCAGAAGCTTCCGGCAGAAAAGAAGAAATTTTAATAAGGGCTATCGACAAAGAAGCACTACTATGGGCGAGAGACGAAGTTTCTTATTTAGAAGATTACAAAACAAAGCTAACTCCCGGAGGAGAGGAAATACCCACTCCGATATGGTAGCTTATACTTTTCAAAAAAGAAAAGTATTATATTAAAAAACCGCTGGTTAGAAACCAGCGGTTTTTTATGGTTGTTGTATGGTCGGAGCGGCGAGATTTGAACTCGCGACCTCTACACCCCCAGTGTAGCGCGCTACCAAGCTGCGCCACGCCCCGACGTGCATTTTGTATTATACACTATCACAACTGACTTTTCAAGGGTTTAGATAAACTTTTACATACTATTATTTAAAAAGCCCCTTTAACCAATGTGTACTTCGGTTAAAGGGGAAATTCTACTAATCTATATAAAATTCATCTAACTGAATTAGGGAATCCACTGTGAAACTTGATCTTCGTATTTTTCCATCCATTCTTTTACTGAACCTGCTTCATCACCTGATTCAGAAATCATTCCCATTAGTTCACCTAATTCTTCATCAGTTAAAAACATATTTTCTAATAATTCAACTACTTCTGGCATATCCTCTTCTAGATCTGTTCGTGCCATGACACGAATATCTTCAGCTTCACCGTAAATACCTTCTGGGTCATCCAAGAATTTTAAATCCCATTCTGCAAATTTCCAGTGAGGTGTCCAGCCTGTAACTACAACCCAATCTTCATTTTGAATAGATCTTCTTAGTTCAGCTGTCATTCCAGAATCACTGCTGGTAATGAGTGAATAATCTTCTAGACTCTCATAAGCTTCTTGGGCGTTTTCTGTAGCTTCCATAATTCCTGCGCCAGAATCAATTCCAATAATTTCACCATCAAATTCAGCAATGTATTCTTTCAATTCATCAATTGAGTCGATGTCAACGTAATCAGGTACAACTAACCCTATTCTTGCGCCTTCAAAGATAGCACCTAAATCTGATAAGTTCTCTCCATGTTCCTCGTAATAACTACCATGAGTTACTGGTAACCAGGCTGCTACATAAAAATCTTGATTTCCTCTTGCTAGGTCTGTATAAACTACTCCAGGGTCTGCCATAGTTAATTCTACTTCATATCCCATCTCTTCTAAGATACCAGCTACTAAATGTGTTTTAGCTGAAGCACAAGCCCAGTCTACGTACGGTATCTTAACTTCTTGAACTTCTTCTGCCTCACCTTCACTACATGCTACAATCACCAACAAGCCAATAATCATAACAGCTACTAACATAAAACCTAATTTTGTTTTCAAAACTTTCCCCTCCTATAAATCGTAATTATTTTTTGTTTCGAAAGTGTAGATTTTTGCTTATTTAGCTAGAAATCACTAGTTTAACGAACTAGTGTTTTAAAAAAATTAGTTTTCAAGTAAGACTATTATATACTTGATAGCAATAAAAAGCAATTTCTGGAAAACTCCTTTAACCTGATTAAACAAGATTAGAAAGAGTTTACTCTTGTTTAATAACTATTTCAATGTGATTAAAAAATAACAATTATGGTTTTTAAATAAGTATAATATGGAAAATTAATAAATAATGATAGTTTTAGAAAGTGAGGAATTAGAAAAAATAGGTTTAATGGGAGAGGCGTAAATGAGATTTGATTTAGGCGAACAAAAGAGAAGAAATTTAATCTTGGAAGGCAATCTATTAAAAGTACTTTGGTTTCTTTCATGGCCTGTAACTATCCAATTAGTAGTGAACAATGTTGTTAGAGTTACGGGTACTAAAATGGTAGGTGTCTTAGGGTCTGATGCAATTGCTGCAGTAGGAATTGCACAACAAGTCCTTATGGGTGTATCTGTACCAGCTATGGGGTTATCTATGAGTGCTACTGCAGTTGTTGCAAATTATTTCGGAGAAAAAAATTACACAGGAACTTTATATGCAATTGGACAAATTATATTAATAGCTCTATTATTATCTGGTTTTACAACTTTTATCGGTTTAAAATACGGTGACAATATTTTATTATTACTCGGAGCAGAAGAACAATTATTACAATTAAGCCATAACTATTTAAAAATTTTGTTTGCAGCTTCCTTTGTTCTAATAACCAAGTTTCCACTTTGGGGGATTTTTCAAGGATTAGGTGATACAAGGATTCCGATGAAAATGGATCTTTTTTCTAATGCTTTGAATGTATCAGGAAATTATACTTTTATTTTTGGCCTTGGTCCAATCCCTTCTCTGGGATTAACGGGTGCTGCAGTTGGTAGTGTATTGGCTGATGCGGTTATACTTGTGAGAGCTATAGGAGAATTAGCCAAAAAAATCTCGGGATTAGTTCTCAGCTTTTATGATTTATTTAAGATACGTTTGGCAATTATGAAGAAAATAATTAAAATTGGTGTACCAGCTACTTTACATGGTTTTATTCAGATGAGTAGCAATATTTTACTTATCATGATGATGACTCGTATCCCGGGAGGTACTGATGTGGTGTCTGCATATTCAGTAGGAATGGTTGTATTTGGCTTAACTACATTTCCTGCAGCTTCAATAGCAACTGTAGCAGCTTCAATGGTAGGTGTTAATTTGGGGAATTCAGATCAAAACAGGGCTATCTCTAGTGGTTTTACCTGTGCAATTACCGGTGCAATGGTTATTACTTTCACAGCTATTCTTACACGAGTTTTCGCACCTGAACTATTAAAGTTTTTCGTTAAAGATTTATCTGTAATTAAAATCGGTGACTCATTATTAAAAACACTTTCTCTTGTTATGCCTGTTCATGCTTTGGGAATTGTCTTTTCAAGAGGAATGCAAGGAGCCGGGGACGCAAAAACACCTTTTATAATTGCTGCATTAACAGGAGTAGGAGCTAGAGTGCCTCTGGCATACATTTTTACTTTCAGTATGGGGATGCAAAGTAAAGGTATTTGGTTAGCCATTGCAGTTACACAAGTTATCTCAGCTGTTATTCTGACTTATAAATTTAAAACTGTAGTGAGGAAAAGAGCCGAAAATATTAAAAATTACTAGCATAAGTGGTATAATTTAACTTGAGATGTCATTGACATTTTTAATGATTATTGTATCAAGTGTTAAAAATTATGGAGGAGAGATTTCTTTGCGTGTTGGTATTGTTGGAGCAGGTCCAAGCGGTTTAGCTGCCGGAATGTTATTAGCTTCAAAAGGTTTTCAAGTATCTATCTATGAAAAAAATACTCAGATTGGTGGAAAATGTAGTGTTATGAATGACCAAGACGGAAAATTCACCTTTGATTTAGGCCCAACTTATTTTATAATGCCTTTTGTTCTTGAAGATATTTTTTGGCAGTGCAATAAAAATCTGCATAATTATGTAGATTTAAAGTTATTAGAACCTTTTTATCAGATAATATATCAAGATGGTTCCAGGTTATATCCTCGCAGAAACTATAAGCGATTAAAAGAAAATATTCATCAGTTTAGCAGTGCCGATGTTTCCGGACTGGATAAATTCTTAGATGACAATAGTAAAAAATATGAAAATCTTTTTTATGCTCTCAGAGCTGGTTACTCTAATTTTAAAAACTTACCAAAATGGAATTTAATTAGTAATTTTGCACATCTCAAACCATTCACTAATTTTTGGAAAGATTTAGAACAGTATTTTGAGAATGACAAGGTAAAATTTGGTTTTACATTTCAGACTAAATATGTTGGTAGATCCTTTCATAAATGCCCTTCATTATATAGCATTCTCTCATATCTTGAATATAGTATGGGTGTTTTTCATGTGATGGGAGGGCTAAATAAATTATCAAAAGCTATGGGAAAGGTCATTGAAGAGTTGGGAGGGCAAATTTATTTAAATTGTGAAGTAAAACAAATAAACACAAGTGACAATCAAGCTAAGGAAATTGTTTTAAAAGACGGTTCGTCCAAAGAGCTCGATGAAGTGATATGTGCTACAAACGATTTGAATCATATAATGAAGTTAGTCAATAAGTCGGAAAGAAAAAAGGATCTGAAAGTGTCTAGTGATGTAAACTATTCATACTCAAAAATGGTTATGTACCTGGGATTATCAAAAACTTTCTATAATCTCATGCATCACAGCATAATTGTCCCTGAAAATTTCTGGGATACCTTTGAAGAACTTAATAAAGGTGAGATACCAGAAGATCCTATTATATCCGTCCAAAACCCTTGTGTAACAGATCCTAGTTTGGCAGAGGGCGATAGGTCTGTAATGCAGTTGTCCGTCGCTGTACCTAATTTGAACACTAATATTAACTGGAATGAAATATTGATTAAAAAATTACAAACTAAGATAATTAACTGTGTTGAAAAACATTTAGAAATCAAAGACATTGAAAAGTATATTGAGTTTCAAGATATTAAGTCTCCCCAAGATTGGTACGAAAACTTTAATAGCCCCTATGGGGCATGTTTCGGTAAAATTTCAAATTTAAAAGAAATACTTGGTATAAATGTGAATAATAACCTCACGTTTTGGAACAATTTATGGATAACAGGCTCTTTAGCTATATCTGGAAATAACCTGGCTTTAACTTACGAAGCTGGTCGAAGTGTAGCGCACGAAATAATAAAAAAATATGGGATTGAACCACCTGAACTAGTAAATCCACCGGTTTCACATTTCCAAGAAGAAGATTAAAAAAGACAATGGTGATTAAGAATATTTGCAGGTACATAAAAAATGAGTTACAATTTAATGAAACACTATTGGTTATAATTATTAAAAAGACAGCGAGACACAATTTTAAACACTAATCCTACATAACAGTTAAGGAGGTTTTTTGAATGTCATCACAAAATGAACAAACCTTTGTTATGGTTAAACCCGATGGGGTAGAGAGGGGATTAGTCGGAGAGATAATTTCTCGACTAGAGAATAAGAGATTGAACTTAAGGAAGATAACCATGTTAGAAGTCTCTAAAGAGTTAGCCCAAACCCATTATCAAGAACATAGGGACAAACCCTTTTTTAACGATTTAATCAATTACATAACAAGTGGACCAGTGGTTGCTATGGTATGGGAGGGAGATAATGTCATTGAGGTTGTTCGTAAGTTGATAGGGGATACGGACCCTAAAAAAGCTGCACCAGGTACCATTAGAGGTGATTTAGCTTTAGATATAACTTATAACTTAGTTCACGGGTCTGATAGTGAAGATACTGCAAAAAGAGAAATTAATTTATTTTTTCGACCGACGAACTAATGCATAGAACTGAGTATGATCAGTAGGGAGAGGAGAGATTCATAATTGACTGATACAGCTTTTGAAACATTTAAATCTAAAGTTTATCAAAAAACAGGAATTGATCTTAATCAATATAAACAAAAACAGATGAAAAGGCGATTAACAACATTAATGAGTAAACGAGGATACTCATCTTATGATGACTATTGGTTGGCATTACAAAGGGACGAAAAACTTTATAGAGAATTTTTAGATCGGATTACAATTAACGTATCAGAATTTTTTAGGAATCCCCAAAGATGGAATGTATTAGAAGAAACTATCTTACCTAAAATAATTAAACAAAAGGGGAAGGATGAGAAATTAAAAATTTGGAGTGCTGCATGTTCGACAGGAGAAGAGCCATATTCTCTGGCGATGGTTCTAAAAGAGTTTTTTCCACCATCACAATTTGATATTTTAGCTACTGACCTAGATGAAACTGTTTTGAATCAAGCACGTAAAGGAGTTTATTCAGAAGAAAGAATTAAAGAGGTGAACTCTGACAGATTATTTAAATATTTTAATCAAGAAGATAAACTATATCACGTTAAGGACGAAATAAAAAAATGTGTCAATTTTAAAAAACACAATCTCTTAAAAGACCCATATGATAAAAACTTCGATCTCATACTTTGTCGTAATGTTATGATCTACTTCACGGAAGAAGCAAAAAGCATTCTATATAAAAATTTCTACCAAGCTTTAGCTCCCGGGGGAGTCTTATTTGTAGGGAGTACTGAACAAATATTTAACGCCAGTAAATTAGGATTTCAATCAATAGCCACATTTTTCTATCAAAAATAAGTTTTGAATTCACTACTAAAAATAATATTTAAACATAAAAAAATAGCCCGGTAATCGGGCTATTTTACGTTTAGTATAATTAATTGGCTGGGGCGGCAGGGATCGAACCTGCGAGTCCGGGGACCAAAACCCCGTGCCTTACCACTTGGCTACGCCCCAACGATTTAGTATACATTAGATATTATAATCTATATTTTTAATTTTATACTTTTGTTAGTAATTAAATTAATGGTGGAGAGGGGAGGATTCGAACCTCCGAAGGCTTGCGCCAGCAGATTTACAGTCTGCCCCCTTTGGCCAAACTCGGGTACCTCTCCAAATAAATTTAAAATAAAAAATGGAGCTGACGGTGGGACTCGAACCCACAACCTGCTGATTACAAGTCAGCTGCTCTAGCCAATTGAGCCACGTCAGCTTGTTGGCGGGGCTGACGGGATTCGAACCCGCGGTCTCCGGCGTGACAGGCCGGCGTGTTGAGCCACTTCACTACAGCCCCATATTGTTGTTGTCTTGCCGCAGAATTATTTTATCCCGCCGCGACATTTATTAGTATAACTCATGCAATAAATATAGTCAAGGGATTTATTGAATCAAAAATTTTAAAAAAATTATATCGGCTTAGAAATATTACAATTCATACCTGCGACCCTATGCTTTAAAGGCGCTAAGATCTCGTCACCCCAGTATTTTTGCTGATTTTTGGTTAGTCTATTGTATATTAAATTTAAAACTAGTCTAGCACCCGGATCCATACCTTGACATCCAGCTAGTAAGAGAACATCGCCAGTTTGTAAATGTCTTTCAATAATAACAGACTTAATAGCTGATCTTAGTTGAGAGAAATATCTAACCCTTATTCCAGCTGATTTCAAAAGAGAAAGGGTGGTATCTCTTTCTGTCATCGTAACTTTATTCTCAATTCCCACTATTTCATCACTTGATGTTACATAAACTTCTTGAAGGTTTAATTTTTTTAGCCATTTAATTAAAGCCTTAGTATTTTCCTCATTAACAGTCTTACCTCTACCACCTCTAATGGCATATAAAATTTTTAGGTTATTAAAATCCATCTTTCCTAGGGTTTCCATGGTGACTTCAATATTTCCGGGATTGGCAAAGTGATCATCTATAATTTTGAATTTTTTGTCAAATATCAGTTGGAATCTGCGTTCTACACCTGAAAATTTAGCCAGCTCTGACTGTATCCGAGTTATAGGTTCATCCAATAATAATGTCGATATAGCAGCAGAAGTAGCATTATAGACATTATGAAGGCCCAATACTTTTAATTTGATTTTAAATCGACCTGGTTTTATCCATTTGCCCGATAGAGTAGAGAAACCTCTATTGATAACTAGATCAAAACTGGCACTTCCTGATGATAAATCCAGATTGTCAATTCCAATTGTAGCATCTATGCCTTTTACACTATAAGTTATAACTTTCGCTTTAGTGTAATTAATCATTTTACAGGCATTTTCACAATCAACATTAATAACAGCCCTTTTATCTTCCTGAATTTCTTCTACTAAACGCTGTTTAGCTGCAAAATAGTTTTCGAAAGAGCCGTGTTGGTCAATATGGTCCCTCGAGATGTTATTAATTATAGCGATATCATAGTCCACGGCAGAAACCCGTTCCAGTTCTAATCCTGAAGAAGATACTTCCATAGTACAATAATTGATATTTTTTCTTTTCATAGAAGCTAAGTATCTTTGGAGATCTAAAGATTCAGGGGTGGTTAAATCCGATTCCTTTGTCTCTTCTCCTAATTTTACTATAACAGTTCCCAATAAGCCCGTGGGTTTGTTGCTGCTAAGAATTTGATCAATCATGTAAGTGGTAGTTGTTTTACCATTAGTAGAAGTAATTCCTATCATATTCATAGACTTGGAAGGATGTTGATAAAACTTAGCACTAAGATGAGAAAGGGCTCGTCTTGAATTTTCAACTACTACTTGCAAGAGAGGAATATGGGGGATTTCTCGCTCAACTATTAATGCAACTGCCCCTTTGTTGTAGGCTTTTTCTGCAAAAGCATGGCCATCGTATTGATGGCCCGTTAAACAAAAAAATAACTCATTTTGGGAAACATTTTGGGAATGATAATTTAAACCGGATATTTTGATATCGTCTAGGGCTTGCTTAATATTTCCAGAATTACCAGGCATGACTATGCTTTTTATAGGATAATTTTCTATTAAAGCCCTTAAACTAACATTATCAGGCATATTATTCACCTCAGAGTATAATAATCTTCGTTGAGTTTAAAAAGATCTCAACCTATGAATAAAAGTTCTCCAGGTTTCAGGGTCAAAAAGCCCTGCTGGACTATCTCCAATGTAACTAAAACCGACTAGAAAACCTATACCAAAAGCAGCTACTATTAAAATTAAGACTATAATCAAATTTGAAATTTTCATTTGCATCACTCCAATAACAAATATCCCTGGCTACTGATAAATGTAAATATTATTAGATACTTTCAAATCGTAATTGAATTTTTTAGTATTAATTGTTCTTTGATTTATCACGATTATATAAGATTTAAAGAGTAAAATCAATTAAGAAGTATGTAGTATATATTGACAAATAGGGGGATTAGGATTGTTTGAATTTGAACATGAGTTTGAAAAGATTTTCGATGAGTTATCAAAAATAGAAGAGCATATAGAACAGGATCCCGAGAAAAAGGATGATAATGATATTACTGAGCGGTTGTTAAAATTAAGAAGAGAAATAGATAAGTGTATAGGGTACTGGTTACAATTTGAAGAAAAACTTTGGTATCTACAAGACGAATACGGGATTGATATTCCTGATCAACTGGATGATAGTTTGATTTCAGCATATTTAGGTATTTCTAATGAAGAGGTTTCTAACTTAGAGTTATTAAATTCCTTTTCTAAAAGTACCGAAGAATATGATGAGGAACTGGTTGATAAATTGTCAAGTATGAAAGAGGCTTATAGAAATAAAGACCACGAGAAAAATCATTCCAATGAAGTTAATTCTGAGCAAAATAAAGATAATAAAAGTATTCATTCTTTTAGAAAAGGTCTTGGTTATTTTAATTTAGCCATGTTAGAAGAGGCCAAAAACGAATTTGAACAAGTAGTATCCGAAGAACCAAATATGATTATGGGTCATTATTTCTTAGGATTAGCGTATTTTTATAAGAGTGAATATGATAAAGCCTTAAAAAAATTTCGCCTAGTTGTTGAATTGGTAGAGGATGAGGAAATCCTAGCATTAGCCTATAACGCCATAGGTAACATATATGTGGATAAAGAAGAACAAGAGAAAGCACTTACTAATTACCTTAGGGCATGTGACTATACTGAGAGTTTTCCGGATATCTATTTTAATTGTGGTGCTATTTATTTTAATCTTGGAGACTTTCTTCAAAGTGTAAAATACTTTCAAAAAGCTTTACAGATAACGTCAAATAATAGCGATTGGGAACTTCACTTATATATAGGAAAAGCATACACCTACTTAGGGGATCTAGATAAAGCATTAAAACATCTTAAAAAGGCTTTAAGAATAGAACCCAAAAATGAAGAAATTCACTTTGAATTAGGTCTCATTTATCAACTCAAACAGGAGCAATATCTAGCCGCAAAAGAGTACGAAAGGGCAAAACAACTATCCCAGAAAAAATCTGAGCAATAAATTTTTAAAGAAAAGTTATTAAAGTCAAAGCACATTTCAAAAATATTATAGAACAAAGATATACAGGGGTGTGATAAGTTGTTATTAATAACGTCAGGGATTAGGTACTTTTTCTTGTTTATAACCATGATAATATCGATGCTAATTATTTTTTCTTCACCGCTTAAAGCTAGTTGTGAAGACAATTTCATTGAAAGATTCGAAAAACGAGAAGAAGTTATGGAAGTTCATTTCCCAGATGTAAAAAATGGAGAAGTTAGCATAATTAGATTACCTAAAAGTGATAAAGTTTTTGTAATCGATACTGGCTCACCAGAAGAAAATAAAACAATAGTAGACTATTTAGAGGAAATTGATGTAAACACCATTGATGCGTTAATTATTACTAATCCCTATTCAAATTATATTGGGGGAGCACCTAAGATAATTGATAGATTTGATGTTAAAAAAACAATCGATAGCGGGACTGCTTTAAAAACAAATTATTTTAGAAAATATTTAACAGCTGCTACAAAGGAGACGGACTTTCACATTGCCAGAAGGGGAGATGAATTATATCAATCTGAAATAGCCAAACTTGAAATTATATATCCAGAAAAAATCTTATTTAATGATCCCAGAGAAAATTCTTTAGTTTTACATCTACAATATGGTCAAATAAATTTTCTTTTTACTGGTGGTTTAGGTTTAAAAGGAGAACAAAGACTAAATTTTGACCAGAACATTGATATTTTGAAAATAGCTCGTATGGGGGATACCAGTGGAACATCAGGAATGTTTTTAGAATCTATAGAGCCCGAAGTGGGAGTGATATTAGGAGGTTCAGACAATAAACGCAATCTTCCTAAACAGGAATTACTTGAGAAACTTGACGAAAAAAATATTCATATAGAGAGAACTGGCCAATCAGGCACGATAATTTTTAGAACTAATGGTCAAAAAATCAATTGGAATTTATGACAAAAAAGGAATTTTATATTTAATAACGAAGTTATATAAACAGCTTGCATTTAAAAAGGGGGAAGATAGTTAATGACTAAAGTTACATTAATTGAAAATGCAGTTGTCATTACTATGGACAAGGAGGATATTTTAAACCCGGGATATATTCTCATTGAAGGCGACAAAATAAAAAAAGTCAGTTCTGAACCCTTTGATGAAGAAACCAAGAAAACTGCTCACGAAATTATTGATGCCCAAGGAAACTTCGTTTTACCAGGACTAATAAACACCCACACACATGCAGGAATGAGTTTATTAAGAAGTTACGCGGATGATATGTCATTGATGGATTGGCTAGAAAATAAAATTTGGCCTGCAGAAGGAAACTTAACAAGTGAAAGTATTTACTGGGGTACATTACTATCTATAGTAGAAATGATTAAAAGTGGAACCACTACCTTTGCTGATATGTACTTTTTTATGGATGATGTGGCTAGAGCCGTTCAAGAAAGTGGTATGAGAGCTTCACTATCCAGAGGGATGATTGGATTTAAAGGTGATGACAGCTTATATGAGGCTAAAGAATTTGTTAAGAAATGGCATAATGGCGCAGAAGGAAGAATAACTTGTATGCTAGGACCTCATGCTCCGTATACATGTCCTCCTGAATTTTTGAACAAAACTTTGTCAATGGCTCATGAACTTGAAATGCCTATACATATCCACCTTTCAGAAACGGAAGGTGAAGTTACAGATAACTATAAAGAATATAATAAATCACCAGTAGAGCATCTTAATGAGTTAGGAATATTTGATGTTCCAACTTTAGCTGCTCACTGCGTACATGTTAACGATGAAGATATCAGGATATTAGCGGATAATAACGTCTCTGTCAGTCACAACATTGGCAGTAATTTAAAATTGGGATCTGGAATTGCACCAATTGATAAAATGTTATCAGAAAATGTAACAGTTTCTTTAGGGACCGATGGAGCTTCATCCAATAATAATCTCGACCTTTTAGAAGAAGTTAGACTAAGTTCTTTGGTACAAAAAGGATTTCATGAAAATCCAACTTTAATTAATGCTTACACTGCTTTAGAAATGGCAACAATAAAAGGAGGAGAAACTCTAAAATTACCAGAGGTAGGTAAGTTAGCTCCCGAATATAAGGCAGATATTATTGTAATTGATAAGAACTCAGCCGAGTTATATCCAAGACACGATCCTATCGCTAATATTGTTTATTCATGTAATTCTAATAATGTTTCAACTGTAATAATTGATGGGAAAATAGTAATGAAAGACGGAAATTTACAAACTATCGATGAAGAAAAAGTTTATCATGAAGCTGATAAACATGCAAAAATGATTACTGATCAAGATAAGAATTAAATTGATTCAGACTTGGAACTGGAGGGAAGACTATGAAAGTTTTACTTACTAATGACGATGGAATTTATGCACCTGGTATATTTGCAATGGCTAAAGAAATAGCTTCAAGGGATGAGTTTGAGGCTGTTGTAGTAGCTCCTGACCGAGAGCAAAGTGCTACTGGTCATGCTATTACTGTTCATAAACCATTAAGGGTGAATAATGTTAAAAAACTTGGAGAGAAACTGGAAATACCATTTTATTCGGTTAATGGAACGCCGTCCGACTGTGTCAAACTTGCTGTAGAATCTGTCATGGATGAAAAACCTGATTTGGTTATTTCTGGCATTAATCGAGGGGCAAATCTGGGGACTGATGTGCTTTATTCTGGTACTGTATCTGGCGCCATGGAAGCTGCTATTTTGAATATTAAATCCATCGCTGTTTCACTAGTAGATTACGATTACGAGGATTATTCTACTGCTGCATCTTATACAGCATACATTGCCAATATTATAAAGGATAATCCTGAGGAGTTTGAAAATGGTACTTTATTAAATGTTAATGTACCAGCAGTAGAAGCAAATCAATTAAAAGGAGTAAAAATTACCAGGCAAGGATTTAGACAGTATGAAAATATTTTTGAAAAAAGATTTGACCCCCGAGGAAAAGCTTACTACTGGATGGCAGGAAAAGTAATTGAAGATACATCAGATATTAAGACAGATGTTGCATCTGTAAAAGAAAATTATGTATCTGTAACACCAATTAAATATGATCTGACCGATTACAATCTATATAATAGCCTGTCTAATTGGGAATTTGATGACTAATAATAAGGAGGCAAGTTTTGATGACTATTAATAATATTAATTCTTTTATTGATCATACTCAATTAAAGCCCGAAGCAACACCAGGTCAAATTGAAAAATTATGTCAAGAAGCTATTGATTATAAGTTTAAAGCTGTATGTGTAAACCCTGTTCATGTTAATTTAGCTGCCAATCTTTTAAAGGACTCAGAAGTCGAAATTGCTTCTGTAGTAGGGTTTCCCCTGGGGGCTAGTGCTACCGATGTCAAAGAATATGAGGCCAAAAAAGCTGTAGAACATGGTGCTAGTGAAATTGATATGGTAATCAATATAGGATTATTAAAAAATGAACAGGACATGGAAGTGATTGAAGATATATCCAGCGTTGTTAACACCGTTCCAGTTGGCATTGTAGTAAAGGTTATTATCGAAACCTGTTTATTATCAGATGAAGAAAAAATCAAAGCCTGTGAACTGGCTAAAAGAGCTGGTGCCCATTATGTGAAAACCTCCACTGGTTTCAGTAGCAGTGGAGCTACAGTAGAGGATGTCAAGATAATGAAAAAAACAGTTGGTGAAAAACTCGGTGTGAAAGCTTCAGGCGGAATAAGGGACTTAGAAACCGCTCAAAAGATGATTGAAGCTGGGGCTACTAGAATTGGGGCAAGCAAGAGTGTTGAAATAGTTAAAAGCCAGAGTAATTAAGCTCTAACAAAATAAAAATTATAGATGATCATAAACAAGCCTTCACAATAAAGAAGGCTTGTTTTTTTATGACAAAAAATCAGATAAATATCAAAATTATTGTAGAATTTTTTTAAGTATTGAATACAATAAAGCAAATAGTAAATATTCAAAAAAAGATACTATCAATTAATGATATAAAAAAAGGGAGGTGATAGTAAAATATCTGATAAATTCATTATTGAACATGATTGTAGTCTTGAAAGGAGTGGGTTAGATTATTTTAGGAGGGGGAAACCTTATAATGTCAAGTCGAAAAATATTTGTTTTGTTTATTGCTTTTCTCCTTACAATGGGAGTGGCTTTGAGTGCTTGTGCACCTCCAGAAGAGGCTAAAGATGAAGAAGTGGAAGAAAAAGAAGACGAAGAACCCGTAGTTGAAAACCCTGCAGTTGAACGTCCTAATGAATTAATTATCGGAGGAACTGATTTAGATGGAATTTTTAATCCAGTTCTTTACTCTACGGCATATGATGCTTGGGTTATAGGAATGATGTATGATACATTGCTTACAGTAGACGAAAATGGTGAATTAACGACGGATCAGAGATCCATAGCTAAAGACTATGAAATTTCCGACGATGGTTTAGAATACACTTTTTATCTTAGAGAAGGATGGAAATTTCACGATGGAGTAGAAGTAACTGCGGAAGATGTTGCATTTACCCTTGAAGTAACTGCTCATCCAGATTACGATGGGCCACGTGCCAGCTGGTCAGATAATATTGTAGGTGTTGATGAATACAGAGCAGGAGAAACTGATGAATTAGAAGGTGTTATTGTTGAAGATGATTATACTCTCACTGTAAAATCCCAAGAACCCGATGCCGGTGATATATTTGATTACTCAACTTATGCTCTTCCAAAGCATTATTATGAATTTGATGACTACGAAGAAATTCACGATTTAACAAATGATCCTATGGGAAGTGGACCTTTTCAATTAGTAGAGTATAGCCCGGATGAACACGCTATTTTAGAACCTTTCGAGGATTATTATCATGGTGAACCCGAGTTAGATCGTATAATTTACGAAGAAATTGAAACGGAACAGCAGATCCCTATGGTTGAAACGGCAGAAGCAGATATTGTGGCAGTATCATCAACTCCCGAAAATTATGAGATGCTACAAGAAGAAGATCATCAAGAAACAATTACTTTCTTAGATAACTCTTATTCCTATATCGGACTTAACCATCAAAATGAACATTTACAACATCAAGAAGTCAGGCAAGCCTTGGCTTATGCCATAGATATTGAATCATTCATTGAAGGAATGTACGGGGAAGAACTGGCAAGACCTATGGCAACGCCATTTTCACCTGTATCTTGGGCTTATCCTAATGAAGACCAATTAAATTTTTATGAATATGATCCGGATAAAGCCAATGAATTGCTTGAGGAAGCAGGATATGAATGGGATGAAAATGAAGAATATCGCTACAATGAAGATGGTGAACGCTTAAGTATTGTGTGGGAAACCTTAGCAGATAATGAATGGTCTGAGCATTTAACAACCCTTGCCTTAGAACAGTGGCCACAAATAGGTGTGGATTTGGAACTAGAGTCGTATGAATTTAATACTTTAGTGGATAGAGTAAATGTAGAAAAACGTGGAGAAGTAGATATGTGGAATATGGCATGGAGTTTAGCTACTGACCCAGATCCTAGCAATATATTCAGTGTTCAATATGCAGATGACGGATGGAATATGGGCTACTATCACAATGAAGAGGCAGAAGAGTTAATGGAGGAAGGGATTAGAACCTTTGATCAGGATGATCGAGCAGAAGTATATAATGAATTAGCTTTATTATTAAATAAAGATTTACCATATATCTTCGTTTACAGCTCCAAAGATTTATGGTCTGTTAACAATAGAGTAGAAAACTTCGAACCTTCAGCTTGGCAAGCATTTTCGTGGAACATTCATGAATGGGAGATTACCGAATATCAAGAATAGGCAATGCAATGTCACCACCACTGACTTACAAATCAAATAAGAGTTCCAAGATAATTAGGGGTGCATTAAGCACCCCTAACTTTATACAGAAATTAGGAGGAAATTGAAAATTTATGAAGTATATATACCTACGAGAATAATTGAAAACACAATAATATGTACATTGATGAGAGGTGGTGATTAAATGTTAAGTAAACAGGGAGACTTTATTACTTGTTATAGAAGGGAACTCGCTCAAATCCCTTGTGTTTTTATTGAACCAAAATTTACTGATAAAAATCTTCCTACAGTTTTTATTTTTCATGGTTGGTCATCTAAGAAAGAAAATTATAATTTTATGGGGAAAATTATTGCTGCCCACGGTTTTAATGTCTTGATACCGGATGCGATGAAACACGGCGATAGGGGTGAACTTAAATATAATGATTTACAAATAATGGAACAATACTTCTGGCAAGTTGTGTTAAATAGTCTAAACGAATTTGAACCAATATTAACTGAACTTAAAGCAACATTTAACATTGATCCAGATAATATCTCTGTTATGGGAAGTTCAATGGGTGGAATTACAGCCAGTGGTATTTTTGCGATGTATCAAAATATCACTAGTCTTATAGTTATGAATGGAGCATGTGCATGGCAAGATGCTGAAAATAGAATTATGAATGCACATAATATAGAACCAAAATATAATAATGATACCGAGGATATTCAAAAATATGATCCGTTAATTAATAAGGAGTCTCTTTATCCAAGACCTATATTAATGCAACATGGTGAAGATGATGATTCAGTGCCTCTTGAGACACAAAGGTACTTTTACAGTGAAATTAAAAATTTATACAAAGATAGACCAGATAGCATAAAGTTAACCATTCATCCTAATTTGAATCACCATAAAACTGTAGCCATGTTAGAAGAAGCTGTTAATTGGCTTCAAAGTCATCATGGACATCTAAATTATTAAAACTTATTTCATTTAATTAAAATAAAAGATAGAGATAAAAGTGGAGTGGGGTAACTTACTATTAACCGATAAACAGTAGCAGAAAGTTGTGAATATGTCAACTATCTAGAATATTAAAAATAGAAAAATAGCTACCCCACCCATAATTATCACCCTACATTGGACACACTTTAGTAAACTTTCTGATATTTTTTTAATATCTTTGAGCGCCGTTTTTGTTCCGAACTTGGAATAGCTGGTCCTACATATTTTTTTAAAAAATCTTCCCAACCACAAGAATTATTCCAAAGTTCTTTAATGGTTTCTACTGCTAAATACATTGATAGTTCATCATCTTCCAAAATTACTTTAGTAAACTCATGTTCATCCTCTATATTAGTAGGCTTGGTTGGAATCTTTCTTCCTAGCAATTCTGCTACTTTTTTCAACTTATTATAATGCCATTTAAGCCATACCTGACCGTAACCAAAAGCACGTCCGTTATCTCCTGTGATATTTTTTCCTTTACTTTCAGCTTCAATTGTGGCAAAAACAATATCCAATCTGTTAAAGTTTAAGTCTCTGCATGCCTGCTTTGCAAGTTTTTGCCATTTTTTTTGTTTTATAAAAACCTCCTCCTTTCTTGGGGTTTTAAACAGTTTTATAGTTTTTTAAAGGTTTTCTGTAAATAAGTTAATATATAAGTATGTCCAGAATAGTCAATAGTTTATATATAATCCACAAATATTGATAAAAAGTAAATAATACTTATGTATTTTATTTAAAAGAAATACATAAAAAAACACCAAAACCTCTATAATAAGGTTTTGGTGAGATTGAATTAACTAAATTAAAAATATTAAATTTTATCGCAATGTAGTTGGAATGAATAAATCAACTATACCGATGACAATAGCTGCTAAAGCAGCACCCAGGATGGAAACTGACATATCCGGTACTAAAAATTGTGCTACATAGATCACTACAGCTGCTATTACAAAAGAAATTACACCTCTTCCATTAGGTGAAGCATTTTCTCCCAGGAAGTATTCTGCTCCATAACCTAAAAGCGCAATTACTACTGCAGCTAGTAAAGCTCCACCAAATCCTACTACGGCAAATCCTGGTAATATAAAACTAAGAACCATTAGCACCAGGGCTGATACTACGAAGCGAATTGCTAAACGTACCAAAATAATACCTCCCCTTTAGTTTTAATTATATATATTTAGTTTGACCAACTATAGTGCAGAAATATGTATGGTGTTAGTATAAATTCTTGGACACATCATGGTTAAGTCACTTACAATATTAATAACGAAAGGATGTGTCCAGTAATGAGTAATAAGAGATATAATGAAGACTTCAAAAGAACAATTGTAGATTTATATAATTCAGGTAGTTCTGTGAAGGATTTGTCTAGCGAATATGGTGTGACAGAGGTTACTATTTATAAATGGATCAAAGATTTCTCTCCAAACCAACAATCTGGCAGTGAGGGAGCCACTTCAAAAGATGTGGAAGAAATGCAAAAAGAAATGGCTCGCTTGAAAGAGGAGAATGAAATCTTAAAAAAGGCTATGACCATATTCGCCAAAAAGTAGACAATACAGAGCTTACTGAATTTATAAAAGAACAAAAGGACGAGCATACTATCAAAGCTATTTGTGATGCTCTAGACTTTCCGAGAAGTACTTATTACGAAACAATAAATCGAGTTGAATCTAATCGTGACAAAGAAAACAGAGAACTATTAGATCAAATAACTCAAATTCATAAAAACAGTAAAAAGCGATATGGTGCACCAAAGATCCACGCTGTGCTAATCAATAAAGGATACAAAGTCAGCTTAAAAAGAGTCCAACGATTAATGAGAAAAGAGGGTATCAAATCAATTGTCAGGAAAAAATATCGGCCTTATCCTAATAGAGAAAAAGTAGTCGAACGAGAGAATCTCCTAAAACAAGACTTTTCAACTACATTTGTCAATCAAAAGTGGGTTACTGATATTACATACATTGATACTGTTAAAGACGGCTGGTGCTACTTAGCCTCTGTAATGGATTTACACACCCATAAAATTGTTGGATACTCTTTTAGCAAGACCATGACAACAGATTTAGTTATTAAAGCTGTTAAAAATGCTTATGATACACAGAAACCTGGCAATGGACTTATTCTACATAGTGATCTAGGTACCCAGTACACTAGCGATGACTTTAAGCGTTTTTTAAGGTACAAAGGGATCAAGCAATCATTTAGCAGAAAAGGCTGCCCTTATGACAATGCACATATCGAATCATTTCATGCTACTTTGAAAAAGGAAGAAGTTAACCATGTTAAGTACTTAGACTTCAAATCGGCTGAAATTGCTCTATTTAGGTTCATTGAGAGCTGGTACAACAGAACAAGAATCCATGGAAGTTTGGAGTTTTTAACTCCTCAACATGTTGAGGATCTAGCAAAGCAATCTGCTTAATACTTAACTTTTTGGTGTCCAAAATTTTGACCTAAGTCCATATTTTATGTAACGTTTAGTGGTTATAAAAATTATGACAAATGAAAATTTAAACTGAAAAATTAAAAGGGTAAAAATAAAGTTGAATAGAAAATGTTTGTTAGAGATTAATAAATTCAAGTTTATTTTTTAAGGAGGATATTTGTTTGTGGATTATACATTTTATACTGCAAAGGGATTAAAATATAAAAACGGAATTTTATAGGAATATATTCTATATTT
This sequence comes from Natranaerobius thermophilus JW/NM-WN-LF, assembly GCF_000020005.1. Taxonomy (NCBI): domain Bacteria; kingdom Bacillati; phylum Bacillota; class Clostridia; order Natranaerobiales; family Natranaerobiaceae; genus Natranaerobius; species Natranaerobius thermophilus. Next base: position 1,668,153 of record NC_010718.1, on the reverse strand, counting down.
GACCTATTAACTAAAATTGCATTTGAACTGGAAAATATACAAACTGATTTTAAAATGTATCCAAGTCTTAAGTCTAAGAATATCTTATATGGAGATAAAAAAAAGATTAAAAATGTCGAAATAACAAATACTGTATTTCAAAAATGTGAACAAATTAAAATGGTTATTAATCTAAGAAATGAAATCATACACAATTGTTTATGGGAACCATTTCAAAAAATATATTATAATATTAGCAATTGCGAAATTATAGAGAGGTTTTTGTTACAACCTGATTTAACCGAGGGTACTTTAGATTCTTATAAAAACAGGAAAAGATTTTTTTACGAAGAAAAAAAGATCAACGAAGAGTTGCCAAATTTGTATCTATATTTACTTACTAAAATTCTTAATACTATTAATAACTTAAATGACTTATATCAGACTAGTTGATAAAAGTAAGAAAAAAATAAACGATTAAAGTGAAGGTGTATATTATGACTACTATAGATCCAAAAAAAATAGTACTTGAGTGGATAGAGGAAAACTTTGAAAAAAGCAGTATAGAGCTCGTGGATTATCCCATGATGCTTGGAGGCACACTGATCCGTGACAAAAAAGGTAATGAAATGATTGTTTATTATGAATTTATGAGAAATCAAGTTAACCATATAATATTAGATTAGGATAAGTAGGAGGTAGATATCAAAATGAATATTCAAAATGAAAATAATTTAATAGCTGGTTTAATTCATCTGACAATTTTTCTAAATATTATAGGACTTTTTATAGCGTCAATCATTTTTGTATTTAAAAAAGAAGATTCTCATTTCATTGCTCATCATGCTAAACAAGCAATTGGATATCAAGTTATTATTCTCTTAATTGGAGCTATAATGGGAGTATCTTTGTTCATCTTTGGCGGCATATTTGGTGGAATAGTTGGATTTGGAAGTATTATACCCAATAGTTTATTGGGACTAATGACGCCTATCTTTTTCTTTGGTATTTTCAGTACTATCATTGCAATTATAATTCATGGATATGCCATTTTTGCTTGTATCGCAGCATTTCAGGGAAAATGGTTTAAATATATAGTAATAGGCAATATTGTTAATAGATTATAGCAGTCCCATTCTCAACTACTAAATATAACAGCTCCATAAAATAAAAAAACTGCCCTATGCAGGGCAGTTTTTATGTAGAAAAGTCATCTTAATCTATAACTTAACTACTTCAGCAGCTTGAGGTCCACGTTGTCCTTCAACTACGTTAAATTCAACCTGTTGACCTTCATCAAGAGTTTTGAATCCTTCTTCTTGAATAGCTGAGAAGTGAACGAATACATCGTCTTCACCTTCTACTTGGATAAATCCGTAACCTTTGTCTGAGTTAAACCACTTTACAATACCTTTAGTCATTTAAAAAAACCTCCAATTAAGTTAAAAAATATTATATTGTCTTACCGACAACGATACAATCATACCATTAATAGGTAGGGTTGTCAATTAATTTCGCTAATAAATTAAAATTAATTTATAATAAAATCAGAGTAATTAAGAAGGTATTTCTAAAGTTTTTGAAATCTTTGGGTAAGCAAATTTGTTAAATAAACATCACAAAAAGGGAGGGGAGACTGAGTTATTGAATATGTATATTTTTATATTAATATTTACAATCTTTGTAATTGCGCTCTTCATAACCTGGCTTAAAGGTTATTTAGATGATATTAAAGACCAAAATCAAAAAATAATCGATTTGCTTGAAAAAAAAGTGCGTGAATGTGATCAACAAGATAAAGATTAGTTTAATAAATTATGTGAATATTAAAAGGGGCTTATCAAATGATAAGCCCCTCTGAATATGTTGATCGAAGGTTATTGCTGCTGTTGTTGAGAAGCTAGCTGGTTTTCATAAGCTTCAATCATCTTTCTAACCATGTTTCCACCAACAGCTCCACAATCTCTAGAAGTTAGGTTACCCCAATAATCGCTTTGAGGTGGCTGAATACCAAGTTCATTGGCTACTTCATACTTGAATTGATATAAGCCTTTTTCAGCCCCTTCTACTAAAGCTTTGTTTTGTTTTTGTCCTTGGCCCATGGTTTATCCCTCCTTATAAGATGTTCTATTTTTAGTATTTAATAGTTTGCTCAAATAATTCGAGATAAATATTTCAATGCTAACAATATAGTGGTAAAATAATAAGCTTTTGGAATTACCCAAGTTGCATAGTATTTTCAAAGTTGTTTTGATAATTGAAATTATTTTTAGGCTATTTTAAAATAAAATGTATGAATTGTTATATAATAAGATAAAAGGCTTCAATTTAGCAAAATAGAGAAAGGAATAAAATTTCTAATAGTTGGTTTATTACATCAATTTTTATATATAGTATTAAATTTTGTTGCAAGCAGTTTCATTTACTTTTTGCATTTTTCAATTTTATTATTTGCACCAATCATAGTTTATATATACTTTACTGTATTTATACTTTATTATCATTTACGTGACAATCAGCAGTCAGCTTATACGAAGCTTTCAAGGAATACAAATCTGACAAGATAAATTCTTTATAGACCTTGATTTTTTCGTTTTTATATGAGAAAATGCAAAAAACAAGATTTTAGGAGGTAGTTTTAGTTGACAACAGGTACAGTAAAATGGTTTGATTCTAAGAAAGGTTACGGATTCATTGAAAGAGAATCCGGAGAAGGAGATGTTTTCGTACACTTCAGTGCTATCAACGAGGAAGGATTTAAATCTTTAGAAGATGGCCAAGAGGTTGAATTTGAAGTGGTTGAGGCAGATCGCGGACCACAAGCAGCAAATGTTAATAAGTTATAAGAATTAAATGTGAACGATTAACATAGTGCCATCAAACACCCCGGGATTACATCCCGGGGTTAAATTATTTGTATATGAATGAGCAAAATAAAGTAAAGCCCCTAAAAGAAAAGGGGCTTTACTTTATTTTTTAAATTATTTTTTAATTCATTGTTTTGTAAGGCAAATTCAATATTTGCGATTAAATAACCTAATTTATCACCTGTATCGTATCTAGTTCCTTCAAAGCTGTAAGAATAGATATTTTGATTGTAATTAAGTGCTTTTAAAGCATCTGTTAACTGAATTTCTCCACCTGCACCAGGACCGATAACTTCTAATACATCGAAAATATCACTATGAATAATATATCTACCTAGAATGGCTAAATTAGAAGGAGTATTTTCCTTGTCTGGCTTTTCGACTAAGTCACTTACTTTGACTAATTTATTATTTATTCTTTTCCCATTTACAATACCATATTTACTTACTTCTTCGTCGGGAACACTCTGAACGCCAATAATATTAGATCGATATTTCCTGTAGACATCTATCAATTGTGCTATACATGGCTTTTTTGCTCTAACTATATCATCACCGAGTAAAACTGCAAATGATTCATCTTTATCTATAAATTTGCGACCACAATATATTGCATGCCCAAGACCAAGAGCGCTATCCTGAGCTACGTAATTGATATTAGCCTGATTTGATATATTTTTGATCTGTTCTAACAAATCTTCTTTACCCGTTTTAATTAGATGTTCTTCCAGCTCCTGAGATCTATTGAAATAATCTTCAATGTTTTTTCTTTTCTGACCTGTAATAATTATAATCTCTTCAATACCTGAAGCCACAGCTTCTTCAACCAGGTAATGTATCACTGGTTTATCCACGATAGGTAACATTGTTTTAGGGATGGCTTTGGTAATAGGTAAAAGTCTAGTACCAAAGCCTGCGACAGGTATGATTGCTTTTTTAATGTTCAAAATTACTCACTCCTAATCATACTCTGTCTTTATACCAATTTAAGGTTTTTTTGAGCCCATCTTCAAGAGTTATTTCAGGATCGTAATCAAGGATTTTTCTTGCTTCTGATAAATCTGGAACTCTTCTAGTAATGTCCTCATAACTATTACCATAAAATTCTTTATATGGTTGAAAAACTATGTCACCATTTATTCCAGAAACTTTTAAAATGGTTTCAGCAAGTTCAAGAATGGAAGTTTCACGATGATGTCCAAGATTGAATACTTTTCCTTCTGCCTCAGGCCGACTACCAGCTTCAATTGTTCCTTTTATTATATCGTCGATATAGGTGAAGCAGCGTGTTTGACTACCGTCATTGTGAACAGTCATTGGTTTATTAGTTAAAAGTTGATTTACGAATCGAGTAACCACACCACCATATGCCGAGGTATCTGCATATGGTCCATAAACATTAAAATATCGTATTATTACAGCCTTAAGTCCTTTTTTAACATAACCCAAACAAAGGTGTTCAGCTGCACTCTTTGATATTGCATAAGACCATCTATCTGTAGTGGAGGGGCCGTAAATGCGATTATCATCTTCACTAAAGGGAATACTATTGTTTTTTCCATAGACTTCTGATGTTGAAGCAAATATTACCTTTTTATCCAATTGATACGCAAGTTCAAACAACCGTGAAGTGAAGCGTACATTTACGTCAATTACTCTCTCCGGTTTTTCTACATATCGTTTTACCCCAACAACTGCAGCCATATGATATATAATATCAACTTTATTAATAAGTTCTTCCAAAACTTCATCGTCAGATATACAGCTATCTATGAATTGAAAATCTGGGTGGTCCTCAAGTTCCTGTAATCTTTCTATTTTTCCCTGACTAAGATTATCTAGTCCCCATACTTTGTTTCCACGAGTGACCAGCTCTTTACAAAGATGGGAACCTATAAAGCCAGCAGCACCTGTTACTAAATATTTCATATACCTACCCCCACATAAACAATGCCATGGGATTCCATTTCTTCACGATTAAATAGGTTTCTTCCGTCTACGACTAGTGGTTTTTTCATTTCAGCACAAAGTTTTTTGTAGTCCAAATTTTCATATTCCTGCCAGGCAGTTTGTAGTAATACTGCGTCTTTGTCTTTTGCAGCTCTGTAAGGAGAAGAGATCCATTCAACCCCGGCTACTTCGGCCTCTGAAATCCTACCCTGCTCCGGACTTTTAACCCATGGATCATTAACAGTTATATTTGCACCAAGGGATAGAAGCTTACGGATAATAGGTAAACTATGGGAACTTCTTACATCATCTGTTTCAGCCTTAAAAGCCATACCGAAAACGGCAATATCTTTATCTCTTAAATTTTCTAGATGTTTTTGTAGTTTTTCTACTACACTGGCACGTTGTTGTTCGTTTACTTGTAAAGCAGATTCTAATATGAGTGGTTTCTTTTGTTTTTCTTTAAATTGGTTTATTAAGGAGTTTAAATCTTTGTCTAAGCAAGGACCACTAAAACCAATTCCCGCTTGTAGGAAATGGGGGTTGATTCTAGGATCGAGTCCAATTCCTTTACTTATTACTCTTATATCGGCTCCAACATCTTCACAAAGTTGAGATATTTCATTAATAAATGAAATTTTAGTTGCTAAAAATGCATTACTTGCGTATTTGATTAATTCTGAGTTCTCCCAAGTGGTGTTTATTACAGGAACTTCTGATGGTGAATATAATTGTTTGACTTTATTAGCAGCTTCTTTACTTTCTGCGCCTATAACTATTCTATCAGGTTCCCAAAAGTCTTTAACTCCTGTACCTTCTCGAAGGAACTCAGGGTTTGATACCATAGTAACTTTATCTGATAAATTGTTATCCTTGAGATACTCGGTAAGTTTACGAGAAGTTCCTATTGGTACAGTACTTTTAACTGCTGCTATACAATTCTTTTTACGATTTCGAGCAATTTGATCTACTGCTGAATAAACATGAGATAAATCTGATTTTCCATTGGGTAAAGCAGGTGTTCCTACACAGATAAAAACAATTTCTGCTTCTGCTAAATCGCTAATTTCTGATGTAAACGAAAGAGTATTATTATTTAAACCTTCTGTAACTAATTCTGTTAGCCCCTGTTCTTGAAAAGGCATTTCACCTTTCATAATTGTTTTAACCTTTTCCATGTCGATATCGTATGCTATAACTTTATACCCCAGCTTAGCCAGACAAGCTGATTGGATTAAACCTACATGACCTAAACCGCCAACAATACCTATATTAGTCATGGTTAACACCTCTCATCTAAACACTAAATATAATTAATGTCTGTTTATAGCTGGTACATCATATTCTGTAGCTATGGTGTCGTTACCGTTATAGGACTAGTTGTGGGACATATAATTAATCAAGGAAATGATTCAGGGGAGGTATAAGATGACAAATATAAAAGATAAAAAAGGTCAAATTATTACAGTAGATGAAATTAAGTGGCTATGTGAAGAACATGATCTAGGCAGGTTTAAAAGCATTATTAGGGTACTAAATAGTAGTGCCAATACTAACATTTTAGTTGCAACCGACTTAGGAAAGTTTGTTTTGAGATTTATAACAGATCCAGCTCCAAATATAAAGGAACGAATGAATTATATTGAAAACACTGTATCAATACTCAAACAGGCATCTTTACCTGTGTTAAATGCTGTGAGAAATAAATTTGGAGATTTATTCTCCCAGGTTAACAATAGGGTGGTTCAAGTTCACCCTTATATAGATGCAAATAAATTTAATTTTGATGATATTCAAATAAAGTCAAGTGCAAAAATACTTAAAAAATTTCATACTGTTTTAAAATCGCAAAAACCAGGACCTTTACCCAGTTATTCAATTCATCCCTCACCGGAAAACCTTCAGACAAAATTTAAGCATCTTTATAAAAATCATCACTTAAAGTCAAAATCTTCATTGTCAAGAATTAAAAACCTTTATTCGAGAATCTCTAAGCAGTGGGAGGGAGTAGATAAAAACTCCTTAGTTGAAACAATTATACACGATGACTGGCATCCTAATAATCAACTATATCACTCAGATGGAACAGTTGCTTGTATCTTAGATTTTGACGGGATACAACGGGAAAAGAGGATATACGATGTGGGATATGCTGTTTATACTTTATATTCTATGTCTCATCATAAAAAAGGGACTAAAAGTTCAAAAATTTTTTTAAACGCATATGGAGAGCTTACGTATGAAGAACAAAAACATCTATCACTTGTAGTTGCAAGTGTAGCATTATTTTTTATTATCTTATTTCCCGATAAAGCAGAAAAAAGGTTAAGAAGGAGGGGACTACTTATTAATCATTTACTCAGTGAAAAGGGGAGTGAATTCTTTCGGTGATTTTCAAGTAAGTCTGTGAACTATTAATGCTTATTCTTTTCTATTTCTTGCACCATTTACGATATAAGTTCGGATTAATTCTGTTCAATTGATTCAAAAAGGGCTTTAATAAGCCTATGGCTTTGAGATCATTCATAAGATCTTTAGGGACATTACGCTGTTTAAAATGTGCATTTACATGGTCCAAGACTTTCATATTCATATGTTTAGTGATAATTACATCACGTAATTTTATATCTAACCGTTTGAAATTCAACTGTTCCATTTCGCTTAATAACATTAATATATTCTCGGTCATTTCTTTTGAAATAAATCCCTTTAAAGAAAGATATTTATCTAAAGGAGTTCCGTTAATATATTCCATGACTATATATTTATAACCAATCTCATAAATTTTGGGAATAATAGGGGAGTGTTGTGAATTACTCAATACATCACTTTCCCTGCTAGCATGAATAGACCTTCCATACACTTTGACACATTTATTTGACGATATTAGAAAAACAGCTCCCTGAAAGCCTTTGCCTATAAGTGGGTATGAGTAAGGGTTTCGGATAACCTTTACTGATTGATATTTTCTGGGCACAACCACAATTGATTTATAAGTTTTCATATTAGTCGCCCCTTTATGGAAAATTATTTAAGAATATTGAAAACAGTGAAATAATCTCTATTAGAAGTTAATCCAGCTGTTTTCAAAATATGATGGTACTTTTGTTTAGGAGAACGACCAAGCATTATAATTCCATCTATTTGACCTTTGTGATATTTTTTAATAATTTTTGAAATTTCTTTTTTAGAATTTTTGGTTATTGTACTGATAACTTGTAAACCGCTAGTAGGTGCAATATTGCACTCATAATTTTCACAAGCTTTTTGAGGGCCAATAACAACTACTTTTGGTTGTATAGTCTGTTTATTATGAATTAATAATCTACAAATTGCCTTGGAAGATGCAATTTGAATTTCATTAACTGTCTTATACCTGTTTTTTCTAGAAAGTGAATCCTGGTGAACGCGATATTTTAACAATACTTTAGGAACTTTTGCTATATTTCCTTCTTCCAAAAGTCTTAGCCATAAATCATAGTCATAAAGGATATTAAATTCTGGGTTATAACCGCCCACTACCCAAAATAGTTCCTTTGAGAACATCATTGAACTATGAGTCAGATAGCATATATAATATTTAGATTTGTTTATCTGTTCTGCCGATATTACAGATTTATTGATTTTTACTAATCTTTTAAGCAGTTTTTGTGTTACATTAGGACTACCTGCTATATATTCCACTAATGTCCCAACTCCTACTAGTTGAGGGTTTTGTTTAATGTACTTTACCTGTTCTTCGATTTTTGTAGGATAACTGATGTCATCTGCATCGTGTATTGATATCCAATTTCCACTTGCTTGTTCAATTCCAATATTTAGTGCGTTTGCGGCACCTTGATTTTCTTCTAGGTGTATTACAGTGACTCGTTGGTCATTTAGATTGTCTAATATCGTCTTGGTTGAATCAGTAGATCCATCATTAACGACAATTAGATCAGTAGAGGGATAGGTTTGGGACAAGGCACTATCTATGGCTTGTTGAAGGAATTTCTCTTCATTGTAAACAGCCATTACGATGGAGACTGCCACAGTCATGCTAATACCCTCCAGATTCTTGATATGCCTTAATATATTGTTTTTTGATCAGATATTTGGCATAATCCAAAGGTAAGCCAAATATATCACGTAGAACTTCCTTGGAAGCCGCTTCTCTATACCCTCTGCTGCTTGGTTGACTATTAGCCTCTATCAGCCAAATTTTTCCGTTTGTATCCAACCCTATATCTAAACCTAATTCTCCTAAAGGACCATAATATTTTTCTAGAGCTGACAAGGTTTTGTTAGTAAAATTTTCTAATGATTTCAGAGAAAGACCAGAACCAAGTGGATTTTCTCCAGGTGGCACGCAAATTTCTTTTGCACCGGCAGCACAATTAGTGATCACAGCATTTTTATCAGCAACTCGAAAACTTAAGGCTGAAATAACCCAATTCCCTTCAATATTCTTTTGTACTAAAACCCTAATATCAAAGGGATTATCATTTAAGCGTGCTAAGGAGATGCCTTTTTGAATAATTAGGTCTTTTCCCAATTGATCTTGTAAAAATTCATAAAGATTTTCAAGGTTAGTGAATCGCCAGTTTCTTATCTTTTTTCCTCCGGTACTACAGATAAAATCACTTTTGGATTTTTCGACTTTTAAAACCTGTCTGCCACCTCTACCGTAGATATTCTTGACATAACAACGACTATATCTATCAATAAACTGTTTTAAAGTAGATTTAGTCAGTAGTTGGGAGGGAGGTTGGAATTCAACTGCATCTTCAGACTTTGCCAATGCTTTATAAACATTCCACTTGTCAAAATATATAGTGTTATTAATCTTTTCGATATTTTGATTTAACCAAATTCTATTATAAACGTTATCGCTATTTGTATCTTCAAAATCTTTTTTAAAAGGGAAAGTAGATCTGTGGTATAAAACCTGAGGATAGGGAAGATACTTTTTTTTCCATTGATAAGTTTTAGGGTTTAAAATGTAGGCTTTAACTAAATTATTTTCTAGGTCTATTTTGTTGTAGTGAAAGCAATAAAAAAAGAGTCCTTTTTCTAGAGCTAATATTGCCCTCTTCTTAATAGCATAGATTTTATCTATTTTTCTCCAAGTGTTCCAAGATACCGTGATTCCTATTGTTGGGCCAAAAATAAGCTTGGAATTAGAGCTAAAAGTCAAGCTCATGGATTCGCCTTTATAATGCCAAAGGCCATTATATGCTTCAGGGGATAAATAAAGTTTAGTATTATCCGAATCTATATTTTGTTTGGAAACTTTTACTTTCTGTGAAGTAAACCCAATTTTGAGAAATAATTTTTGTCCATCATTGAGGCCAAAGCTGTCTAGTTGAAAATTATTTAGATATAATATCTTTTCTGTTGATTTTTGCCCCATGATTTCAAGTCGATAAAGCTTTTCCCGACTATCTACTTGCATTTTAATTTACCCTCCATCAGTATAAATTCAAAATATAAAAACAGATGTAGATAGACATTTAAATCACTAATAATCTATCTGTTGTTTGTAAAGAAATTTTGAATACTCAAAAATATTTAAGTAAGATTTTAATTTAGTTTCCTGATCTGCAGCCTTAAAAAATGATACTTTAGTTGATCTAGAATTACCCTCGATAAACCACAATTTCCCACTCTTATCAATAGCAAAATCGATGCCTATCTCGCCATAAGGGCCATAAGCACCTTCTATGGTCTCGTATATTTGAGTAAGGACATTCTCAGCTTTACTTTTAAGTTCTCCAATTGTCTCTTGATTGTAGTTCATAAAACTAGAAAAGAAATCATTAAACCGATAACTTGATGAATGTTGCGTTATTGGTGAATTTGGTTGACTAACCCGCACTAAAATTTCTAATAACTCTAGCTCGCCAGTACCTGTTCTCTGTAATTCAGCTCTCATATCGTAAATCTTATTATCTATTCTAGGTAAGGAAATTGTTTTTTGTATAATGAGTTTCTTTTTTCCAAAAAACTTTCTGATTACAGTACAGAGAGCTTTAAAATTCACTGTATCTTTACTTAAACGATTGTTGACGTAAAAACTATATTCATATAATCCATCGGACGTCTCTTTGATGCGCATAACTTGCTTTCCTTTTCTACCTATTACTGCTTTTACATAGACGTCTTTATATTCGGCTATCATTTTATTTAAATCTTCTTTTGTTTCATAGATTACAGTGGGAGGTAAGTGGTGGAACAGATTGTTATTTTCTTTTAAAACCTTTAGTACATGCCATTTATTAAAGGTTGGCCCGGAATTTAATTTTTTAACATTCATTTCTCTCAACTGCTCTTGGAATTGATAAAATTTGGATTTCGGTCTTACTGGTCCACCTCGTACATATAAAATATCAGGATAAGGAAATTTTCCATAAGTCCAATAATCTGTCTTTTCGTCATAATAAGTCCCATTAACTGATTTATCTTCTAAATTAACATCTGTTAAAGAAAAGAAGTATAAGGTAATCCTAGCTTTTTTTAATGCTTCAATTATAAAATCTAATTGCTTTGAGGTGATTTGACTATGCAAATTTCGCACTAAACCAGTTCTTACATAGAAACCAACTATTGGTCTGTTGTAAACTTCAAGGAAGCTGTTATAAAAATCTGGGGAGGAAGGCATTTAATCACTCCCATTTCTCTTTATTGGTTTAGCAGGAACCCCTGCAACCACGGTTCCCGGTGCCACATCCTTCGTGACAACTGCTCCAGCACCTACTACACTATCTTCACCGATGATATTATCACCCATAATTACTGCTCCTTGGCCAATGAAACATCTGTCCTTTAGAATTACATTACTGCCCACATTGGCACCAGGACCAACAAAAGCAAAGTCTTCAATCCTCACATCATGGCTAATGTGACATTTGGTGCGAAATGTTACAAAGCTCCCTACTTTTGAAAAAGCACCAAATGTACAACCTTCATCAATCATACCCCCTGTACCAATATCTACATAAGCTAAATCAGTTGAGGGATGGGCAAGAGTGGCAATATTGCAGTTACATGAAGTGAGTAAATTAGCGGCCTTTTTATTTCGGGGCTTATTATTGAAGAAATAATTATCCTTATCTTTAGCTAACTCTCTAATAGTTCCTTTTCCCGCATAAAAAGGATAACCTAAAGGTGCTTCACCTCGAAAAAATTTTTTAATATCAACAAATCCTGCAATATTCCAGCTAAGTTCATTTCTGTTAATTGAATTTAACAATTTAAAAATATTTGTGTTGTTAACACCCAATATATATAAGTTTTTCAACTTAAGCCCTCCGTTTTAAAGAAATCTACATTCTAAAATAATGAATTTCTAAATCATGAATTTATGGAAAATCCTGTACCTTTCTATACTAAAAGCAGGTCTAAATTTTCTTTTATAATTTCTAAGGCCCGAAATACCCATATCACTACCTACATTAAGGTATTGAACGCTGTTATCTATTTTTATGAGTTCCTTGATATACTCTAAAATAATGGCTTCATTTAATCCCACAATTTCTGCGTTTGTCTTACATATACATCCCCATGCATCGCCAGTAGGTAGTAATGCACCAGCATTGACACCGACTATTTCGTCATTTAATTCAGCAACTAATATCTCCATATCAAGCTGTTCATTATATTCAAAAACACTTTTGAAATAACTTTTATCTATTAGCTCACGATACTTGTTTCCAGAAGTTTTTTCCCAGTTCTTATTAAAGCGAAGGATTTTTTCGTAATCTTCAGGTTGATATTTTCTAAAATTTATATTTGGGTACTCGCGATAGTGTTTATTTACAGTTTTTCTAAGGGATTGATATTTCTTACCCTCTAATACTAACAGTTCTTCCGTACTATAGTGATGTTCAATTCCCCGCAATTCTTTTAACTTGAATAGCTTATTAAATTTATTTGATGTTTGAAGATAATCTAATTGAAATTTATTAATCGTTCTAACCCTTGTTTTATATCTCCTTACTTTTGTCCATTCCGCACAATATCTCAAAGCATCGTTAAGAACATTTATTAGTTTATCGACACTGCCATTACCAAATGGTAGACAAAGTAAAGATAATTTTCTGTTTCTAGTTAATATAAAGACTACTAGCATGTCATCTATAATTTTCCAAAGGATTTTCCTTCTTGGAGACCTAGAGTATAACCAAATAAAGGGAAAGTTTGCAGACCAAAGATTTACCGGATGGTTTGATTCTTTTATGAACTCATTAAAAAGTTCTTTATCTTCGAGCTTAACTTCGTGGAAACTCCATTTTCCGACCTGAAGATCCGGCTTTCTCACTTAATTTACCTCCTATAGTGAAACTGTTAGACCTATTGTATTCCGTAGTACAACGGTATGTTATCTAAATTAAACTAGTGGAGGTGAATAAAACAGTATGAATCGTAATTGATTACATATTTGTGAATATTTATCAAACAAAGAATTTAGTAATTTAGATTGGTTTAAAAGTTATTCAAAAGACCAGGAGGGGGGAGCAGATCAGTATGATACTGGTGACTGGAGGAGCGGGTTATATAGGGAGTCATATGGTAAAGTCTCTTCTTGATCAAAGTTATGAAGTCATTGTGTTAGATAATCTTTCTACAGGTCATAAATCGGCAGTTGATCAGAGAGCAGTCTTTATAAAAGGGGATGTAATCGAAGAAGACAAATTAGATGAAATTTTTGAGCGCTATTCTATTGAATGTGTCATGCATTTTGCCGCTAATTGTTATGTTGGTGAATCTATCATTAAACCACTAAAATATTATAAAAATAATGTTAATTCCTCTATTTGTTTATTAAATAAGATGTTAGAACATAAGGTTACTAAAATTGTGTTTTCATCATCATGTGCAACATACGGAACACCTAATGTAGAAAAGATAGACGAAAGCTGTCACACCAATCCTATAAATCCTTATGGTAGATCGAAATTAATGACAGAACAGATTGTAAAAGATATATCCAAAGCACATCAATTTGACTTTATTTTTTTACGTTATTTTAATGTGGCTGGAGCAGATCCTTCTGGTAAAATTGGAGAACATCATGATCCAGAAACTCATTTAATACCAAATATCTTACTCCATCTATTAGGGAAAAAAGATAGGATAGTCATTCATGGGGATAATTACCCCACAGAAGATGGTACTTGCATAAGGGATTTCATCCATATAAGTGATTTAGTTGAAGCTCATCTTCTATCACTTGAAAGCTTAATTAATAATAATCACAGAAATGAAATTTACAATGTTGGAAGTAATCACGGCTATTCAATCAAAGAAGTGATAAAAATGTGCGAAGAAGTTACCGGTAAACAAGTTAATGTTGTACATGGTGATAGAAGAGAAGGGGATCCACCTAAACTGGTTGCTTCTAATCAAAAAATATATCGTCATTTGGGATGGAAACCCAAATATCCTTTACGGGATATAATAAAGACGGCCTGGAACTGGCATTTTAATAATCCTAATGGCTATCAAGGATAAATAAATTCCTGTTTATCTTTAATCCTCTCTTTTTAAGATAACTGATAGCATAGTCTCTATGGGCAAAATCATTGAGAATTATCACTCCAGTTAACTGTTTATTTCTGAGTTGTTTTTTAATCATACTCAAATAATCTAATTCATTTTTGTATATAAATTTTATAGGTTTTAAGCTTTTTTGTGTTCGTTTAAATAAAACTATGGATGGTTTTTTATTTTTAAGGTGTTTACTATTTAGCTTTTTAACAAATTCGGAAACTTGAATTACATTGAGAAAATTTTTATATTGCTTTTTCATTTTTTTAATTCGAATATGAAGGGGAACAAACACAAAATGCATGATAGCAGGATTTTCTGCTACATCTGACTCGGTTGGCCTACTATTCCACTTTAGATCTAGGGGGCCTACCCACGAACTATATTTAGTTGGCCCGTAAAAGTGAACTTTTCTTTTTCCTGTATATCCTGCCTTATAACCTAGTAGTTTTAACAGTGCACCTTGTTCCCACCAAGGATGGTTTATAAAATTGGTTTGAGCCCAAATTTCTTCCAAAAGTTCAAAAGATCGCGGATCCTGTTGGATAAGCCAAATGCCACAGTTAGGGAAGAGGGGTTTGATACCAAAGTGGGTGACAAGTTGCATAGGAAAGTCATGGTTAATGTCTTTTCGGATGTCATGATTTGGATTACAAATAATTGCATCGGCATCAATCCACATTACTGTTTTATAATACTTTAGCAAATGCCGCATAAGAATTAACTTATCCCATGAAGGTGGGCGCGAAGAGTCAAACCGGCTGGTCTGTCCGTTAATAAAGTAATCGATATTATGCTTGTTTGCGTAGTATTTTACAGTTGGTGCCATAATTTTTAACATAGAGTGATAAGTTTCCCCAATGGCGGAAGTACAGATAACCATGTCATACTTGGGTTCTATAGACAATGATAATGAAGGAATAATTAGAATTACTCCTTTACAGCAAACTTATTATAAAAATTAATGGCCATGTATTTCCACTTATTTTGTAACTGACGGACTTCACGAAATCTTTTGTTATCTTGCTTTATTTTAAAAAGCCTGAGACTATCTTTATATTTTTTAATATTTTTCCAAGGCCAATATACGGCGAACAGATTAAACTCAGGTATTGAAAAATCGTACTTATCGTATATCAGACAAAGGTTGCGAAATTCATTTTGTCGAGCTCTTAGTGGATGTTCTTGGTGATAACCTAAAACTTTAGGAATGCTAATAAAGTCTATTCCAATATTACTTAGTCGATAACCCAACTCCCAGTCTTCTAGTCCATTTTTAGGAAAACTAGCGTCAAATCCGCCTAATTCTTCAACGTATTTCTTGTTAACTAAAACACATCTTGTAACAAATAATAACCAGGAAGCCACATCAGTTTTTTGAAACTGTTTTTTGATATTTCTTTTTAAATTTGGTGATGCAAGGCGTTTGATTTTATTAAAATTGTTGTAAATATCTTGGGGTTTGATAATTTGAACAATCTTCTTCGATTTCGCTAATTCATTTTTTTGTCTATCTGAATAGTTATGGGAGTGATATAGCTTTTGTTTCTGTCTAGCAGTGAAGTCGGGGTAAAAATAAGTATAAATTTTATTCCAACACTCAGGAAAACCTGAAATTACCGACCCGGGATTTTTATCAATATATTTGTTAAAGATTTCTATAAATTCAGGAATTACTATAAAATCAGCATCACAAAAAATGAGATATTTTCCGCTAGCCCAAGAGATGCCTTTATTTCTAGCCATTGCTGCACTACCAGCATTTTCAATCAATTTATAAGTCAATGGATAGGATGCCTCAAAGTTTTCAACTAGGTCTTTTGTATTATCGGTTGAACCATCATCAACCACAACGACTTCAAAGTTATTCATAGTTTGTATATTAAAAGAGGTTAAAGTTAGCGATAATTGTTCGGACCTATTATGGGTAGGTATTATCACACTAAACTTGATATCCACTTTAAGATCCCCCTTAATAACCATTCCAAAAAATTGATATTGCCTAAGTGGGGAGTAGAATATTACTTTTGATTATTAATAATATATTCTGTATTTATAAAGTTGTTAATTTAATTCCACACATCATGTTTAATATACTAGTAAACATTGGAAGGGTTTTTTAGAAAAATTTCGAAGTATATATTAAATATATTAATATCGGGGTCTGATGTGGCTTATGAATCATAAAAAATTTATTACCATATCTTTAATTCAAACTATGATAATTGTGGTTATTACTGTTATATTAATTTCATCTGAACTCTTTAAACTTGAACAAAATTGGCTTTGGCTTTATTTTTTGATTATGACTGTTGTGATAATTGGAGCACTAAATATATATTTCTTATTTAGAATAGAACGATCAATGAGTAAAGAAAAAGAGCTAGCTATGTTACGAACAGATCTTAAAAATACTGAATCCTTAATTAACCTGTTAAGACAACAAGGTCACGATCATATTAATCATATCCAAACGGTAACATCTATGCTGATTTTAGAGGAATATGATACGGCTAAAGATTACTTACAAGGTATAGTTCAGAACTATCGTTTTACTGGAGATTTTTTGAGATTAGGAAATCCAACATTAACTGCCCTAGTAAATACTAAAAAAGAACTGGCCAATAAAAATGGGCTTGAATTTATAGTAGAAAAATATTGTAGAGTTAAGCTAAACAAGATAAAACCCTGGGATATTTCAAGTATTGTAGGGAATTTAATAGAAAATGCCATGGAACATGTGTTAAGTAATAAAGATCTACCGCAAAAAATTTATTTCAATTTAGAGCACACCGAGAATATGAAAGGGTATCGGTTTAAAATAAGCAATCCTTACAATGGGGAATTGAATGAAATCAAGAACTTTTTTGCACAAGGGTTTTCTAGTAAAAAAGCAAGTGGTAGGGGGTATGGATTAAGTATAGTGAAAAATATAGTTGATTCTTATAATGGTAAAATAGATGTGTTTAAAGAAAACGGCAATATTACATTTCTCGTGGAGTTAATGGAATAAAAGATCTAAACAGAAGAGTGGTGTTGTTAACAATGATTAATGTATTAATTTGTGATGATGATTTATACACATCAAAAGTATTAAAAAAAGTTATTGAGGAAAATGATGAAGTCAAAGAAATATATTTAGCTGAAAACGGAGAAGAGGCAGTAGATGCTGTTAAAAACAACGATATAGACCTTGCCTTTATGGACATAGACATGCCAAAGTTAGATGGATTAGAAGCTGCTAAAATGATGATAAGTTTAGATAGTGATTTAAAGGTAGTGTTTATTACCGCTTTTCCGGAATATGCATGTGACTCCTATGATCTTAGGGCCTTGGACTATATATTAAAACCTATAGATTTTCACAGGGTTAATGAAAATATTGAGCGGCTAATACAACAATCTCATGGAGAAAAATTTCATGATTCGTTAAAGGAAAATAATATCTTGATGATTAAGGACAAACAAGAATATTATTTCATAAAAATGGAAGATATAAATTACATAGAAAAACAAGACAAACAGTTAATAATTCATACTAAAGATAAAGAATATTCAACTCGAATGGGTTTAAATGAAATCGAAGAAAAATTAAACCAGAATTTTTTCCGAGCCCATAAATCTTATATAGTAAATCTGAAAAATATTGAAAAAATTGAACCTTATGGTGATTCGTCGTATATTATCTATTTTGAAAACACTGATAAAGTTAAGAATGCACTGATAACCAAAAACAATATTCACATATTGAGAGAATGATCTGCCAGAAAAATGACTTGGCAGATTTTTTTCTTAAAAATCTCTTATAAAGGCATGAATTTTCCATTTGACGGAATATAAAATATTCCAAAAAAATTAACTTAATGATATCCTAGATGAAAATCCATAATAATTACCTCTCTAAGGGGGCATTGGTCAATGAATGAACTTATTAATGTCAATCAAATATCTAAGAACTTCAATGATAAAGAAGCTTTAAAGAACATTAATTTAACAGTAAATCGTGGTGAAATCATAGGAATAGTAGGTCACAACGGTGCCGGGAAAACCACTTTAGTCAACTGTATGACAGGAATTTATGAACCAGACAAAGGTACTATAGATTATATCTTTGATTATAAAAGTTTATATGACCATATTGGTGTTCAAATGCAAGAACAATATTATGAATGGAAATCGAAAGTTTTTGAGGTATGTCAATTATACAAACAAATCACTAGAAGTGATATTAATTTGGAAGAAATGTTGGAAGAATTTGAATTGACTAGTGAAGCGAATAATTATATCAATCAATTATCGGGAGGAAATAGACAAAAGCTGGCTATTTTACTGACATTGATTAATCAACCTGAGATTATTTTCCTGGATGAACTAACCACTGGACTAGACCCTGTTGCAAAAAGAAAAGTGTGGGATCTATTAAAAGATATTAACGAAACAAAAGAAGTGACTATTATTTTGACAAGTCACAATTTGGATGAAGTAGAATATTTGGCAGATAGAATTATGATCTTGTATAAAGGTGAAGTAGTTTATTTAGGAGGGATGACTTCAGCAGTAGAGGAATACTCTGAGGGAGAAAAAATTATTGAATTTCAAATTAAAAATGAGCTAGCAAGTTTTAAACTCATGAAGTATAATGCTGAGACTTTAACAGATGGGAGATATCAAATCAGAACTAAAAATGATGAACAAGTGTTAAAAGAATTGATTGACGATGTTGGGATTAAAAATGTGGTTGTTAAATCTCCTGGTTTGGAGGATGTATTTTTAAAAATTGCTGGGTATCGGCTTGATAAAGAAGGGAGAATTATTAATGGATAAAATAATGGCACTAACATTATTTCAATTTAAAATAAAATTGAGACAATATACCGATCTGTTTTATAAGATAATTTTTCCTGTTCTTTTGTATTTGACTTTCATTAGTGGAACTCCTGAAGAAAATCATGATAACCTGTTACCTTTATTTATTGTAATTGTGATTCTTATTAATATAATTTTACATTACGGAAGTGAATTCGTGAGATATAGAGATCTAAATTTTTTCGTCAAGTACAAATTGCTCGGTTTTAAACCCTTAGGTGTAGCCATGGCTTTGTATCTAAATACATTAATATTTCAGTTAATTGGGATAGCAATATTATCGATAATTGCCATTATAGTTTTTGAAGTTAGTTTCCCTCTGTTAAACCTTCATAACATTTTGATAATTTTTTTGATTATTAACTTCTTTCAGTTCTCCATTACTTTTTTGCTTAGCAGTGTTTTTGACGAAATGGAAAAATATAGTCCGGCTTCCCAGGTAGTTTTCTACTATCAGTTTTTTTTGGGGATTTTTGGAATAGATATTTTTACGGGAACGTCCAGAATACTATTGGATATTTTTAATCCCATTGTGCATGGTTTAGAAGCTATGCTAGGGGCTTGGACTTTGGAAAAGAGTATTTTACATTTTCCAATGGAAATAAGTATCCTGTTGGGTTTGAGTTTAGTTTTTTGCATCATTGCTTCGAGAAACTTCCAATGGTTTAAATTAAAACAGTGATTATAACAAGGAGTGATGGTAATATTGATTCATTCCGTTAATTGGAGAACAGACTATATCATGGAGAATTCATTCTTTTTTTCTATTTAATATATTAAAAGAGTGAGCTAACATATTCTCTTTTGCTCCCAGCGCATCTATCTTATATAAATACTTGAGAAAGTAAAGCAAAATCACATGAGAAAATACTGCAAACATAAATGTTTCAGCAGCACTCCAGTTTAAAAAATAAACTTGATCATTGTTATGGCTTATATAGTTGTTTAAAGAAGTAAACAAAACAAATATTATTAAAATGATAACCTGATATGATGGATATCGCATCAAAAAATACCCGTATAATTTAGTTACTGCAAACCATGATATAACAAAAAAAATAGGTACACCGTATACAGAAAATAATGTAGATTTATAAGTCCATAAATCAAGTATGTTAATAGCAGTGTATTGAACAATTATTGTATATATGATGCCACCAATAATAGAAAAAGGGGCCAATTTTCTAATATAATTTACAGGTATAAAAAATGTCGCAATAGCTACAAATGAGGCGGCTTGTATTAACCAATATAAATTCATTTTAGAACCTCCAAAAAACATAGTTCTAATTATATTTTCTTAATAAACTATCAACATTATACATCTCAGGCTTTAGTAACTGCCAATTTTTAATGATGGAAATATATATAATTTGATACAATAATAGCGTTAGCTGCTTGTTGTGTTAGTGAAAGTGATTGCAATGGGGGAAATCCTACGCCTATCAAAGTGAAAGTAGTCAGATAGTAACTTTTTCATTTAATCAGTGATTTATAAGCTCAAATATTTTATAAAAAACTTCGGTTTGAGTTTGAATTTTTAAAATTGTAAGGAGAGATGGTCTGAATGTTAAGAAGGAAATTAGTTTTTTTAATAATAGGAATGAGCTTAACAGTTTTAATGGCTTTTACCACGGGTTGCTCTCCTGAAGAATACGAAGTAGAGGTACGAGCTGAGCCTGAAGGAACAGGAAGAATTTCGGGTGAAGGTGTTTATGAAGAAGGGGAAGAGGTTACGGTAAAAGCCGAACCAGAAGAGGGGTATGAATTTTTAGGCTGGGCAGTTGACGGTGATACAGTAAGTGAAGATAAAAATTATACTTTTGAGATAAACGATGATAAACAATTGGAAGCTGTATTTGAACAGAAGCACGCTATTGAAACTGAAGGAGTTGAATTAGATAAAGTTTCAAAACTACCACAGTCACACTGACTAGGAGGAATTGGTCTTTCCCCGGATGGACCATCCTTATTTAGTACTACGTGATTCTAGAGGGGCTTTCCTGCCCTTCTATAAATAACTATAACAGACAAGGGGGGAATAGGTATGATTTTTATCTTTTATCTTATTGCATGGCTCTCATTGGGGTATGTAATAACTATAATAAATATTATAATGGCCGATTTATTGTCAATTACAAGTACTGAAGGGGTAATCTTGCTGTCCATTTCAATATTAACGGCCACGTTATTGGTTTGCACTTATGGTTTATGTGAAACGATAAAAAATAAGCAAAACGATCGAGGAGTTAATGAATAAAAAGATAACCTTAAAATTCTGTTTTATTCTAAACTAAAGGAGATGGAACCATGTATATAAAACTGAATATGGTGATATCTACTATGAAGTATATGGTCCACAAGGTGCACCTGCTATTATTTTTACTCATGGATGGTGCAGTTAAACACCCCCTTTTAATTATCAATGGAGAAAAAGAATTTAGTCCAATTAAAAGACTAGCTCGGAAATGGCATCAAAGAAGTCCAGCTAGTAAGTATTTGGTTATCCCTAATGCAGGTCATGTTTGCAATCAGGATAATCCTGATCAAGTAAATGAAGAACTAGAAACTTTTATAAAAAATGTTGGCTTCACATCTGAACAATTTGAATAATGTTGCATAATGAAGGATCAAAACTCAATTCCCAGGGGATGCTTTTGCATATTATGCGCAGTTTAAGGAAAATTTAACTATTAGGTGAAATAAAAACTAGTCTTAAAGGGGGTTTATAAAATGAAAAAAGTAGGGATATTACTGCTCACCTTAGTTTTCATAATAGGTGTAACTGTATTTGTGGGCTGTGAAGAAGATGAAATTGAGGAACCAGAAAATGAAGTTGAAAATCAAGCAGGAAATGAAGCGGAAAATGAAAATGAGGCTAGAGTTGGGTTAACATATTGGACTGAAGGAGAACTTTTAGACGGTGATTACAGAGGCGCTTACGTTGATGACCACAGAAACGCAGTGGTTGTCCAGTTTACAGTTGAAGACGGAACAGTAGTTGAAACTGGTTTTAGAGACATCACATATGATGACGTAATTTATGACACAGAAGACCCGGAAATACCAGAAGATTCTCCATGGATGGATTATGCTGGAGAAGATGGAATAAAAGAATTAACAGAACAATATATTTCAGCTTTTGAATATCTAGAAGGTGCAGAAAGCTTCGAGGAAATCAAAGAAATCACAAAGGAAATGGAAGGGAATCCAGGAGAAGATACTGAATTGTATGAGTTCATTGAACCAAAAGAGGTAGAAGGTGAAGAAATCGATACCTTTTCTGCTGCAACTATTAGATCTGATAAAATTGGATCCGCTGTTCGTGATGCTATTAATCGAGGAACATATAGATAATAAACACAGATAATTCAGTAAACAAAAAATTGATCATTATTGAGCAGTGAAGGGCTGAATCAAAACGATATGTTCCCCTTATGGTAGACAGGTTAAAAATAAAATCTGTCACCAAAGGGGAATATTTTTATGTTTGCGTTTGTCCTGAAAAGAAGGTAAAAAAATAATACTAGCGAAGTTATACGACATTGATAAATCTTTTAGGAAACTTGAACAGATATTGATAAATAATAAAAATTAATAATTATAGGAGGCATATAAAGTGAAGATTTTAGGTGTAGTTGGTAGTAAGAGGAAAAATGGTAATACTTCTATTTTAGTACAAGAAGCATTAAAACCCTTTGAATCAGAAGATATTGAAACTGAGTTAATTTATATAGACAATTATAATTTCAGAGGTTGTAATGGATGTGAAGGGTGCCAAGATACATATAAATGTGTGATAGATGATGATATGCAAAAAATATATCCAAAAATCACAGCTTCAGATGCGATTATCTTAGGTTCGCCTGCATATTTTTATAACGTATCAGGAGACATGAAAACTTTTATTGATCGGTTATATTGTTTTGAGGCTTTTTCTAAAGATGACCGTTCAGTTTGGATGAGTATTAACGAAGTACTTGGGGTGAAATATGCTGCTGTAGTGGCGGTTTGTGAACAAAAAAAGGTAGAGGATATGGGATATACTGCTGAAGTTTTAGAAAAATCATTAGAAGCACTTAGCTATAGGGTGGTTAGCTCAGTTAAAGCAATTAATCTTTTTTCAACAGGAGAAGCCTCTAAAGATGAAAAAGCCTTAAAAGAAGCAAAAGTAGCTGGAGAAAAGCTACTAAAAACCTTAGAATTAAGACAAAAGATAGCTAAACAACTAAATAATTAAAGTGAGGTGTTAATTATTGTTAAGGGGAAACTATGTAGATTATGTAGATGATATCTGAGTCATCATCCATAGGACTTCGCATAGGAGGGTTTGTATATAATGACCTGAATTATCAAAAATTGCGAAATCATCCTTTATTTTTTCTTCCAAAATAAAATATACCTATAAGCAACCATGCTATAGTTACAATTCCGGCTATGATTAGAACTGTAACTGGTCCTAACTGGGCTATGAGTGGTGTAGATGCTGCTGTAAATAAACCACCCCCTACTAGGGGTTCAAATAATATTTGTTTATAACCGAATCCTTCTAATGAAGTGGTATTTGACTGAGGATCAGCTATCCTGATTAATAATAATCCAGTAGCAGAAATACCAGTGGCCTGACCAAAGTCACCAATCCCTCTTTCAAACCAGTTTGTAGGAATCATTTTAGGGGCCAAATAAAGAAAGGCCAGAACATTCCAAATTAGTCCAGCTGCTCCTAGAATTATGAAGGGAACAAAATTATCGCCTATGGCGGTAATTGATACAGTACCTAAAGCGCTTACTATTAAAATATCTAGAGAAAATCCGCTTATACGATTTATCATACCTCTGTCTATGATATTATACTTATCAAATAAATTAGATAATATTTGGACAATTATACTTCCAACCATAGCTAATGGAAACAGAGGAACATGTACCATAAGTTCTATATCAGTCCATGCTCCCCAGGTGAATTGTTCTAACTGAACAAGCCCTTCCAATAAAATAGCTCCCACTCCAATGGCAATACCTATATAAGCAAAATGTATAGAAAGAGCTTCTACCGACTCAGGTTTAGTTGTGAGCTGAGCGGCAGGTTCTCTATCATCAAATTCAATAATTCCTGTTTCTTCTTCCATTTTAATACCTTGATTTTCACTTATTTCCTGAGCTTTACCAGTTCTTGCTCCCCAGTTAATAAATATAATACCTATTATAACACCACTTAAAACTCCTACTGTTGCTAATCCTAAGGCCAAATCAGTACCTTCCTCAAGTCCTAATTCATTAAAAGTACCGGCCAGTCCAGCTGCTGTACCATGACCTCCCACAAAGCTTATTTCTATAAGTCCTGCAACTAATGGATTAACATCAAAAATAGGAGTCAAAATGAAAATAACTAAGACCAGTCCAATAACATATTGTCCCCAAGATAATAATTGCCCCATAACTACTTGGGCTCCTCCTATATCCCACATCTTGCGAATTGAAGGCAAATCCTTTCCAATGAATAAAGAAGCGAAGACTATATTTATAAATAACCCTGGAAGTTCTTCCCAGGCTAATAAAACCTCTTCAGGGATAAATCCTTGTTGTAAAACAAAGTCTTCAGAAGTAAATAAATCAAATATCTGTCCTAAAACTTCTGGTCCTACTATTAGAGCTAATAAACCTGCAATCAGTGAAGAAGGTAAAAATAATCGTTGAAAAAGAGGAATTAAAACACGAAGCCATTTTCCAATAAATAAAAATATCCCTAATATAATAAAACTCAATCCTACCATATCAGCTTCCATAAAAACCACTCTCCATTATGAAGTCAACTTATTGCTATTAAGCAAGATAGTTTTGTTTTCTTCACTTTTATTTTTTCAAAATCAACAAATTATATAATTTTTGTAAACTTGATCGAATTTGGGGAAAAGAGTTATAAAAAAATCTGATTTAATGCCGTTATTCTCAAAAAGAAGGAGCTCACCCCTGAGTCAACTAAAATTTTTGAAAGGAGTGAGCTCCATTTATATTTTTAATAAATAACCATTTAAGTTTCCAAAGGAATAGTGTCAACGGCTTGTTCCTTTGATTCTTCCATAGACTTTAACCAAATGTTTACCAAATCATCGCCTTCGATTAAATCAATATTCAAGTTAGACGCATACCTTTTAGCATTTTCGCTAAATTCGGAAGTTGTGACAATAAAACCGCCTTTTGCCTTTTTCTTAATCATTTGAGAATGTATAATAGCTATGGGGTTAAAATCTACCTTATTTTCAGCTTGATAACATTTAACCTGTCCTAGATACAAGTTTTCTCCTTTATAATGTTCTATATCGATTCCGCCATCTCCTGATTCTTCAGTAACGATGGCATTCCCACCATAATAGTTTTGAAATAAATCTGAAACAAATTTTTCAAAATCTAACGGGCTTTCTTCACCTTCTTCCGTATTAAACCGATATATAAGACCTTTTAATAATGTCTTTTTCAATGCTCGATTAGTCATATTATAGTTTATTAGCTGTTCCTTAAGTGATTTAGACGAAGTATAATATACATAAGCATTATAAAATCCTAATATGCAAACAACTATTCCTAGCACCAACAAATAATCTAGACTTTGCAATTCATTCACTCCCTTTCCGCTGGGTATATCATACTTTTAATAACTAAAGATTCTCGAAAGGTATGATATCCAAATTTTAGTGACTATATACTAGCAGCAGATTGAATCTTTTATTGAAACATTAACTTAAGCATATCATCAAGAAATCGGTGAATAATTAAATAAAAATTATTTAACAATCGATTTTTTGGAGGCTTTGAAGTGTTGTAACCAACTGGATGGAAATGGTAAAAAAATGATAAAATTAATTAATAATAATTACCTGATAATTAATTTGGACTGAAACTCATTATTAGGAGGGTATAATTTGAATGATATTCTTTATCAAATCCCAATCAACGATTTAATTAAAAAACGCACTTCTGTAAGAACTTATAAGCCAGCTGCTATATCAGAGGAGTTAGAAAATAAGCTAAAAATTTATTCAGATAATTTGCACGACCCTTTTTCTTCCTCTGTGCGATTTGTTTTTATAAATGATGCTACTTTTGTTAAAGAAACAGGTGGGAAAATTGGTACATATGGGCTTATTAAAGGTGCCAAAAATTTTATAGCAGTATTAGTTGAAAAGAACTTAAATCATAATTTAGAGAAAGTAGGGTATACCCTTGAAAAATTAATTTTGTATGCCACTTATCTTGGCCTAGGAACCTGCTGGTTAGGTGGGACTTTTAATTTGAAAGGGTTAGATAAGGCAACTATGATAACTGAACAAGAAATTCTACCAATCATAACTCCCGTTGGTTATCCCCATGAAAAGAAAAGCATTGCTGATAAGATGATAAAAGCTGCCGCAGGATCTAAAAAACGAAAACCTTGGAATAAGTTATTCTTTAATAAATCCCTTGATACTCCTATAACCGAAAAAGAAGCCGGCTCTTTTGCTGCTCCTTTAGAAATGGTTAGACTAGCACCCTCGGCTCAAAATAAACAACCTTGGAGGATAATCAAAGAAGATAAGTACTGGCACTTTTTCTTGGAATACTCCAAATTAATAAATAAAGTCAGTGGATACGACATACAAAAGATAGATTTAGGAATAGCTATGTGTCACTTTGAGTTAGCTGCAGTACAAGAAGGTTTGTCAGGGAAATGGATGATTGATGGTACAAGACCTAAAATTGAAGGAACAGAAAATTTTCATTATATAACTAGTTGGTATTCTGATTAGTTGTACTTGTTCCAGTTATTTAATATATGTATGTGCTGGGATTGCCCTGACTGATGAGCATCTAGAAATAATAATGATGCAAGATATTACCATGTATTGTAATATTAGAAGATAATGAACTTAAGATATTTTATGTGCATTAATTATTTTGAAGAAATGTGAGGTGGTAGTTTGTCACTAACAAAATTAGCATACTTATTAATAGTAGCAAGTTTAACAGTTTTAATCGCTTTTACGACAGGTTGCACTCCAGAATACGAAGTTGAGGTACAAGCTGATCCTGAAGATGTTGGAAAAATTGAAGGAGAAGGCATTTATGAAGAGGGGGAAGACGTTACAATAGAAGCTGAACCAGAGAAAGGTTATGAGATTGTAAAATGGGAAAAGAATGGGGAAGAAATAGATAAAAAATATATTGAGTTTGAAATAGAGGAAAATACAGAGGTTGTTGCAAATTTCCGTGAAATCATAATACCAGATGATAATTTGAAAGAGGCGATCCGTAATGAACTAGAAATAGAAGGAAAGCTTACAAAAGAAGATTTAAAGGATTTGAAAAACCTTAGAGCTAGAGGCGAAAATATTTCCAGTTTAGAGGGGCTCCAACATGCAAAAAATTTAGAAGATCTTGATATAAGAGGTAACGAAGTTACTGATGTAGCAACTTTGGAATCTATTAATGATTTGGAATTGAGAATATCACTTGAACAATTACCAGATGATCTGTCAGTTTTTGAAGATATTGATAAATTGAGAGTTCATACTAGTAAACCAGAAGAACTTTATCCACTTGTTGAATTAAAAGACGATACAAAATTAAGTGTGAATATATCAGGTGAAGTGGAGGATATTTCTTCTCTAGCTGAATTAGATAATATAGTAAAACTCAGTATAACTTCAGAATCGGGACCAGGAGGTCAACTTTATGACAGTATTGAAAACTTCGCTCCTATTTCAGAATTAAAAAGTTTAAAAGAGTTGGAGATCCACAGCTATAAAATTGAGGATTTAGGATTTTTAAACTTAGAAGATTTACAAAAACTCTCTTTAGTTAAAAATGACATAAAAAACATCAAACCGTTAAGAAATTTAAGAGATTTAGAAGAACTTACTCTAGGTATTAACCCTATAGAAAATATCAATGCATTAGCAGAACTTGATAATTTAGAAGAACTTAACCTTGGAGGAACCGAAGTAACAGATGTGAGTGCACTATCAGAACTTGATGATTTAGAGGTTCTTCAAATATCTAACAGTAACATTAGTGATTTATTCCCTTTGAAAAACCTCGAAAATCTAAGAGTACTTTCTGCAAACTCTAATCCAATAAGTGATATATCACCCCTTTCTTCTTTAGAAGAGCTAGAAGAGCTAGACTTAGGAGGTACTCATGTGCAAGATATTACACCATTAAAAGGTCTTTCAAAATTAAAAGTTCTTAACCTTGATTTGTGGCTTAAACTTTCTTATCCTCCTGAGCTGGATTATACAATTAAAGATATATCTCCTCTATTAGAATTGGAAAACCTTGAAAAGCTATCTTTAAAAAGTAAACTCGCTGAAGAACTTGAAGATGATGATAAAACAGAAGAAATTATAAACGAAATGAAAGAAAGAAATGTTAACATAGATTATTCATTTTATTCACCGTTACAGGAAAACGATTAATAACTATTTGGAATAGTGAATTTTTTCTAATTTATGTGTCTTAAAGCAAGTGTAGTTTATTGCTATCGCTCTAATTATATAATTTAGGGGAGGATTGATAAGATTGAACAAAAAAAATTTTGTTTCTTTATTGATTTTTATTGTAGTTATTTCACTTATAGCAATAGCTTGTACGGAAATTGAAAACACAGTATCCGAAGAAAAAAAGAAGGAGCTAGAAAGTGAAATTGCTGATTTAGAAAGTGAAATAGATGAATTAGAAGAAGAGTTAGAGTATAGATCAAATTATTCTGAATTGAAAAGAGATTTATCTACTGCTGAATTAAGAGTTGACCACTATACAATCTTTTTAGAAAAGGCTTTAGGAAAGTTAAACGAGGAAGAAGTTAAAGAGGTTGCTAAACAAGGGTATCAACATGATCTGACAATTAGACCAACTGGAACTACTAAGAATAGAGAAGAAATACCATTAGATGGAAGAGTAAAAACTGATTTAGAAAAATTTTCTGTAGAAATTAGTGAAAAGCAGCGGGCTATTCCAGATCTTGGTGATTCTTTTTTAGAGAAAGCTGAAGAAAACAAATTAAAGTATGGTGAAAATTATCCCGAAGAACAAGAATGGTTAATAGTTAAAACAGAAGGAGTTGACTATAGACATGGAATAGGGGAACGTCTAGAAGGAGCTGGAGGGCACTCTTTTTGGTTAACATTTGAGGAGATAGAAAGAGGCACAACATTAGAAATAGAGGTAGATTCGCAAATCAAGGAGCTAACAGGTTTAGAAACTGACGTGTTAGAAATTGTAGTAGAAGAATAAAATAACTTGACACAATATCATAATTTATGTGTCTTAAAAAATCATGATATTGTTTTAATAATCGGGGTTTATGTGAAACCTTAGATAATTCACCTTACCATTACCACTATTATTACCTGGTACAACCCCTGAATGACGGTATCTATATCAGTTCTCGATTCGGGTATATGAAAATAAATTAATACATACCTTTTCGAAAGGAAAGGTATGTATTATTATTAAAATACTACTTTAGTTAAACTTTTGGTGTTAGTATAAATTGTTTTTGTGTAAGTATAAATTCTTAGACACATCATGGTCTATAGCCGGGACGCTGACGCTTACAAGACAAGTTTGGTGATTAATTATTCAAGTTACATATGAGGGCGGTAGCAATGGTGGTGATTATAGAATAGGCCCCAACGAGTATCTAATGACCGAGCGTATCGAGGTATTAACGAATTTATTTTTCTTGAAGTTTCTTATTATTTAGAGTGACCACTTGTAAAGAGACTACTTTTTTACCATTAGCTACCGATTGTTTACCCACTTCTTCAAAACCGAAGCGTTTATGAAACTGCAGTGAAACAGGGTTTTCAGGCTCAATGTCAATTTCTGCGGCAACTACAGGAACCTCCATGACACGCGTAGAATTCAAAATAGATTTATAAAGTGCTTTTCCAATGCCATTACCATGCATCGCCACCGACACCACCACGCGATCAATATAGAGGAACGCATCATATTTTCCAGCAAACCATTGATAATTCACACTGTCGTAACGTCTGTTCTCACGAAACGCCAAAACAAACGCTTCAACACTTCCACTCACTTCAGCTACTTTTGCGATATCCGCCTCATAAATCAATGCCTGAAGCTGATCCATATCCAGTGGAGATAAAAAGTGCACCGACTCTTCATTCAATTCAAGAACACGGTGCAAGTCTTTTGATTCCAAGTCTCTAATTGTTATTTCACTCATTTCTACTCTCCTTGTTGTTAATTTATACATATTATACAGAAAAAAACTATCCAAATCAATGTCATGGGAGTTGAACGATGATTATATAAAGTCTTCTCGCAACGATGACCACATACAGACTTAGAAAATTAGAAGAAGGTGAAATTAGAGAAATGTTTCATGGAGTAGGACAGTGGGAATACGATGCGGAAGATATAGTTAAGATCGCGAAAAGAAAGACGCCGAGTTTTCGAATTGACTTCGCTTAAATACTTATATAGTCTTTTGGAGGAGTGATAAGATGAACAAAAAATATCATTTTTGTTTGTTTATTGTAGCATTACTTATTTCACTTATAGCAATAGCTTGTACGGAAACTGAAAACACAGTATCCGAAGAAAAAAAGAAGGAGCTAGAAAGTGAAATTGCTGATTTAGAAAGTGAAATAGATGAATTAGAAGAAGAGTTAGAGTATAGATCAAATTATTCTGAATTGAAAAGAGATTTATCTACTGCTGAATTAAGAGTTGACCACTATACAATCTTTTTAGAAAAGGCTTTAGGAAAGTTAAACGAGGAAGAAGTTAAAGAGGTTGCTAAAACAAGGTACCAATACGATCTGACGATCGGAACTCTACATACTTCAAATTGGGAAGAAATACCTTCAGATGGAAGAGTGGAAACCGATTTGAAAGACTTTTCTTTGAAAATTACTGAACGAATGCGAGATTTTCCCTCAGAACTTGATGATTTTATTATTGAAAAATTTATGGAAGGAAGAATAGACAATCCTCCAGAAGGATGGTTAGTAGTTAAAACAAATGACATTGATTATAGACATGGAAAGGGGAGTAGTGTAAGTGGGCACTCCTTTTGGTTAACATTCGAGGAAATTGAAAAAGGAACTACAGTAGAAATGGAAGTAGATTCTGAAATCAAAGAGCGGACAGGTTTAGAAACTGACGTGTTAGAAATTATAGTAGAAGAATAAAATAACTTAACATAAATATACGTTATGTAATGTAAAGAGAATGGCAGTTTAAATTTTAATAAAATTATATTGTAATATTTTTTAATAATTTTGTAGGATGTGTATAATTAGATGGTTTTTAGTACTTATTAGGTTCTTATCTTATAGATATAAAAACAGTTTAGAATAGGAGGTTCTATGTGTTTAATATAAAACTTAAAGGTAAATATACGGATGAAGCACAGTTAATCAAGGGCAAGGAATTACCAGCTGGGTCAAATCAATTTAAAGAAAGTAATACAGTAATGGGTATTTTTATAAAAGGTATGATTATGATGTTACCTTTGATACTTCCAATGGTTATAATTGGCATAATAAAGATAAGAGAAATATCAAACGAATTTGAAGTAAATTTATCTTTAGTGATTACATATGCAGTAATGTTATTATTATCATATTTACTAATTTATGTGCACGAATTTATTCACGCACTTCTTTATCCGAAAAGTGCTGTTAAAGAAATATGGAAATATCCAAGTGAGGGAGCATACTTCGTTTATTGTGATGAAGTAATTAGCAAAACAAGATTCATTATCATTAACTTAGCACCTGCATTTTTTCTTGGTATTATTCCATATGTTATATGGTTGCTAATTTATGATGTACTTCCTTTAAACATATCCATATGCTTCGCAATATTAACTTGGATAACGACACTTATGGGCGGTGGAGATTTCTACAATGTTTGTAATACAATATTGCAAGTACCAAATAGAGCTAAAATATTCAATTATGGGTTTCATTCATATTGGATAAAGTAATATATTGAAGTACTAGGGTTAGCCGTGGTATTACTAGCGAAGGAGAATATGAAATCACGGTTGATACCCTGTTTTAAACAACTCTAAAACAATTTTTGTTAAAGAAGGGATTCTAAATGAATGATATAACAAATAAGTACAAAGCGGTTGTTCGTGATAGACATGGTACGTTAGTAATAATATTTGTAAACCTATTGTTTTATATAGTTTTAAATACAATTCCTAATCTCGGTGATAAATTATTACTGTATCCTGAAATAAATATGGTCATAGAAAGACCTTGGACCTTAATCACTGTATTTTTCTCCCACGAAATTCATATTCACATTCTTGGAAACATGGGGCTATTTTTCTTTTTTGGTTCTAAATTAGAAAAAGTTACTAACTCAAAAGTTGTTATTTTAGTATACTTAATTACTGGATTCATAGGTAGTTTAGCAATTTTACCTGTTGCTTATCTTATAGAGTGGACTGAGACGGTAGTTGGTGCATCAGCAGCCGTTTTTGGGATAGTTTCAGCATTTGCAGTGTTGCGGCCTAGCACTATAATTTTACGCTCAAAGGCTAAATGGTGGGCATTAGCATTGTTTGTTTTTAATGCAATTATAGCAATTATAAACCCTCAAATTTCTGTTGGTGCTGGTGCTCATGCTGTTGGAATTATCGTGGGGCTAATTATTGGCTATTGGCTTAAAAACAAAAAAACTAATCTGAACTAGTAAATATAAAGTTATTTAAATTGCACAAATATGATATATTAAAAGGATATTGGTTAGTAACCTAGAAATTTTTATGGTAAAATCTTTAAACGCGATTAATAATAGTGTTCTATATAGGAGGTATTTTTGTGCAAGGAGATATACTAAACTTATCAGTAGGAGAAAAACTGAATTTAGGTGGATTAGAACAAAATTTAGTGTCTGGTGATGGAGCTGTTTTTGAGTTGATGGGCTTATCTGGAGGTTTTATGCTTATCATATCATTAGATAACCCAACAGATGAAGAAATTGAAAAAGTAAGAGAAAATAACATTAAAATAGGCTTTCTTAATGATGACAACTATCTGTTACCTATGTTTCAAGTTTCTGAGGATTTAACATTTGAAACATTCTTTGATCCCAACGTATACCTAAGCAGAGTGAAAGATCCGTTACAAATCCTTAAAAGATCAAGTATGATTGTAACCATGCTTGTAGATAGTTCTAATACAGAAATTAAAACTATCAGATATTCTAGTTTGCCAACTGAAGCTTATGATGAACTTATAAAAGCCAGTGAAAACGCATTAAATACTCCTAAGTACTCAGAAACCTATAACAAATGGACTAATAAATTACAGAAATTAAGCCTCTCCCAACTTTGGGAACTTACCGAGTATAAAGGGAAAATAAGTTAAAATAATTCCCGAAATTTTTGCCCTTCAAATTTGTCTTGGAGGGCTTTTTATCTTTTTAGATGGTATAGAAATTGTTTTCAGCATAATTCCTTGAATACTGAAGGAAATTATTTACTTTTATAGAAGTAGAAAAATATTTGTAAAAGGGGGAACTCATGAATGAAGTATATTTTATTAAAGCGGAAGAAAAACATATAGTTCGAAATTTATTTAGTGTTGCTTCTATTATAAAAAAGGGTTGATTTATATGATTAAAATTATTTCAGCTACAGAAGAAACCCTTCCAAAAGCAAAAAAATTAATAAAGAGAGTATTTCCAAGCAGAACTTTATTTGAACAATTATCTTTAATTGCAATGACTAATCAGGATAACTGGTTGATCAATAAACTAACAAATTTATTTGGATATAATATAATTGATATTTGGGTGGCTGTTAATGAAAAAGAAGAGGTAGTAGGTACTACAGGTCTTTATAGTTGCAGACAAGATGAAGATGTAGCTTTATGGCTCTTTTGGTATTGTGTTGATCCTGAAGAGAGAGGAAAAAGGATAGGTAAAAAGTTACTTACTTATGCAATTGAACAAGCAAAAAGTAGGGGCGCTAAATATTTACGACTATATACTTCTGATGATCCCAATGAGAGAGCAGCTCAAATAGTATATGAAAAGCATGGTTTAAATGAGATAAAAAGAAAAAATAAATTGTTTTATACAGAAATTATCAGAGAATTGAAATTTTACGGATAACGACAGTTATGAACGTTAGAAGTTTATACAATATCCAAATAAAGTAGAACTGAATTGCTACAATGTAAATTTATTATAGAGTCCGCCACAAAAATCCTATAGTTGTTTTGCTTAAATTATCTGATATATTGATTCAGAAGACAAACTTGTATGGGATGGCAGAGAATAATTATATAACTCTCTTAAAAATTGATTAACTATTATTAATGAATATAGTCAGATTTATTGACACAGTTGATATTTTACGTACATTTGGAGGTAATTATATATAATTGTAGAAGAAAATATGAAATTAATGTAGTACTACCTGTTCGAATTTAAAGGAGGCGAGGATTTTTGACATCACGGAGATTGCTAATTGTTTTTTTATTTACTCTCTTAATTCTAGTTGGCTGTAATAATGAAACGGAAGTAAAAGAGTCGAAGGAAATGGAAGAGCCAACTACAACAGTAAAAGGAATCGAAGATTTTAATTTTATTGTAGAACCTAAATATGAAGATGCCTGGCCTTTTTCTGAAGGGCTAGCTAGGGTTAAATTAGACGGTTTATGGGGATTTGTAGATGAGGATGGGAAAGAAGAGATTGAACCTAAGTATGAACACGCTTCTCGATTTTCAGAGGGATATTCTTCCATCCGATTGGATGGAGAAAGTGGCTATATAGACAAAACAGGTGAATACCTGAAAGAACCCAAATTTGATCGAGCTTTATCTTTTAATGACGGAATAGCACTAGTTGAATTAGATGGCAAGCAAGGGATTATAGACGAAAAAGGGAACTACGTCATAGAGCCTGTTTTTGATAGTCTTAAGCCAACGATAGCGAATAACCTGATTGTAGCTAGTCCTCATGAAAAGGATGGAAATTATTATGGTTATATAAATAAAGAAGGTGAATATATAATAGATCCCAACTATTCCAGAGCTAAGAATTTTTCAAAAGGCCTGGCTGCCGTTGAATGTAAAGATACTGATTTATGGGGTTTCATTGATGAAAAAGGAGAATATGTGATTGAACCAAAATTTAATAACGCTCGTTCTTTTACTGGCCAGGAAGAGCTAGCTGCCGTAAGCATTGAAGACTACATTGAAGTGGAAAGAGAACTTAATGATGACAAAACTGAAGTTAAAGAACATGTTGAACTTTGGGGATTTATTGATAAGTCGGGGGAATACGCCATTGAGCCTCAGTTTAAAACTGCCAATGAATTCAGAGATGGAATGGCTTCTGTAACAAACTTTGAGGGAAAGATTGGATATATCAACCAAAAAGGTGATTATATAATAGAACCTCAATATACAGGAGCAGACATTTTTAAAGATGGTATAAATCGGGTTCAAAAAGACGGCAAGGATGGTTTTATAAATGAGGAAGGAGAGTACATTATCGAACCAAATTATCTCTCAGCCTGGCCTTACGAAGGTGAGGGCTTTGTTAGTGTAGATACTGGTGAACAACAGACAATTTATAATTTAGACGGTGAAATTGAATTTAAAGTAGATCCCGACATTGACTGGTTAGGACATATTTCCAAAGAAACAGCTGTTATTATCATAGATGGAGAGTATGGGTATGTAGAAATAGAAAATAATTAAAACTTTTTCTTAATTAATAAATAGTGTATGGGAAACTGAAGGTATAAATTTATAATAGGAGCATACAACAAAATTGGTACAATTTCTTTCTTCTTTAGTTTTTATGCTCCTCTAAAATACCTTCTATCTAACTCTAAAACCCTTTGTATACAATAATCTGAAAGTAAGTCATCTTGACGTTCAGGAGAAGTTACTTCATAGTGTGGTGAGGTTTTATGTTCTTCATTACTAGCCCCTTTAGCATTAGTTCCCATTTCAAATGGAAATCTAAATACATACCCACTATTAGGTAATTTTTCAATCCAGGGATCATGGCCAATACCGTCCCCACCAGTTGTTTCTCCAATTAAGGACTAAATTATAACAGTTTTTTACTAATTCACTATTTAATGTTTCAAAGAGCAGTACTCTCCAATTTGCCGGTAAATCTTTTGTGGAATAGTAATAAGCTTTTCTTAATCTTTTTACATAATCTCTATCTAATATATGGGTATGACCATTATTAATATCTCTTAATATTTCATCAATTGTATTCAAAAATTCTTGGTCAGTCTCAGTGCCTTTAACCTTATTTAAATAATCTTCTTTATTAGCTAACCAGTCAATTCCATGCATTCTTTTATTTACCTCTAAGTAAGGATAATTGTTTGAGATAATTTCATATAATCCTGAAATATCAATACCAAAAATTATTCTGTGGTAAGGTTAGCTTCAACTTCTGCTAGGGAGGGGAAACTAACTGAATTGAGTTTGCTGGGAAAGAGACTACGTAGGGGAGAACAATTAGGTTCTCCCTTAATTTATTATAATCGATATAAGTCAGCTAAATCGTATCAATAAATATTAATCGTTTGACTACAACTTGTAATATTTTATGGAGCGATTTAATATTTATTAGACTAACGAAAATTCTAATATACACTTGTCCATGATAAAAACTTTGGGGGGGTGGTTCTAATTGAAGATGAACCGTGAACTTGTGATGATACCAGGACCAACTCCGGTCACTGAACCAATTCGAAACGAGATGGAAAGAGAAACAGCGGCTTTTAAAGATCCCAATTTTATTGAAGACTTTCAACAAGTAATATCTGACCTTAAGAATTTATGGGGAAGTAGTGAAGTGTTTGTTGTTGCTGGTTCCGGAACTCTTTCAATGGAAATGGCTATATCTAACACTCTTAAAAAATCTGATCCAGTATTGGTGATATCTCATGGTTTTTTTGGAGATAGAATGGCAGAACTCTGTGAAAGAAAAGGATTGGAAGTAGACGTCCTATCATGTGAATGGGGAAAGGCAGTACCTGTAGAAGAAGTTGAAAAAAAGTTGTCAAATAAAAATTATCGGGCAGTGACAGTTACCCATGTAGACACATCAACTGGTACCAAGGCACCACTTGAAGAGCTTGGAAAATTATTGGATAAGCATCAAGACACACTGTTTATAGTTGATGGTGTATGCTCTACTGCAGGAGAACCTGAATTTATTAATGAAATGGGGATTGACATCCTGCTCACTGCTTCACAAAAAGCCTTTGGAGTACCGCCAGGTCTTGCTATAGTTTGGGCAAGTGATAAAGCTTTAAAAAGAAGAGAAAAAATCGGGGAAATCTCTGAATACTATGCTGACTTTAATAAATGGCTGCCAATAATGAATGATCCCAGTAAATATTTTGGCACTCCACCCGTTAATCTAATTTGGGCTTTAAAAAAATCTTTAGAATTTATTAAAACAGAAGGACTGAAAGAACGGTTTAAGCGCCATCAAGTTAGAGGTAAAGCAATTCAGAAAGCTTTGGAAGGTATAGGTTTAAATATATTGGCAGAAGAAGGTGCCCGTGCATCTACAATCTCTAACGCACTCTATCCAGAAGGAATTGATGATACATTCCGGAAAGTTCTTAAAGAAGAGGGAGTTGTAGTAGCAGGTGGACTTGGGCCTTATGCTGACAAACTATTTAGGTTAGGGCATATGGGCAATATAGATATTAACGAATTGGTTACAGTGATATCATCTATAGAGAGAACTTTATTCAGATTAGATTATCCAGTTGAATTTGGTAAAGGAGTTAATATTTTTCTAGATAATATTATGAGAAATTAATATTATTCAATATTAATAATCAAATATTCAAAGCACAAGAAAACCAGCTGGAAATGCATCAGCTGGTTTTCTATGTTCAAACCGATTTAGCTCCTTCACATACTAAAACAATCAGGTTCGTAATTAGCTATCAATAGTTTTATTGCCAATTAGAATTTGATATGCCTGCTTAAATAGTACTATAGCTAAGATAAATAACACAGCAGAAATAAATACAAGGAGTAGATTTCCAGGGAAGTTTGTATAGATCATAACTAGGAGCGCACAGAGAGTTACTAATGCCATAAAGATCATAGGATA
This sequence comes from Natranaerobius thermophilus JW/NM-WN-LF, assembly GCF_000020005.1. Taxonomy (NCBI): domain Bacteria; kingdom Bacillati; phylum Bacillota; class Clostridia; order Natranaerobiales; family Natranaerobiaceae; genus Natranaerobius; species Natranaerobius thermophilus. The sequence goes on along the minus strand of NC_010718.1, from coordinate 1,629,819 downwards.
GATGAACATATTGTTATTTTTACCTAGTCTAACCATCCAAGTTGCCATAGCTAGAAATGCCAATGAAGCTAACAATTGGTTAGCAGATCCAAAGATTGGCCAAATCGCTTCCCAGCCATAAAAAGCTAAGGTTCCAGCTACAATAACACTGATAATAGTGGTTACATATCTGTTAGTAAGTGGATTACCGGATTTTTCCGCTTCGGGTACTGGAGTATCACCAGCGAAATATTCTTGAAAAATAAATCTTGATAATCTAGTTGCAGTATCTAGACTTGTGAGTGCAAAAGCAGATATAGCCAAAGCACCGAATGTTTGTGCTAACGTAAAATCTACACCAAGTTGTGAAATAAAAGTACCAATACCATGGGAGAATACATAGATAGGTCCTTCAGCCATAAACTCATCTAATACATCCGAGGCTAAATAGGCAGCGGTAATCAGCGCAATTAATGCTAAAACACCTTCAAGTAACATACTTCCATAACCGACTAGTTTTGTATCTTTTTCATTATCAAGCTGTTTCGAAGTTGTACCTGAACCAACTAGAGAGTGGAAACCAGAAATAGCTCCACAAGCTACTGTAACGAATAATATGGGGAATAACAATTCGCCATCAACATTAAAACTAGTTACAGCGGGCAATTGAATGTCAGGGCGATAGAAAATTAACCCTATAAAAGCTCCGATTATCATTATATATAATAAAAAGGAATTTAAGTAGTCACGTGGTTGAAGTAATATCCACACCGGAGTTATGGAGGCTATAAAAATATATACGAGTAAAATAATCATCCAGGTTGAATGAGGAATTACTAGGGGAGCTTGAGTACCAATCCATATACAGACGAAAAGTAAAATGACACCTATGACTGAAGCTGCAGGTAGTGGAATTCCTCCTTTATTAACGGTAAATCCAAAGACTATTGCCAGTATTATGAATAGTACAGAAGCGGTCGCAGCTTCTGGAGTTGCTACAAAGGTATCGGCAACTATGTTGGCAAAAGCAGCAACTATTAAAATTAAAGTAAGCCAAGCAAAAACTGAAAATAGCTTTTTCCCGCTTTCACCGATATTACTTTTAATAACATCTCCAATTGACCGTCCATCATGTCGTGCTGACGCTAATAAAGAGCCAAAATCTTGCACTCCACCTATGAATATGCTTCCTAGTATGATCCATAAAGCAACAGGGGCCCATCCCCACATGCTAGCTGTAATAGGACCAACTATAGGAGCAGCTCCAGCGATAGAAGAGAAATGGTGTCCAAGAAGTACTGGCGACTTGGCAGGGACATAGTCAAGATCGTCTTTTAAGGCATGTGCAGGAGTAGTTCTGCTAGGATCAACTCCCCACTGTTTTGCCAACCAAGCACCATAAGTAGCAAAAGCAATTACAAAACAAATGATACCAATTAGAAGAACACCTAAACTCAATTAACTCCCTCCCTTTACTAATTGAAACATCCTCTTAATCTACAAACTTACCTGGAATCCACCTTATTCATAAGATCATCGGGAATGTTATAGAGTTTAACCACCTCCTTATCTTTTGGATTATGTACCAATTTTTGTTGGTAGAGGTCAACTAATACTAATCTAACTTCACACCAACCTTTTAAATAGAACATAAACGGTTTTTGATAACGAAAAGTCATCACAAAGTTTTCTCCTTCTTCACTTGCACCGTATTCAGCAATAATCACACCGGTAATAATAGTTTTCATGTGATCTGGATGTGGTTCAACTAAATAATCGATGCTATCTATAACTTTATCAGCTACATCTTTTAACCGCTCCAAGTTAACAGGATTATTAAATAAATTAACAAGACAATGTTCATTTCGCTCAACCGTGTATACTTTAGCTTTTTTTGTGAGCATATATTTTACACCTTTAATATTACATGATGTTAATAAGTCAAAATAATTGTCGCCCACTTTATAATTTTCGTATATATCAAATAAACGGGAGTATCTATCTTTTAATATTTTTAAATATTTACTGGATTTCACTTCAGCCGCTCCTTTCATTAAGAATTTGAGAGGGACAAGTTATTAAGGGAGAACCTTCAATAACATTTCTACTACTATAATATTTTTAAGTTTGTACAATATTACATTTAGAACAATCGTAGATATAATGAACAGGAGCTAATTAACTATCAATTACTTGGGTAAAATAAACATAATTTAAATAACTTTATAAATAGTAGTTGAAGGAGGAACAATATGAAAGAACAAGCTATCATCGAAAAAGTAAGAATCATTGAAGTCAATATGCCTTTTACAAATCATATTCAGGTGGGAGAAAGCTCTAATAAACTTCGAAAATCATTAATCATTGAGTTACACTCAGAAGGTATTATTGGCTATGGAGAGTCTGCGCCTTACGGCGAACCATTCTATTCAGGAGAGACCATTTCTACAGTAAAGCCTATCCTCAAAGAAAACATTTTACCTAAAATAGTAGGAAAAGAAATCAGTTCAATTGAACAATTAAATCAATTAATCAACACCCAGATAAAAGGTAATAACTTTGCCAAGGCCGGGGTAGAAACGGCCTATTGGGATTTAATAGCTAAGAAAAGAAATATACCATTAAAACAACTCATTCACGAAAAATTAATGGAAATCGGGGTGAATGACCCTTCTTTAAATAATACCAATTATATTTTAAGTGGTGCTGCAATGGGTATTCCCCCGGGAGAAAAAGAAGACAATTTAGTAGAACAAGTAAAAAGTGCTTTGGAAGAAGGTTATCAAAAAATTAAAATAAAAGTGTCTCCAGGATTTGATATCAATGCCATAGAAAAAGTTTTGAAAGTTATACCTGATGATATAAATTTTTGGATGGATGCTAGCGCTTCATATAACATAAAAAATCATTTACCGATATTAAAACAAATTGACTCTTACAATATTGATTTTTTAGAACAGCCTTTAGCACATGACGATATTTTAGAGCATAGCCAGTTAAGCCAAGAAGTGACTACTCCCATCTGTTTAGATGAATCTTTATATTCTGCAAAGATAGCGGAAAATTCTCTTGGTCTCGGTTTTAACCAAATTTGGAACATTAAAATCCAACGCATCGGTGGGCTATTAGAGGCGCTTAAGATTTATAAGTTAGCATCTGAAAATAACGTCAGTGTGTGGGGCGGTACTATGCCTGAAACTGGTATTGGAGCTATTTTTATGTTAGCTCTTGGAACTTATTCAAACTTTACTTATCCTTCAGATGTTGCAGATAGCACGAAATGGTATGGTAATAATAACGATCTAAAGGATTTAAAAATGACCGGGGAGGGGAAAATCTTCTACTCCGATGAGATAGGAATTGGTGAAATCAATCATTATAATTATAGAAAATATGGACATTTAGTTCATGAAGTAAATGGGTATTAAGCCTTAATTTTTAATAACTCCCAAAAAACTGCCCTTCACACTTAGCCGTGAAGGGCTTCTTATTTTCTTTAGAGGGATATAGCTCTTTTTAGAAAGAAAATGTTGATGAAGATAAGGCGTGAATTTTACAAAATTATACAGAGTAAAATTATAATAATAGGAAAATGGTGGTAAACATCGAAATGAATAGATAATATTTTTTTTTAAACTTTTAGGAGGAATAAAGTGAAGCTTTTTTCAGATGGTCTTGTACCTAATGGCTTAGCTCAAGAGATATTTAAAGATTAAATTGTAGTAGAGGAGAAAGTATGAATAGTGCTTAAAAGATATAAAATGTGTAGTACTCAATTAGTGGCTTTTATCAGTGATAAGGAGGGATGTATAGTGTTGAAAAAAATTTCATACTTAACTTTATTAATAATTTTACTTTTTTCTTTGGCGGCCTGCAACGAAACTCGCGATACCTCTTATGAAGATAGTCAGATCTCTACAAAAGAAAGCAAAGAAAAAGCATCCAACAGTGATAGTGATATACCGGCTAATGATTTAACTGAGATGCGAGGTTCTGATCTACGTGTAAGGCGGGTAAATTTAGATAGTCTCAGCCTAGATGGAGAACATTATGAGTTTCCAGAAGAAGCGTTAGAGATGTTAGATTCTACTCATATAAATATATCATATCCGTTAGTATTTGACGGTTACAAGGTTTATAATCTAGAGAAAGAGAAGTTATTGTTTACGGTTGAAGATATTATTTCTAATTTAGAAAAAGACTGGGGGGAAACCATAGCTGTAAATGATGTACCCTCCTTCGGAGAGAAGGAATTTGAACCTGATTTTTTTCAATATATCGATAATGCTAGTTTGTCTCCTTCAAGTAAAAAAGTAGCTTTTTCAATTCATAATTATTTAGCTGCAACTTATACGTCTATAATTGGAATTTTTAATATAGAGAATAATGAAATAAATTTTGTCGAAGGTCCTTCCAAAGGACAAGTGAATGAAATTAGTTGGTCGCCCGATGAAAAGCATTTTGCTTATACAATTTCCTCAATTATGGAAGGTGATGAATCAGATAAAATAAATTTATATGTAATTAATTCTAAAGACTTTAATAAAACAGCATCGGCAAAACCTTTAGAGTTATTTGAAGAAGAAATAGCTAAAGAAAGGGCTCAAGAAGAATTATACAGAAGAATCAAGTTATCTGAATGGCTTGACGATAGAAAAGTGGCTGTTCAACTAAAATATGTAGATAAAAATGACAATGTAAAAGAGAAATTCATTGAGAGTATAAAATATTGAAGGAGATTTTTAAATTAGAAAGATGGAGTTTTAAACATGGTTGATGCATTATCATCTGATTTATGTACTTTAACGCGATAGCTAAGACTCTACCGCCTATTAAATAATATTTTTATAAGAAAGGAGTTTTTAGAAATACTACAGATGTTAATAAAATTGATCAATATATAGATTTTCGTAATTATATTGAATCCTCAAATGAAAATATAAAAACAGATAATAAAAAATCCCAAAAACTAGAAGAAAACATTGATGTACACTTCAAGGTATCCTACCCCCAAGATGGTTATATTAAATATCCTTTAAATGTTTGGTTTAAAGAAGAAACTTTTGTTTCTACAAGTTCGAGTAACGATATTGAGGATTTAACAAAATTACCTAAGGATAAAGAGAAAAAATTGATAAACTTAATAAATAGTGCATGGGAAGAAAAAAGAAATAATTTATGATTGTTTTAATGAATAGTATCTGAGTTTATTTGACGCAGTTGATATTTTATATGTAGTAATTTTATTAAAGAATGTGAGGTGGTAGTTTGTCACTAAGGAAATTAGCTTATTTAGCAATAGCAGCAAGTTTAACAATTTTAATCTCTTTTACGATAGGTTGTACTCCAGAGGAGTATGAAGTGGATGTACAAGATGAAAACTTAAAAGCAGCAATTAAGGAAGAACTAGGTGTAGAGCAAATAACTGAAGAAAATATTGAAGATTTAACAACTTTGACTGTAAGTGGTGAAGATATAAATATCAAAGGAATTGAATATGCAATCAATTTACAAGAACTTAGCCTTCAAGGAACCAAAATAGAAGATGTGAATACACTCGCAGAAGTGGATAATTTAGAAGAGCTCAATCTCAACTATACGGAAATAACAGATGAAGGAATAGAACAGTTAGCAGAAGCTGATAATTTAAAACAGATTAGTCTTACCCATACGGATGTAACAGATGAAGGAACAAAACTCCTAGCGGAATCTGAAAGTTTAGAAAGGCTTATTCTTAGCGGAACCGAAGTAACAGATGACGGGTTAGAACACTTAATAGAAGCAGATAACTTAAAAAAGCTTGATCTTCACGGAACCGATGTAACAGATGATGGAGCAGAACACCTTGCGGAAACTGATAATTTAGAAAAACTTAGTCTTGTAGACACTGAAGTAACAGATGAGGGAATAGAACAGCTAGTAAAAGTAGATAATTTAGAAGTGCTTATTCTTGGATGGACTGAAGTAACAGATAATGGAGTAGAATACCTGGCAGAAGCAGACAATTTAGAAATGCTTCATCTTGATGGAACGGAAATAACAAATGAAGGAGTAAAATATCTAGCAGAAGCAGATAATCTAGAAGAGCTTGACCTTAAACAAACCAAAGTCACAGATGTAAACGCATTAGCTGAAACTGATAGTTTGGAAGAGCTTGATCTTTGGGATACCGATGTAACAGATGAAGGAGTAAAAGAACTGGCAGAAGCTGATAGTTTAAAAGTGGTTAATCTTGATGAAACAGAAGTAACAAATGAAGGAGTAGAACACCTAGAAGATGAAGATATTTATATAAGATATTAGTAGAACAGTATAACTAAAGAATGATGAACATCATCTGATTTATGTGCCTTTAAAAAATTTGTTACCGCTAATGTTAAGTCTTAATAAATCGGAGGTGACACCTTTGCTAATCAGAAGAACCACAATCACGCTCAGTGGGTGTTTGCTAGTTGTTCTACTTGTTTTTACAGCTTATGGGCCGCTAGACAATGAAACCTTTATGACAACATCAGCTGATCACTCTACCGAGAAACGCGAGATCTCCAAACTTATCGAGGAAAAGGAAATTACAAATCTTAAACTCGAAAAACAAGAAATCACTTCAGAGGAAAATACTTTCCAGATTCAGTCTTATTATCCTATCGAAGAACAGTCAGATGAACAGGAACGAAAATGGACAGTTCACAAACTGCACAGTGAATTTTATTATGAGATTAACCAAGATAAAAACGATAATGTGACAGTATCAGGGCATCATATCAGGGGACCTGAATATGAAAATAAAGTCAGGGGACGTGAATACGAAAAAGAAGCAGATCTCACGGAAGAATTTAGGGAATTAAACATAGACTTGGATGATGATGAACTAACTTTTTCTAATACCAATATTGCTAGAAGGTCTGAAACTAGCATATTTGAATTCAAGGTATCTGACGGAGAAAATCACGGATATTTGTCAGTTACCTGGGAGGATGGTGAACATACGGAAACCCTGTCTTTACATGATCACGATATTGTCGATACAGGAACTCAAATTTACAGGGTAGAATTGAAAAAATTCTCAGAACAACAAGAAGAACAAATAAAAGATGTCCCGGTGGACATTTATCTTTACGAACATGACAACAGTTACTATCTAGTTGAAAGCTTCAGAAACATTAAACAAGACCAGATAGAGCACGATCCCGTTCAAATCTATTCACTTCCTGATGACATTATAGAGATTACCGGGATTTATCCATATGATTCTTGGTATAGTGATAGGAAAATTGCATTGATTGGTAAAAATGACAACCAGCAATATCATCATTATAGTTTTCACTTGGATAAGCAGCAGTTAAAACAAGGTATGGAAGTTGATCTGTGGCGAAATGAAGACAAGTATCAGTGGAAATCCCATAGTAGATTAGGATATAATCACCTTGTTGATAAAACTGCAGACAACTTATTAATAGTCGCTAATGATGGCCTGGAAAGTGGTTACCATGATAATTTATTCCTCTATTCCTTAGACAGAGAAACAGGAGGTATCAACTGGAAATACGACGCTGATTTATTCCCCGTAGAATACTATCTATCCGGAGACGAACAGGATGTATTCATTAATCAAACAAATGCCTTACTTACTAATAAAGACCCGGTAATCACCAGCAAAGATATGTCTACTGGGGATATAAATTGGCAAAAGGAGTTGAGTCGGGAACACGAAAATGAACCTAGAATTTCAGCACATATTGTCAAAGCTGAAGAAATGTTAATTATCTATCAACATGAAAACAGTAACGATACTTTCAATCCCGAACATACTTTATTGGGGATAGAACCAAAATCTGGAGAAACAATTTGGGAACAAGAACTGGAACCGGGTACTTATGAATTAACTGAGATACCCTATCATGAAAATGTTATTCTTCTTAAGGGAGAAGATGAGGCATCCAGAGAAAAACACGAAATTATAGCTTTGAATAGTAAAACTGGAGAACAAGAATGGTCTAAAAACAAACAAAACGTAGAACACAGCAGCAATCCTGGTTTGGATATCATGAATGAGTGCAAACTTTATCCGGAACACAGGGAAAGCATCAAGTGGTTTTTTTCAAAGGATGATTTAACCCAAGAAGAGGATTTATACAAAATAGACCTTAATACAGGTGAAACTTTGGATTCTTTTCCTGTAGAAGGCAATAAAATATTCTGGCTAACCAATGACCTAATTGCCCAGGAAGATCATCTATATTCCATAAAAGAAGATAAGATCCTTTGGGAAAATAATCATCGATTAAAAGCCGCCTCTAAGGGAAATGAGAATGAAATATTTTTAGTAACTGAAGAGGAAATTATTTCTTATTGCCTGAAAAAAGATGACCAGAATTGGTCTCAAGAGTTTGCCATTAGTGGTGGTACAGATGGAGTCAGACCTTTCAATGTAAGCAAAAAGCCTTTCGTAAGGGATGATGAGTTAATTGTACCAGGTAGGGACAAAATCTTTGTCCTTAAAAGAGAAACAGGAGAGATTAAGCATTATGTGGGCAACATTTCCCTATATGAAACATTAGATAACTCACCTTATCATTTCCATTATTATTATATGGTTCAGCCCCTGGGTGACAGTATTTATATCGGTTCTCGATTCGGGGATATGATGAAAATAGATTAAATCATAAACTCTATTAGATGATAAGTTTATGATTAAATCAGATGGTAAATTGTCCAACCGATATTAATTGGATACTTTAAAATTTATTCTATTTAAAATCAAAGCCAGCGCAACACCCCAAGCACCTGCACTAATAATGTGAGTCATTGCAGTTTTTATCGGAACTTCTTCAAGCTTAGGAATCCCTAGAATGTTAGGCATAGTAAATAAAACTAACCATACTACTATACCATATAGAAACCCTTTTAAAACAATACGCTTACTTAAAATATGGGGTAGTAAAAAAGTGAAAAATATTCCAAGTACTCCTAAGAATAGAAACTGTACAAGTATGAAAAATAGAGTTTCCCAAATACCTTCAGGCGTTCTTCCAATAATATATACTGACATAAAATCTGACCAAATTAGAGTTGTCAATCCTATTAAAAGACTGCCTAAATTTATAATAATTGGAAAAATACCAGCTAATATACCAGATATAAAACCAGAGTAAAACCTATCCGGCATTGTCTCTACCCCCTAGAAATAATATCTTTTTTAGTATGAACTGATATTATTTCAAATATGAACCAATATACTGGTATTTTATTAAGTTTAAATGAAAGGTGGCAATTATATGGAAAGTCATGAACTAAACTTCCCATGGTGTTGTTTATTTTGATATGTGCTTTAGTAATTATTTTATATATAAATCCTTATCTATTTTATACTATAACTTTTGAAGGTCCTACCGAAGCCAGTGATTATTACTTAGATTCAATAGCAAAAAGTAATTCACTTAGAGATAAACAGGCTTTTAAGTCGGGAGATAATACACATGTTAATTTTATAAAAGATTTAAATGAAGATGATAATGAATATTCTATTTACCCAAAGAGAAGAACTGTTGATGTAAATGTAGAGAACCAGTCGGCAAAAGTCAAACAATATTTTATGATTAAGGGTGTTCCTAAAGAAAATAATGAAAATATCTCTGCCTATATAAATAAATATTTTCATTTAATTGAAGTACAAGAAAATTCCTGGAAGATTGATGAAGTAGAGTTACAAGACTTTGAAGGTAGTGATTATATAAAAGAAATTCTTTACAAAAAAAGATAATATTGTCATGACTAGTTTTATAATTGTTTTTAGAATAACTTTTTCTATTTGGGTTACAGCCTTTTCTTGCAGAAGATGTTGATAAAGATAAGGGGAGTGATTTTCGAAATTTTTTCAGTTTTAATTTAATATCATAGGAAAATAGTGGTAAATATCGAAAAGAATAGATAATATATTTTTTGAACTATTAGGAGGAATAAAGTAAGCCTAAATTATATTTTATATTACCTTTTATTGTATTAGGTTTACTGTTTGTTGTTATGAAGTTTCCAAATAGAGCTATAACAGCCAAGTAGGAGGGCGTGATCTTAATTGAAAGTTTCTGTAATACCTTCTAATTATATTATAAATGTTACTAAAGAGGTTAATTCTCAAATAGAGTCTGATTTTTTACTTAGAGCAGTAAAGGTAAAGAATAATCTGGAAGAGTCTGTAAGATTAATTAATATTTCTTTCACAGCTATAGTAGACGGTAGACCAGTTAAAAAAATTGTATATTCGGAGGAAATGATAAAAAATAATGCAAGTGAACTCAAAAAGAGTTTAGAAAAAATACAAAATATAGGTTCTCTGTTGATTCTTGGAACTACAAATTTTTGGGAATATGAAATACTATCGGAGACATCAAAGTTAGAGCCTAATCAGGAGACCGGTATTTTATTAGAACATTTTAAAATTCTCGATAAAGAAGCTGTTGATAAATGTATTTTAGAGATTTTTTATAAAAATATGAATGATAAAGAGAACAAGATAACTAATGAGATATTGGTACAAAAATATCATAACAATTATGAATATATTTTACCGGTTAAAGGATCATGGGTAGTCACAAACAATTATAATGATATATATAGTCACCGCCGTACCTTAAGTCAAGAGTTTGCATTAGATTTTATTCAAATGAATTCAGATTTTGTATTAACGACTAATGGTAATACTTCTAATAAAAATTATTCTTGTTATGGTGAGGAAGTTTATGCAATTGCCGATGGAGAAGTAGTAGATTGTTTCGCTGATTTTCCTGAAAATCCTCCTGGATTTGGCTCAAGACTCGATAAAGAAAAATGGAGCGAATTAGAATATAAACATGGTTTTGTTACCAGTATGCTTGGTAACTATATAACAATAAAACATGGAAGGAATGAATATTCACTTTATGCCCATTTAATTCCAAGAAGTTTAAAAGTAACTACAAGGGATAAAGTGCATCAAGGAGATATAATAGGTGAGATAGGCAATTCTGGTAATTCAGATGCACCTCATCTTCATTTTCAATTAATGTCTGGATCGGATTTTTTAACTGCCCGAGGATTACCATGCACTTTTACAAATATAAAGGATATGGTAGGAGAAGATATAAGCTTTTTAGATGAAAATAATAAAATTATATATACAGTTTAGATACTCTCGTCACGCAAAACAGCAGTACCTAAAGATACGATTATACTAACTAAAGAGAAACTTAAAAAGTTAACAACTCTAAAAGCAACTGATAAAGAACTATTAATATCGGGGAGGATTATTATGAGATTTACAGTCGAAAGTAGTCTCTCAATTACAAAATTATTTTTTATACTGTTAATCGCTGTATTAATAACAGTTAAGTTAACAGGATGTGGTGATCACGGATATATGGTTTTTTTAAATTTAGAACCAGAAGAAGCCGGTGAAGTTTCAGGAAGTGGAACTTATGAGCAAGGCGAAGAAATAACGGTATCAGTTGATACCGGAGAAAGTTGGGAGTTTATTGGATGGTTTGAAGACGGAGAAAAGGTTAGTAAAGAACAAGAATATACTTTTTCAGTAACAGAAAGTCGTAATTTAGTCGCTGAAATGAAACCAGGGGAAGGGGAGGTTATCCAGGGATATATTGAAGATTTATTAGAGATAGGTCCTCGTCCACCTGGATCTGAAGCGGAAAAGGAAGCAGCCCTATTCCTAAAGGATGTTTACCGTGATTTAGGATATGATGAAGAAGGATATGAACTGGAACTACAAGAGTTTAAGTTAAGCGAGCAAACAGGGTTTGAAGATCTTAAAGGGCCAGAAAATATGAAACTAGCAGATATTTCTGTGATGGACGGAGAAGAACATTTTGGAAATGTTTCAGCAGAATTAGCTGATCAAAGCTGGACTTATGAAAAATATCACGATACTGTTTGGCAAGCAATGACTTCTCCCCATGGTGAAACAGCTTCTGTAGAAGGGGAAATGTATTATAGTGGAACTGGTATGGAAGAAGGTGATTTCCCTGAAGAAGTTGATGGTAATATTGCTTTGATCAAAGTAGATGATACAGAAGTCGAATGGGAATTTAATGAAGATTTAAATCTGAGAACTTTCGAAATAAGTGAACAGCAAATCGAAAATGCAAAAGAGGCCGGAGCAGAGGCGGTTATTTTTACCTTCCTTGATGATGAACATCATCAAGGAAATACTGAAGCTCAAACTATGGTACCACTGATACAAGATAAAGAAGGAAAAGAAAAGGAAGTGAATATACCTATCCTTGGAGCATCATCAATTCATGGTCAGTGGTTACAAGAAATGGAAAAAGAACATGCAAATCCTCCAGAGTTAGAAATCAGCAGCTATAAAAATATTGATTTAAAGTCATATAATGTGGTGGCCACAAAGAAGTCAGATAAGGAAGATGCTCCGATTATCACAGTCACAGCCCATTTGGACAGTGTGCCTGGTTCTCCCGGCGCCAGTGATAATGCTTCAGGAACTACCACTTTACTCAAACTGGCAGAATCATTAAAAAATAAAGACCTAGATGCAGAACTTCGCTTTGCTAATCTGGGTGCTGAAGAAGTTGGTTTGTTTGGAGCATATCACTATGTTGAACAACTTTCTGAGGAAGAACTTGAAAATCATTATAATATTAATCCTGACATGATTGGAACCAGTTATCCGAAAAATGATGAATTGTTTATCACTTCCTTAGACCAAAGTGAAAATGAAGTGACCAATAGTTTACTTGAAGGACAGGAAATATTAGATTATGATGTAGCTACTTTTGATGCTCAGGTCAATATCAATTCTGATCATGTTGCCTTCGATGATAAAGGAATCCCAGCAGTATGCCTGGTATGGATGGGGGAACGAGGATTAGAACCAGTTTATCACACTCCTTTAGATACTGTAGAAGATAATATTTCTGCCAAACGACTAAATTTGGCGTACGATATTATTAAAGAGGGCATTATTCAACTTGATGAAAGAATACAGGATTAAATTCATTATGTGGTCATTTGACAATAATATGATCATTCGTCGATCTTTTTCTAATCCTTTAACTTATTGAAAATATTCATAGGAAAGTAGAATCAAAGATTTTTTTGGTAATTAACTCATAGTAACTTTTTTAATACTTGATCGTCATATATAGATGAATAACAAAACAAAGGAGTGTTGATCTATGAATAAGAAAATATTAACAATCGCAGTTGTAGCAATGCTATCTATTATTTTAGCAGTATCCGTTAACGCACTTTCCTCAGTAACAATTATTTTTGATGGTGAGGAATTGGAATCCGATACTGAACCAATTATTGAGAACGGTAGGACCTTGGTTCCGTTGAGAGTTATTGCAGAAAAATTCGATGCTGATGTAACTTGGGATGGCGATAATAATAAAGTAGTGATAGATACCGATAAAGATAAAACTGACAATTCAGACAGTGACGACGCAAATGAATCAGATAAAAGTAACTGGGAAGAGAAAATAGAATTTGAAGATGGCTATTACAGACCAGAACAAAATAATATACCTAATGAAATTCAAGAATGGATCAATTATTCAAAAGAGGTCCCGGCTGTTCAAGAAAAACAATATGAAGGTTATAGATTTGTATTAGTAACTGAGGGAACTAAACCCACTGGAGGTTATGATGTAGAAGTAACAGAAGTAGTGGAAGGTTCGGATCAAATAGATATAAAAGTTCGTTCAACAGAACCTGGAGAAGATGAGCTAGTTACGGAAGCTTTAACTTATCCCTATGATTTAATTATCGTAGAGAATAATGATCTCCCCTTGAATTTCATCGATGTTGAAGATCCCGACAGATATTTTAAAAGTTTTATTGGCATTGATACTATTGAATCACCTATAGTTGCAGAATCTGAATATATTAAAGTATTTAGTCCTGAACCGGGAGATGAAATAGAGGACAAAGTTAAATTAACAGGACTTGCTAGTGTTTTTGAGGGCACAGTTTCCTATGATTTAGTTACAGAAGATGGTGAAGTAGTTTACAAAGATCATACAACAGCTGCTATGGGAGACTGGGGATACTTTGAAGAGGAAGTTGAAATACCTTCAGATGTAGATGAAGAAATAACATTAAAACTTTATAGCACAAGTATGAAAGACGGTTCTAAACAGTTTGTTGTTGAAATTCCGTTAAATGTTTAATCTAAATGTTTAAATACATTTATCTGATCAATCTAATTCGTTTTAATCTGAAAGTAATCAACAAAATAAATCAGAAAAAATAACAAAGGAAACTACTGATCCAGAAAGAGAAAAAGTTTATGATTTAGATATAAAAGAAAAAGGTAATAAGTTGACTATAGAAAAAAAGAAAATCCACTGAGGTAGGAGAGGTCCTATCTCAGTGGATTAAATAATGTTTAAAAGGATAATGATTATTCAGACTTATTTTGTATCCGAGTCTAAATATTTCAGCTAGTGTTAGTGTTAAGAAAGCTAGAAGAAAATATATCAATGTATCCAATCCGATGCTAAAATATGGATAGAAATTTAAAAAAGTCCCAAAGTTTTGTATATTGATGATGAAATCAAACATGGCAAATCCTAATAGAATATAACCAATCTTTCTGAATCTTACTATATTTTCATAGCAAAAAGGTGTATTATTTGCTACGGTGTTTATAATAATTTTTAACAGAAAAGTAGCAGACGCTAGAAATAAACCTCCTATTAATTGCTGAAAAGCATATTAGTGATGAGCAAACAGAAGTAATCATTGAATGGAAAAAAGACGGTGAACAATTAGAAGAAATCATTAGATTGGTGAAAGAATGATTAAATATGAAAGTGGTTTTAAACAGAAAGTACCATTCAGTATTATGCTTAGAAATACAAAAACTGTGGAGGTGCTATTATGGGGAGAATAGGAATGCCAGAGTTAGTAATAGTTTTGTTTGTATTTTTGGGTGGAGGATTTATAATATATCAATTAATTAAAAATGCTGTAAAGAAAGGTCTAAACGAAGCAAAAGATAAAAATAGCGACGAATAACTCGAGGCACAACTATAGTCTGTAACTGCTACTTATGGTATCCGGGGAAGACAGTTCTTTTTAAGCAGTCTCACTGACTAGGAGGTTATGTTCTCTCCCCGGATAGCCACCTCTAATTATTATGTAATTATTTTGAATAGGCCCCAACGATTATGATCAATCTGATGACTTGAGCATAACGAGGTTTTTAACTAATTAATTTTTCTTGAAGTATTATTTAGAGTAACCACTTGTAAAGAGACTACTTTTTTACCATTGGCCACTGATTGTTTACCAACTTCTTCAAAACCGAAGTGTTTGTGAAACTGCAGTGAAACAGGGTTTTCAGGCTCAATGTCAATTTCTGCAGCAACTACCGGAACCTCCATGACACGCGCAGACTCCAAAATGGATTCATAAAGTGCCTTCCCAATACCATTACCATGCATCGCCACCGACACCACCACGCGATCAATATAGAGGAACGAATCATACTTTTCAGCAAACCATTGATAATTCACACTGTCGTAACGTCTGTTCTCACGAAACGCCAAAACAAACGCTTCAACACTTCCACTCACTTCAACCACTTTTGCGACATCCACTTCATAAATCAATTCCTTAAGCTGATCCATATCCAGTGGAGATAAAAAGTGTACAGATTCTTCATTCAGTTCAAGAACACGGTGCAAGTCTTTTGATTCCAAGTTTCTAATTGTTATTTCACTCATCTCTACTCTCCTTGTTGTTAGTTTATGCACATTATACAGAAAAAACCTACCCAAGTCAATGTCACTATGAAAATCAAACGATAATTATATGGAATAATTCTTAGCGCCAAATTCATATGCAACAGATAATCAAATTGTTTGCGCTATTCCCTGCTCAAGTCACTAATATGTAGTAGATATTTTATTAAACAAAACTTTGGAGGTGAAGGAGTTTTAATGACTAACAGCTTATCTCAAAATAATACCCCTTTTTTTGGGAACATATAAAAACTCACTATGAAATCAGAGTTGATTTATATGAGGATTATTTAGATGGTACAGAAGAAATTTCTATTACTAATACCACAGATTATTCTTTTGACGTAAGAGTGTGGGGCGGTACTATGCCCGAAACTGGTATTGGAGCTTCTTTTATGCTAGCTCTTGGTACTTATTCAAACTTTGCATATCCTTCAGATGTTGCAGATAGTAGAAAATGGTTCGGTAATAATAACGACCTGAAAGAGTTAACAATGACCGGGGAAGGAAAAATACATTACCTTGATGAGATAGGCATAGGTAAAATTAATTAGATAATTACACAAAATATGGTAAATTCATACAGGAGTTCATTGGTTATTAAGGGTCTTGAAAGAAAAAGACCCTCCTTTAATCTCTTTGGGTTATTTAGCAGCGAAATATTTATTATTTCTATAAACCCCAAAACTTTTGCCCTTCACATTTGCCCGTGAAGGGCTTCCTATTTTCTTTAGAGGGGTGTAAGTATGGGTTAATCATATAGCATGGTAATTCGACCTGTGATATGTGTGATACCGATAAGACAATTTATAACAACAAGTACGTAAAAGTTGTAAACGTTATCTTTTGTAAAAAATGCAAGACACTGGATATGTTGAGGTTCCTAATAATCAAATAATCCTCTGTCCCCATTGCACAAAAGCTGTTAAATATCTAGACAAGGATAGAAATAATTATTTAATATGTGTTGATGAAAATTGTGAGTATATACAAAGACTAGAAAAGAAGCATAATCATTTTGATGACGGAACACTCGAAATGCAGTCCCTAAACAGTTCAGATGCGCTATTAATGAACATTTTCTGCTACCCTGAAGTGTTCAAGTGGAAGGGATTAACTGATTTGTTGGAAATTGAACCAGACGAAATAAAGTTTGGATGGCAGGCCAGTTTTCCCAACGAAAAACATGGACGAGCTACAGAAATAGATATGAAAATAGGCAGCCATATATTCGAAGCCAAGCTTACAGAAGAAAATTTTACTGATAAAGAAGTCCAAGTAATTAAAGGCTACCTAAACTTCCAGGAAGTCTTCAATCCAGACATGCTACTTAAAAGAAATGGTAAGATAGAATCCTATCAGTTGATTAGAAATTTTTTGGTTGCTTTTGAAGAGGAGTTTTCATTTACACTTTTAGTTGATGAAAGAAGACCAGATTTAATTAGGAAATTTTATGAGGTTAGGGAGGCTTGTAAAGATGAAGATTTAAGAAAACGTACTAAATTTGTTACATGGCAGGAGTTAACATCAAAGGTGGGGCAAGATTTAAAGGGGTATTTAAATCGGAAGTATTTTGCAAATGATATGTAGTTGAATTACTTTATATAATCACTTTTTGAAACATCAGTAAAATATGGAAGGATTTCTGTTGATAAATTTCGAAATATTATTATAAATATCCTTTTAGAGTATGTGTAAAAATTCAAAAAACAGGCATTAATATAAGCGGAAAATTATCTTTTTTCATAATTAGGGAGATGAGAGCTTTGAATAAATTTATTCGGATTGGCACTATATTAATGACTAAATCTAACTTAAGGTCCCCCATAAACGCTAAAATTTCTAAGGATAATTTGTATGTTATTATAGAACATGAGGGACAACTAATTAGCTTTCATTTCAATTATTGTGCTGATGCTGAATTTGGAAAAAGAATTTATGTTAAAAAAGCTTATCTGAAGTTAGAAGAGCACAATAGAATTAAAAAAAACATAAAATACAAGCGACTAGGTTATTTTCTCATGTGGCATAATTCTTGTGATTTAATTAAAGATTCTTCCTGCTTTTTAAATGATAGTTGGATAAAAATATTAAAAGAAATAGTTATTTTTATGTTTTATATTAGTGTATGGAAGATTTCTAAAAAGTATCATTTGGTAATAGAGGTTAATGAAGGTCAAGTAAAAAGCGTTAAATTTCCCAAAAATTATAAATGTCAATTTAAAGAATTACGAAAGTTAGAAGATGATTTTTACAAAAATAAACAAGGACTCAAAAAGAATACAAACATTAAATATAATAAAACAGAAAAGAATATTACTGTGTCCGACATTGAGGTTGCAAAAAAAGAATCTTTTGATTTAAATTATTTTTCAATGGATAAAATATTTAGAGAAATCAACTATGATTTATATAATGATTTTATAAAAACCCTTAAAAAATACGAGGAAAATAATAAAATTTTTATAAATATCAATGATTTCATTAATTTTTGGTTTGATCGCTTTTTATATAATACAACTAATTTAACAATCAATAATGAGACAAATTTTCCTACACTGACATTCTTGAAGGCATATCTCGCTTCATATATACCAGAATACTACTCATTAAATGATCAAAGTTTGAAAGATACCACAAAAGTTAAGAAACCTCGGAAAAGTTGCGAGAACTGTCGTTTTAATCGTATATGCATTAAAAAATATAAAATAAAAAGGAAAGATGGCTGCAATTCTTTTGAAGTTGGTGCAGCTATTAAAAATGATATTTCACAGTACGATTCACGTTAAGAATAAACTTATAGCCCCGATAGTTTTGGTGTTATAAAGTAAAATTAGTTACCATTTATTTTTTATATCAGAAGTATAAATGCAGTCTAGCATATGCAAAAAGTAACGCTATTACTTTGAAGTCTATAAATACCAAAATTTTGTTAAAAAGTGATTTCATGCACTCAATAGTAATGAAAAAAAGCTAGTCATTAATTTTTTTATGTTATAACATAGTTTTAATCATGGTTAATTTGAAAAACCAATAAATGCTAGAAAGGAAGAAAATAGTGGTGTTAGTATAAATTCTTGGACACATCATGGTTAAGTCACTTACAATATTAATAACGAAAGGATGTGTCCAGTAATGAGTAATAAGAGATATAATGAAGACTTCAAAAGAACAATTGTAGATTTATATAATTCAGGTAGTTCTGTGAAGGATTTGTCTAGCGAATATGGTGTGACAGAGGTTACTATTTATAAATGGATCAAAGATTTCTCTCCAAACCAACAATCTGGCAGTGAGGGAGCCACTTCAAAAGATGTGGAAGAAATGCAAAAAGAAATGGCTCGCTTGAAAGAGGAGAATGAAATCTTAAAAAAGGCTATGACCATATTCGCCAAAAAGTAGACAATACAGAGCTTACTGAATTTATAAAAGAACAAAAGGACGAGCATACTATCAAAGCTATTTGTGATGCTCTAGACTTTCCGAGAAGTACTTATTACGAAACAATAAATCGAGTTGAATCTAATCGTGACAAAGAAAACAGAGAACTATTAGATCAAATAACTCAAATTCATAAAAACAGTAAAAAGCGATATGGTGCACCAAAGATCCACGCTGTGCTAATCAATAAAGGATACAAAGTCAGCTTAAAAAGAGTCCAACGATTAATGAGAAAAGAGGGTATCAAATCAATTGTCAGGAAAAAATATCGGCCTTATCCTAATAGAGAAAAAGTAGTCGAACGAGAGAATCTCCTAAAACAAGACTTTTCAACTACATTTGTCAATCAAAAGTGGGTTACTGATATTACATACATTGATACTGTTAAAGACGGCTGGTGCTACTTAGCCTCTGTAATGGATTTACACACCCATAAAATTGTTGGATACTCTTTTAGCAAGACCATGACAACAGATTTAGTTATTAAAGCTGTTAAAAATGCTTATGATACACAGAAACCTGGCAATGGACTTATTCTACATAGTGATCTAGGTACCCAGTACACTAGCGATGACTTTAAGCGTTTTTTAAGGTACAAAGGGATCAAGCAATCATTTAGCAGAAAAGGCTGCCCTTATGACAATGCACATATCGAATCATTTCATGCTACTTTGAAAAAGGAAGAAGTTAACCATGTTAAGTACTTAGACTTCAAATCGGCTGAAATTGCTCTATTTAGGTTCATTGAGAGCTGGTACAACAGAACAAGAATCCATGGAAGTTTGGAGTTTTTAACTCCTCAACATGTTGAGGATCTAGCAAAGCAATCTGCTTAATACTTAACTTTTTGGTGTCCAAAATTTTGACCTAAGTCCATAGTTTATGGATACATCTGAAATAAAAAATATTGGCGTTCAAGGTCTAATAAAAGAATTACCTAAGTTAATTTATGCAATGCAAAATAGTACTAGAAATGCATCAGCTGTTAAGAAGCTTTCAAAGAAATAGGGTGGTGTTAGTATAAATTCTTGGACACATCATGGTTAAGTCACTTACAATATTAATAACGAAAGGATGTGTCCAGTAATGAGTAATAAGAGATATAATGAAGACTTCAAAAGAACAATTGTAGATTTATATAATTCAGGTAGTTCTGTGAAGGATTTGTCTAGCGAATATGGTGTGACAGAGGTTACTATTTATAAATGGATCAAAGATTTCTCTCCAAACCAACAATCTGGCAGTGAGGGAGCCACTTCAAAAGATGTGGAAGAAATGCAAAAAGAAATGGCTCGCTTGAAAGAGGAGAATGAAATCTTAAAAAAGGCTATGACCATATTCGCCAAAAAGTAGACAATACAGAGCTTACTGAATTTATAAAAGAACAAAAGGACGAGCATACTATCAAAGCTATTTGTGATGCTCTAGACTTTCCGAGAAGTACTTATTACGAAACAATAAATCGAGTTGAATCTAATCGTGACAAAGAAAACAGAGAACTATTAGATCAAATAACTCAAATTCATAAAAACAGTAAAAAGCGATATGGTGCACCAAAGATCCACGCTGTGCTAATCAATAAAGGATACAAAGTCAGCTTAAAAAGAGTCCAACGATTAATGAGAAAAGAGGGTATCAAATCAATTGTCAGGAAAAAATATCGGCCTTATCCTAGTAGAGAAAAAGTAGTCGAAC
Source organism: Natranaerobius thermophilus JW/NM-WN-LF (assembly GCF_000020005.1). NCBI lineage: Bacteria > Bacillati > Bacillota > Clostridia > Natranaerobiales > Natranaerobiaceae > Natranaerobius > Natranaerobius thermophilus. The sequence continues at coordinate 1,608,946 of NC_010718.1, read as the reverse complement.
GAGAGAATCTCCTAAAACAAGACTTTTCAACTACATTTGTCAATCAAAAGTGGGTTACTGATATTACATACATTGATACTGTTAAAGACGGCTGGTGCTACTTAGCCTCTGTAATGGATTTACACACCCATAAAATTGTTGGATACTCTTTTAGCAAGACCATGACAACAGATTTAGTTATTAAAGCTGTTAAAAATGCTTATGATACACAGAAACCTGGCAATGGACTTATTCTACATAGTGATCTAGGTACCCAGTACACTAGCGATGACTTTAAGCGTTTTTTAAGGTACAAAGGGATCAAGCAATCATTTAGCAGAAAAGGCTGCCCTTATGACAATGCACATATCGAATCATTTCATGCTACTTTGAAAAAGGAAGAAGTTAACCATGTTAAGTACTTAGACTTCAAATCGGCTGAAATTGCTCTATTTAGGTTCATTGAGAGCTGGTACAACAGAACAAGAATCCATGGAAGTTTGGAGTTTTTAACTCCTCAACATGTTGAGGATCTAGCAAAGCAATCTGCTTAATACTTAACTTTTTGGTGTCCAAAATTTTGACCTAAGTCCAAAAAGAACATATATTATTCCTCTAATGATATTTATAGGTCTATACAATGCTTATATGATGCCTTAATACTACTACCAAAATTACAAAATGAATTTAGAAAACATTTCATGAATTATGTTAGTGAAGATGAATTAAATCGTTTAGAAAAAGAAGAAAGGAGATTTTATCATTTAACTTCGCTTTTATGGAAAAAATTTGCTAATGACAAATTCAAGCCATATCAAAAGATAGAAAATAGTGTATATAAAGAAATGAGAAATATTGAGAAAAGACTTCATAGTAGTTTAGTTAATGAACTAAAAAATAGAGATTTAGAAACAAATCTTGTTAAAAATCAGAATGGGCTTAACAATATATTAATCGTAGATTATAAAAATATATTTTTAAATGAAGAAAAAATATTAAAAGATATATTCAATGCTTTACAAAACGCTTTTAAAATAGAAGAACAATTTGACTTTAAAAAGCTATATTTAGAACAAAATTACACAAAAATTAATGTTATTATATTAGAATGTGGTAAAATTTTGAATTCAGTTATGTATTCATTCCCATTATACAGAGTGTTAGAAGGTAATAATAACAATAAATTATCTTTCCTAGATTTAATGATGCCAGTTTATCTTGAAGATAGCTTAATTAAAAAGCTGAATTTAGAAAAATGGACAACTTCTATCCCTGACCTAAATTATACTGAAAAAATAATGTTCAAGTTAAGTGAATGTTACAATTACATTTCTCATGTTATACAATTTAAATACCTTGAAGAATTAATACAAAACAAAGAAGATACAGTAGGTTTAAATATTACTCAAGAATATATTAATTCAGCCACCGATTTAATTAATAAAAGAGTACAATTATGTATAGATTATTGTTCTTATTTACTAAATTCTCTAGATTTTTCAGAAAATAATATTAAAGAAAATGCAGAATTACAAGAAATATTTAATGGGATTGAAGTTATTTATACAAATCTTCTACCAACTGAAATGGATAATCAAACTGAAGATTATAATATCAAATTAAACTTTGAAGAAATGGAAAACTGGTATAATGATTTTTTTCATGTTCTAGATGGAATATATCATATATATAAGCATTTAGCGTCCTATAAAATCAAAACTAACACCATGGATAGATAAAATTATTCCTCTTTTAAAATTGTTGTAATGATATGTTTATAGTTACTTTTTTTTACATTTAAAGTGAATAGAGAAAAAATATTAAAATCATAACTTTAAGATCATATTTGTTAACTTTTGAGGGGGTAAATGACGTGTGGACAAAATTATTGAAATACCCTGTAAAAATAACAATATATTTATTGATGATATCTGTCGGACTCTTCGTCTTGTTTGGCTTGATTGATGGAGAAATTATTATATCTATTTTTTTTGCTATAATAGGCTTTGGTCTATATAAATTACTGAAAAAGATAAATGCCATTATTAAAACTCATTCACAAACACAAAAAGTTGATTATAGTACTCCGCAAAAAGCTCAACATAAAAATCCTTTAACTAAAGAAAAAATGCAAATTGAAACTGTCCCCCAGAACAAACCAAAGAAGTCTGATAATAAATTAACCTATAATGAAGAGGATATAATCTTGCCTGAGTATGCAGATTTGGAAACACCAGATTTTATTAAAAATGAAATTGAACGCCTTTCAAAAGACAAACAAGGTGACAACCATAGTCAGGATAATGAGATTAGGGTAACAGTCAGAATAGAAGGTTTAGGCGATGAAAAATTTGTTAAAGACTCACTAAAATATAAATCAACTCCTGGGTTTGAGACAGAATTTGTGCCTTTATATAAATATTGGACTACATTTGAGTCTTTAGATGAAAATCAAAAACAGTGGTATTTTTACTGGCGTGAACAGGTTGTAAAAGGTAATTTCCTAGACACTGATTTGAGCTATATAATTTTGTTTACTTATGAACTGATCAATTACACTTTCAATTTAAATGCTGCATTTAATGTTAGCATGATGGTTCAATTGTATGAAGCATATAAAGATAGAGTACCAAAGATAAATAATTATTTACCTACTTGGATTCATGATATGTTAATAGAGCTGGATGAAAAAGAATTAGCTCAAAGTTGGGGGACATATACCAGAAGAAGCCGAAACCCTTATGAAAAATTTTACAAAACATTCAAAAAGCATAAAGACGATATTAGTAAAATTTCAATGAACCAATGGAACTCAATAATACAAAGATACAATGAAACTAAATTCTTTAAAAATAACAAGAAGAAAGTATATACAACTTTCAAAAAAGCTCTAAAATTATTTCAAGAAGAAAACAAAGAAGAAGGTCAAGATTTAGAAGAAGCGTGGTTTGAGGAAAAAGTATGGCAAGAAAAACGTTATTTATTCAATAGTGCTGTAGTAAGAAGGAGAGTTTATCAATATGATGTTGAATATAAGGAAATGGTTCCTACACAATATTTATTTAATGAAATAACAGCTCTATTCAGATTATCTGAAAACGTTGCTAGGAAGCTAAGTGGCGAAAAGAGGCAAATTAAAGTAGAAGAGCAAGTACTTCCAGAAGGCTTTAAAAACAGACTATTAGATCATCTATCAAAGGAAGACATAAACAAAGTTAAAGAGGAAGAAAATGAAGTACCTAGTCGTTTTAAACATGCTAAGAAAGAAAAAGAGAAATCCGAAAATTATGGTAGCGAAATACCAAAAAATAACGAACATAGTACGGAGCTTCATAAATCTACTAATAGAGAAAAAATTCAACTAGATGAAAATGAAGCAAAGGAGATAAAATTAAATCACGAAAGTTTTATTAACCAATTCCAAGAAAATGTAGAAGATGAAGTTGATGCAATAGAGGAATCAACAGAAGATAAAGAAGGTAAGAACAAGAAAGATATTTTTGAAGAACCTGAAATATTTGAAGAGGACCTGGATTTAAAAAAGTTCATTAGTGAGCTTACAGAAAATGAAAGACTACTATTAAAAAGATTATTTGAGGATGGACAGCTGATCATAGAAGAAGTTAATAATTTTTTAAGGGATATAGGTGTTACTACTGGAGTGTTTATTTCAAAACTAAACGAAAAATCAGATGAAATACTAGGAGATGTGATTCTTGAGCAAAGAGGAGAGCATTTTATAATTAACGAAGATTTTGAAGAGTTAGTAGAAACTCTCAAAGAGGAGGAAGAATAGTGAAAATCAGAAAAAGAGACTCCACAGCTATATTAAAATCTCTATCTGCAGGAGTAGTTCCAAATAGAGGATTACAGTATATTATTATCGGAAGAGAAAAGGAAATGAAACAAATAGAACTTGATTTAGATGAAGTAAGTAATGGAAACTCATTGATTAAATTTTTTATAGGTGATTTTGGAACTGGTAAAAGTTTTATGCAAGCTTATATTAAACAAGTAGGCTTAAAGGAAAACTTTGTAGTAGCACAAGCCGATTTCAGTCCTGATCGTCGCTTATATGGAAACGATGGTCAAGCTCTTGCTTTATATAATGAATTGATGAAAAATTTATCAACTAAAAGTGCTCCAGAAGGAAATGCATTAACAAATATTTTAGATCAATGGATATTTAATATACAAGAACAAGTAGTTGAAGCTAGAGGTTATGAAAAGATAGATTTAGAAAATAAAGATTTTAATAGAGATGTTGAAACAAAAATAGAACATATCGTTTCCAACATGGATGAATTAACAGGAGGTTATGACTTTGCTAGGGTATTAAATATTTACTATCGTAGTTTTATTGAAAAAAATCAAGATCAAAAAAGAGCTGTTTTACGTTGGATTAGAGGAGAATATACAACTAAAACAGATGCAAAAAATGACTTAGGTATTAGAGAAATAATAAATGATGACAATTATTATGGTTATCTAAAGGTGATAGCCAAATTTGTCAACCAAATTGGATATTCGGGTTTGGTTATTAATCTTGATGAAGCAGTAAACCTATATAAAATTACTCACTCATTAGCAAGAAATAAGAATTATGAAATGATTTTAACTATTTATAATGATATATTTCAAGGAGATGTAGAAAATTTATATATCACATTCAGTGGAACACCAGAATTTTTAGAAGATGAGAGGCGTGGTATATATAGCTATAGAGCTCTGCAAAGAAGATTAAGACCTGGTTTTCAAGATGCAGAATTTCAAGATTTGAAAGAACCAGTTATCAAATTGAAACCTATATCTGCAAATGAAACTTTAGCTTTACTAATGAACTTAAGAGATATTCATGCAGCACATTACAAATACAATCCCATAGTTTCAGATGAAGAAATCAAGAATTATCTAAATAAATATTACGAAATGCCAGGTGCAGAAAAATATGTGATTATAGGTGATATTATCAAAGGATTTATTAGCAGGTTAAATATTTTATATGAAAATCCAAACATAGATAGGGCTAAACTATTTGGCGAAATTAATATGGAAACTTCTCAAGAAACTTCAATGACTAATCAAACTACTGATTTGAATAACCGTTTTAAAAAAGAAAGCTATTAGGAGGTTAAGGCTTGAGCGAGACATTTTATTTATTGTCTGAAAGAATGCAAAAGAAAATATGGGAAATGGGTTGGGATGAATTCACTCCTGTTCAAGATAAAACCATACCTATTGTTATGAACACTAATAAAGATGTTGTTGTTTCTTCTGGAACTGCATCAGGAAAGACAGAAGCCGTCTTTTTACCAATTTTGAGCCAAATAGAAAAAGATGCAACCAAAGATTTAAAAATACTATATATTTCTCCCCTTAAAGCTTTAATTAATGATCAGTTTGAGCGTATTATTAAACTTTGTGAAAAATCATATATTCCTATTCATCGTTGGCACGGAGATGTAAACCAAAATAAAAAGAAACAGTTAACAAAAAATCCTGCTGGGATTCTTCAAATTACCCCAGAATCAATAGAAAGTTTATTTATTAATCGAACAAATGAGCTAAATTACATTCTTAGTGATATAGAATTTATCATTATAGATGAATTACATGCTTTTTTAGATAATGAAAGGGGAGTACATTTACGTTCCTTACTTTCTCGGTTAGAGAATTACATAAAAGAAAAACCTAGATACTTCGCACTTTCAGCAACTCTAAACAATTTTAAATTAATAAAAGAATGGATTAACTATAATGATATTAAAAATGTTGAAATAATAGATTCTAATGAAGACGACAAGGATTTATTACTTAGTTTAATGCATTTCGATAAAGGAAAAGACTATAAGAAACCTATTGATTTATATCAAGACCTTAGAGAATTAACTAAGAATGTACATTCCTTAATTTTCTGTAATAGCCGTGCCGAAGTAGAAGAAACAACACTTTATTTAAATCGTCTAGCAAATAGAGAAGTTAATACAGAACTTTATCTTGCTCATCACTCTTCTATAGATAAGAAAGAAAGAGAATATGTAGAAAAAACTATGGCCAATTCTAAATCACCCAAAAGTGTAGTAACCACTAGTTCCCTTGAATTAGGTATTGATATTGGAGCTATTGATTATGTTGTTCAAATTGATGATACGCATACCGTTTCTTCTTTAAAACAGAGGTTAGGTAGATCTGGTAGAAAGCTTGGAACAAATCAGGTTTTACAAGTATATAGTACAACTAATGATAGTCTAGTTCAATCTTTAGCAGTAATTGATTTATTATTAGAAAAGTGGATTGAGCCAGCAACGGAATATCCTTTACCTTTAGATATTTTATTCCATCAAATTATTTCTATTTGCCACGAAGCAAATGGAGTTAGACTTGATCCACTTATAGATAATATCAAAGCAAATGCAGCTTTTTATAAACTAAAAGAAGAAGATATTAATCATGTTATTAATTACATGATAGAAAACGACTTTTTGCAGTTAATTAGAAATAGTGCTGAATTAATTGTAGGACTAGAAGGGGAAAGATTATTGAGGGGTAAAGAATTCTATGCTGTTTTTATGACTCAAGAAGAATTTGAAGTGCGGGAAGGTATCAGAAAAATTGGAAGTATAGACAAAAGTTTAATGGTATCTGAAGGTGACAATATTATATTGGCAGGACAATTATGGACTATAAAAAATATCGATATTGAGCGTGATATTATTTATGTAGCTAAAGCTGTTGACGGAAAACCTCCTAAATACTCTGGAGGAGGTTTTATATTAAATCCCAAAATACCTGAAAGAATGCACAAAATACTGTGTGAAAGGAAAAACTTCGAGTTTATTGATAATATGGCTCAAAACCACTTAGAAGAACAGAGAAAACCTTTTGAGTTATACAATATAAAACCAAACGAACGAGTAATTTGGAATAATGGTGATGAAATCTTATTTGAAACCTATACTGGAACAAAAATATTTCAAACTTTGGCATGGATTTTACGATCTTATAATGTGAATATAAAAGAGATTGATGGAATTGGTAGGATTAACATTGAAGGTGGTATTGATTTACCAGGGGTTTTACAAGATATAAAAGAAACAGATTGGCGACCAGAATATTTACTTGATTTTACATTAGAGCAAGAAAAGTTCAAATCAAAATTCAGTCCATATTTACCTAAAGATTTACAAGATAAAATGCATATAGCACACCTTGTAGATATTGAAGGGGTTAAGACTTTTTTAGAAAATAAAAAGATTAAGGAAATTAAGCTATAAAATGAATACGAGTATTCGTTGGACTAGCATTGATTTACAGAGAAATATTTATCAAATCTTGTCTGTGTTGAAACTTATAATATTAGGACAACCTTTTAGTTGAAAAAATGAAAGAAGTTTATGTCTGCCTATAATGAAAGGGGTGATTTATATGAAAATTGACATTCACGCTCATACTAAAAAAACAAAGAGTGGGGACTCACATAAAAGAAATATTGATGCCACTTGTTTTGAAGAAATAATAAAAGCAACAGATGTTAAAATATTAGCTATTACTAATCATAATCATTTTGATATTGAACAATATAATGAATTTGTAAATAAAGTAAAAGGAACGTGCCAATTATGGCCTGGTATAGAGTTAGATATAGAAGAAAATGGAAGGAGAGGACATTTGATTGTAATTGTTAATCCAAATAATGCTCAATTATTATCAAATCAAATTGATGAGTTGTTACTAGACACAAAAGAGGATGATTTTGCAATATCTATTAGTGATACTGTTCATTATTTTGATCAGATGGACGCAATCTATATTGTTCATTACTACGCAAAAAAACCTAACTTAACAGATGATGATATAGAAAAATTATATACACATGTTAAAAATAAAAACAGGGTTATTAAAGAAGCAACTAATTCGATATCAGCAGGAATTTATATCAGCCACGGTCATAGATCAATTTATGGATCAGATATCGATGATTGGAATTATTATATCGAAATATCAAAAGATTTGCCTGAACTTCGTTTACCCGTTGAAAGCTTTGAGCAATTTTGCTTACTTTTGGAAAAAGATGAACCCACAATTAATACGTTATTAGATCAAAAAAAACCTGAAGAAATAACTATATACCCTTTTGGAAGAGAGGAACCTATAACCCTAAATTTCTTTAATGATATTAATATATTATTTGGTTCCAAAGGAACAGGTAAAACAGAGATATTGCGAGCAATATCAGATTATTATAATTCAACTGGCTTGAAAACTCGTGTTTTTGAATCAAGCTCTGAGAATTTAGAAGAAACTTTTGATATTAAAGGAGATAATTTTGATGTTGAATTGGAGGATCTGAATATAGAAACTTGTTATTCTGAAATAAAACAAATAAAATCAGCATCTGAAAAAAATATTACTAATGTGTCAAATTATCTTAATTACTTTTCATATCAAATTACTAATGAGAGAGCTAAAACTATATCTATTAAAGACTTCTCTTATAAAAACTCTAAACTGTTAGAAAGAAAACTTTCTGAGTTCAATAATATTTCTACCAGGCTAAACAATTTTTTAAATTTTATAAGAAATACAATTTTAAAGGAAGTTTTAACAAAACAATTATTTGATGAACTAAATGATATTTTGAATCGTGTAGCTAAAACAATTAATGAAAAGAAAGAAGAAACATTTATTGATTTTAAAGCAACTGAAATGTTTAATGATCTGATTAAAGTTTTTAATGATGAAATATCTAAAAAAACAGGCACACCAAGCAAGCCAATGAAAACTGGATTTCAAGAATATGCTAGTAATAGAATCAACATTGAAAGAAATGTTGATAAGATTGTTAATTGTATCCAAAAAAGAACCGAACCACAAAATGTTTATGTCGGAAATTTAGGAGAAAAGGGAGAACTGTATTGTAAAACAGAAATAATATTGCAAGATGGAAATATTTCTGATGCTAATTTTAACCCATTAAGGAATGTTAATAAAACGCCGCAAAAGGAATTTACAAAGAACATTTTTGAAATAAAAAAGAACTTATATAGCAGTAATTTATTTGAAATAATTTCTGAATTGTTTAAAATTGAGGAGATAAGAGATATTGACGACTTAATTCTTTTTAATCGCTACTTTACAATTAATAACAAACCTTATGAACCATCGAAAGGAGAATCTTCAATGCTCTTATTACATAAAGAATTGATTGATGAGAAAGATATTTATTTATTAGATGAACCTGAAAAAAGTTTGGGTAATGACTATATTAATAATGTTATTGTTCCTAAGCTTAAAGAACGAGCACAAATGGGGAAAAAAATAATTATTGCAACGCATGATGCAAATATCGCTGTAAGGACTCTTCCATATAGAACGGTTTATAGAATACATGAAAATAATTATTATACCACCTATATTGGTAATCCTTTTACAAATAGTTTGGTTAATGTAAATGATGATTCGGACTTGCTCGACTGGAAAGAAACAAGTATGAATATATTAGAAGGGGGAAGACAAGCTTTTGGTGAAAGGGGGCAAATTTATGGAAGTTTATGATGCTAATTTGATCGAAGAAGATGACCAATACATACTACAGTTAAATTTAAAAGACAAAAGTTTAGAAATTCCACTTACAGAAGATAAACCAGATGAAATTAAAAATGTTTTTAATCAATTAATCTTGGAACTAAAAAAGGGGATTTTTAAATTCGAATTAAAAGAAGAAAAAAGTAATCTCTATTATCAAATTAGCCATGAATATATAATGCATCTAAATGATGAGCTTCAAAATGTTTACGAAGAAATGGAGTATTACGATATGATTGAAGAATCAAAATAATTATCTTGAGTGGGTTAATTTCAAAACAAATCAACATTGTATTATACAGTATTTCTTTTGTACTCTATGAATTTAGAAACATAAAAAGGTAACTTTACCAAACTAAATAGGTAAAAGGTGAATCCTCAAATCACCTAGGTAGTACGAAAGTGAGGAGTTTTAATTATGAATTATACTGAATACATAAAATTGTTAAGATATTTTGATAATTATCTTTGGGATAAAAAAGTTGGAGAAACCAATTATAATTATAATGGATTAATATTAGATGCTTATTTCGAACTGTCTATCTTAAGTATTGATTACCTTGATATTGAAGATTTTTTTGATTGTAATGGAAAATTTAAGTACGATGAAACTAAATTACTTTCCGAACAATTTAAAGAAGTAAAAAATCCTGATAAAAAATTAAAGCTTATAGAAAATATTTTAAATATATTTAATTTATCCTCATATAATACAGAGGTTTCAGAAACTATTAATTCTAAAACTTTAGTATTTTTAAAAAGAAACAGAATAATGATCAATAATTTTTCTAACGGTTTTTTGGCATTGAAATATAATAACATTGTTGATGAAGGTTCTTATTGTTCTATAATCAAAGTTCATGAGGGAATTTTAAGAAAAGAGTTGAAACCATTTTATCGAGAAAATCCAGATTTTCAAAAGAGGATGAAATATGAATATGAAAATATGTTAAAGTTACATGACTGTCCTTACGTTTTAAATGTATACGGTTACGACTCAGAAACCCATTCTTATTTAATGGAAGAAGCTGATATGAATTTACATGAATATATAACAACTGAAATAAATATTCCATTTGAGCAAAAAATGAAGATTATATATGATGTATTAAATGGAATGAAGTACGCTCATAATCATAGTATAATTCATAGAGATTTACACCTTGGCAATATATTAAAATTACGAAATGACTTCGTATTATGTGATTTCGGATTGAGTAAAGATGAATCAATAGAGAGAAGTCTAAAATCATCTTCAACAGAGAAGAATAATCATATATTTCTTGATCCATTAGCGATTGGTGATTTCAAGAAGTTAGATAAAAAAAGTGATATTTACTCTTTAGGAAAAGTCATAGATTATGTTTTTACTGCAAGTGTTGATGAATCTAAATCACAGCATTTATTCACTTTTGTTGTTGAGAAATGTACTAGTAGGAATAAGGAAAAAAGGTATGAAACAGTTGATCAGGTATTAAGTGATATTGAGTTGAAATTAAAAGAGCAAAATAGAGAACTGGATAAGAAAAAAGTAGATAATAAAATACATAAAGGTATATTTGATATGCAAGTTAGTGATTATATTTTAAGATTAGTACGAAGTGATAGACTATGTGATTATTTAGTCAAACATAAATTATATTCATTTGGTAACATTATAGTTCAATTTGAAAAAACAGATCAAATTAATATACTTCAAACAATTAATTATGGCTATATTGATGCCACAGGATTCGGTCAATTTCATAATTACGATATTTTTGCAAGAATTGCTTATTTTGTTTGTTTGAATACTGATGAATCTAAAATTTTTTCTATAGCAAAAGATATTTTGGAAGGTTGTGCAGAATATAGGTATAACGCTGAAGATTATCTTGATGAAATAGAAAAACTCAATTTATAATATATATAATAGTTAGTGAAAATTGCTATAGAATGTAAAATTACTCAGTCTATTTCTAATAATTTTTTGCAACGTTATATTAATTTGCAAAACAAAGGGCTTATCATTTTAAATTGTTCAAGTTATCATAAGATGTATTTAGCTTAATATTTTCCATTCCAATAATAATCTCACATAGAGTTCATAATTATAGTGCATTGAAACATCAAGTTTTATAACTATTTCTAAATAAACTGAAAGAGATCTGCAAGGAATTACTTCAGTTATATGACAAAGTTATTTTTGACAATCCTCTGATTTCTAATGATTTCTAAATCAAATTGCATTAGGCAAGCTTATATCATAATGCTTTTACGTTAAATTATAGATAAATTGAGTTTTGATGAACTATTCTATAATCCCTCAAAATTTTCGCCCTTCACATTTGCCCGTGAAGGGGTTCCTATTTTCTTCAGAGGGGTATAGTATGGCTAAGTTTTACGGTGCTTTGAATAGATGGGCTTAAATACGGTAAAACACACATTAAAATTCATTTATTTGAAAATTTGTATTGATCAGCAAATTTTCTTATAATAAATCAGTAAACCCTTAACTAATTCAAAAAATGATCAAGCCTGGGATACAAAAACACAATTAACAGTATACAGGATTAAAAATTCAATCAAAAGAAAAGCAACATTATAAATTGAAAATGAGATGCTGATCGAAATTTAGTTGACCAACTTATCAATTTAACTAAAAAAATAAGTTCCAGGAGTAGGGGAGGGAGCCAAATTGAAATTTATCCTGCGTTCCATAATCAATTTATTCAATGTAATCATAATTCTTATTCGAAATTCAAGGCCCTCTCCCTTTAAATTTTCCTAGTTTACATAAGATTTAGTATCTGAGGTTAAGGAAGATTATGGTAGGGGAGGTCGAACCCATAATTAAAGGATGCAAGGCAATTTACCTCACATCCTTTAAGTTTACATAACATTTTTTATCTGAGGTTCTCCAACTTTTATAACATAATTTTTTAATGGAGTTTTTCATATTCTAGTTTTTTCCTTTTACGAGCTACTTCTGTATAATCTTTTAACCGTTTTATATCTTCATGTCCAGCAAGATCTGCTACAACTCCTTCTTCAGCTCCTTTATTAATTAAGTCTGTGATAAAAGTATGTCTAAACATATGTGGTGTCACATTTTCTTTAATGCCAGCTTTAATTGCATATTTATTCAGTAGCTTATTAACACCTTGGCGAGTAAAAGGTCTTTTTCTCTTGGTTATAAATAAATATGGTATGTCGTCGCTTCTTGTATCTAGATATTCTATAAGATACTGTTTACATATATAGTTAATTATTACATTTCTTTCTTTAAGACCTTTGCCTTTTCTAATCCAAATTTCTCTTGTATCCCACCAAATATCTTCAATTCTAATGTTTATTAGTTCACTTACACGCACTCCTGTCCAATGTAAAACTTCTATAATAGCTCTATCTCGTAGATGGTCTTTTGCTTCATTTTTTAACTTTATAATTTTTATTTCGCTTAAAGGCTTTGGTAATTTTTTTTCATGGTTTGGTATTTCAACATCTACCGTTGGAATTACACTAATATATTTCTTATATTTTAAATGGGAGAAAAAATCATGTAACGCTGCAATGATAACGTGTATAGTTCGTGAGTTATATCCTTTTTCTTCATACTCATTAAGAAAATCATCAATATCATCGTCGGTAACTTCCGATAGGTCATTTTTCCAAGACATTAAAAATTTTCTTATATAACGCTCATATGTTTCTAGTGTTGAGGCTGAGTGCTGATTACTGGAATTTTCAATAAAGTCCTTAAGTAGCTTCTCTTTTATCATATCATTATCCTCCTATGTCATATATTTGTCATATTCTTCTCGCTTTTTTCTTGATGAAGATTTCCCGTAAATTCTTGTTGTATTAGGGTCATCGTGGTCTAGTAGTTCTTGCAAAATAAGCAAACTTCCATCTTTTTCTAAAACCCTATTTGCAAATGTATGTCTACAGACATGAGGGGTGAACCTTCTAGTCAATTCTATATCGTATCCTATGTTATTAAAAATTCTTCTGACTGACCTCGCCGAAATTGGGTTACCATATTTATTTAAGAATATATCATTTGAATCTTTGGGAAGTTCTTCGAATAGTTTCTCTACTATAAAGCTTGTTTTTTTACTCATATACGCTGTTCTTTTCTTATTACCCTTGGTACTTATCCCTGACTTTATTCCTATAGAATTGTCTTCTAGAGATATATCATCTCTTTTAAGAGATAAAAGCTCTGAAGCTCGAAGACCTGTTTCGAATGCTATCAATATCATAGCCTGATCTCGTACTTTCATCGTTTCTATTTTTGACAAAATTGTTGCATACTCTTCATTTGTAAGATGTCGGGGTAAACTTTTCTCTGTTTTTGCAAACCATTTATCGTAAATTGGAATTTCGTCTATGTAATTCTTTTTTTTGCAAATTTGAAAAAAGTTTTAATAATATTTAACCTTTGATTAACCGTTTTTGGTGCTTTATCAACTTTATACTTGTTAAGCCATTTTAAAACATCATCCTGTTCAATCTCAGAAATTTTCTTCCTAACATCAGAAAAAAAGTTATATAAAACTGTCCTCACAGCTCTTACTGTGTTATCTGACCACTTGCGTCTTTTCTTTTTAATAAGTGACTCAATAATATTAGCTATTTCTGGGTCAATTGCTGGTTTAGTCATCTAATACCCCCTTGCAGAATAATAGGAAAAAGAGTTATGGCAGTTTAATTTTCTTTTTCATCATCATATAATACTTCAATGATCTTTTGTCTAGTTCCCATTCTCGGTTCTTTTTGAAATACATATTCTTCGATAAGTTCCTCTAAATATCTTTCCTTTAATTGTTTGGAAGAGGAGTTTGGCATATTTAGTTCACCTCAAGTCAGTCCAGATGATAACGATTTATCAAGGCATTTAAGCCCTGATAAATCGTTATTCTTTTTGGAAAGTTTCTCTGAATTTCAGTAAGTAAGTTTTTATGATACTTTCTAAACTACCTTTTTGACAAACTTCACTTAATTTAATACGTCTTCTTTTGATAAAGTTACCTGTTTAGTGTGATTTCTCATTCTATGCCTCCTTTTCATTGACTTTAATAGTGTTAGTAAATCTATTACCTCTCAACATTGACTTATTGTTAATTGTTTACTAAAAAAAATATTTTTATACAAAAAAATGTATATATTTTTTTAAAAATGGATAAAATAATTAGGTTATGCTATCTATTTTCTAGTATATTTAGTGCTATACACTAGATTTTTTCTAGTATTTATAAAAATAGTAGGAGTACATTTTCGCTATGATAATGCTTATTAAACAAAAAAAGGATTGAACCTAATATATGACTCAATCTTTAGTAGTTAACTAAATTAATTTGTCAAACGTTTGAAGGTCAGAAAAATACATAAGGTTTTATTTTGCTATTATCTAGTATATTTGTCAATATAAACTGGATTTTCTCTAATACTCAAATTGTTTACAGGAAGTAGCTAACTTTTATGTTAAAATCTCATATCAAAATAGAACGAATTTGTATAATAAACAGGAATTTTTATCCAATGTCACGAATTATTTAAAATAATGTTACACAATATTTTGACTTTTGAATTAAAGTTATTCTTTGAAAAAGAAGAGAGTAGGGGATGGGCTATGTTGAAGATTTGGAAAACACGTAAAGTCTGTACTTCAAAACTATGGTATGGAAAAAGACTTCGAAGATGGTAAAGAATATTATTATATATACAAAAAAGGTGATATGACAAAAATTTATGATTACCTAAAACGTTTGTGTAATGACTTAAATTAAGCACTAGAAATCAATTCTAGCTTAATTCCATATACATTTATCTTTGTTATACATAGGAGTGATCAAAATTAGAGTTGCAAAGATTAAAATTAATAATTTTAGAGGTATAAAATTTAGTGAGTTAATATTTCCTGAGCATACAGTTTTTGTAGGCGATAACAATTCAGGTAAATCTACAATTTTAGAAGCACTTGATTTAACTTTAGGACCAGAAAGATTGTTCCGAACCCCAGTAATTGACGAACATGATTTTTACGCAGGAGAATATCTAGATAATGATAATAATCCCATAAATATAGAAATTGAAGTAGTAATTATAAATCTTAACGAAGAGCAATCACGTTACTTTAGAAATAATATAGAGTGGTGGGACCAAGATGAACAAGCACTTATAAACGAACCTCCACCCGAAAAAACTGATAAAGAATCTGTACAACCTGCATTAAGAGTTAGATTTGAAGGAAATTATGATTCAGAAGAAGATGATTTTTTTGGCCGTACTTATTATGCCTCACCTGAAGTTGAAGATGGAAGCATGACATCCTTCACAAAAAAAGATAAGCGATACTGTGGTTTTTTGTTTTTAAGAACTTTAAGGACAGGCTCAAGAGCATTAAGTTTAGAAAACGGTTCGCTTCTTGACATCATTTTACGTTTACAAGAATTAAAGCTACCTATTTGGGAAGAAATTTTAAAACAGCTTGATCAACTAAAAATAGCCGCTCCTGATTCTGAAATCAATCAAATTCTAAGGGAAATTGAAAGCTCTATTCACTCCTTTGTCCCCAATGAATGGGCTAATAATCCTCAAATGAAAGTTTCAGGTTTAACTCGGCAAAACTTAAAGAAAATAATCACTTTTTTTATGGGTACTGGAGCTACAAGATCAGATGGATCTGAACATTCAGCCCCTTTTAAATATCAAGGGACAGGTACTATTAATACCATGGTTCTAACTTTATTATCAATGATTGCGGAACTAAAACAACAGCAAAATGTTATTTTTGCTATGGAAGAACCAGAAATAGCCATACCCCCTCATACACAGAAACGTATAATCCATAGCATCTGTTCCAAATCTGATCAAGCAATTTTCACTTCACATTCTCCATATGTCTTAGAAGAATTCGATCCAAGCCAAATATTAGTTCTTAGTAAATCTGATGGGATTATTACTGGGAAAGAAGCTACCTATCCACCAAGAGTGAAACCTAAACTATATCGTGATGAGTTTAGAAGAAGGTTTTGTGAATCTTTGCTATCTCGCCGAGTTCTAATTGTTGAAGGTAAAACAGAATACGATGCTCTGCCTACAGTTGCAAGAAGGTTACAACAATTATCACCAGACGAGTTTAAAACTTTTGAGGAGTTAGGTATTTCAGTGATAAATGCTAAAGGTGACTCCTACATTGCTCAACTAGCTGAACACTTTAAAAACCTGAATAAGCAAGTATTTGCTATATGTGATAAACAATCTGATGAAAATAGACAAGCTATTTCTGAGAATGTCGATTTACCACTTGTGTCAGAAGAAGATGGGTTCGAGAATATTGTCTTAAAACACTCTGACGAAGATGCATTAAAAAGATATGCTTTTATGATAGTTGAAGAAGAGTGGCCACCACACCTTAACAATTTAAAGCCAAATGAAGCGATGACTTCTGAAGAAATACAAAAGTCCTTATTTGAATATTTCAAGTGGGCAAAAGGTTCAGGTAGTATTGCGGATTTTCTTGGAACATGTAGCAAAGATGAAATTCCTAACTATATAATTAGCGTTTTAAATAAGATACGAGAGTTTGTTGAAGGTGAAAGTTAGTCCGTAACTTAATATTTGAAAGGAAGAGGTTACTGTGGAATTCTCAAAGCAACAACAAGAATTCTTGAAAGCTGAAGGAAACTGTTTAGTTCTAGGTGGACCTGGTTCAGGAAAAACCACAACTTCATTAATAAAAGCAAAGAATTTAATCAAAAATGAACACTTAAAAAATGAACAAAAAATTTTGTTTTTAAGCTTTGCTAGAGCTACAATAGCTAGGGTAGAGGAACAGGCAGGTTTATATGAATCAGATCTTATTAATAAAAGTATCGAAGTAAATACTTATCACGGATTTGCATGGAATATTTTAAGGAGTCACGGTTACTTACTCAATTCAATAAGCCCTCTTAAAATTCTACCTCCTCAAGAAGCTTGTTCAAGGTTTTCTACCATAAGAGATGGAAAAAGGCGTAGGAAAGAAAAAATAAAACTTTTTAAAGAAGAAGGCGTAGTGGATTTTGATTTATTTGCTGAACTGTGTTATGAATTGCTAAGCAGAAGTGATAAGCTATTAAATGTTATATCTAGTTCATACCCATACATTATTCTCGATGAATTTCAAGATACAAGTTATGACGAATGGAGATTAATTAACATTTTAGGGAAAAGAAGTACATTGGTTGCACTTGCCGATCCAGATCAAAGAATATATGAATTTAGAGGGGCTGACCCTGCAAGAATTAGCGATTATATTAAGGAATTTGAGCCTTTTCAGTTTGACTTTGCTAGTATAAATAATAGAAGTAATGGTACCGATCTAATTCAGTTTGGGAATGATTTACTATCTGGAGCAAATAAAAGCAAAAATTATAGAAACGTAAAAATAATAAAATATGATTTTAAAAAGGGTAAAGGGAGACATTCAAAACTAAAGTATCAAACACTTAAAGTTAGAGATAAATTAAGAAAACATAAAAAAAATTGGTCGTTAGCCATTTTGGTACCGACAAACAACTTAATGGCTGATGTATCAAACTACCTTGGTAGTTGGCAATCTTTTAAAAGTGGCAACAAACTTCCAGGACTCAAACACCATGTTGCTGTCAGTAAAGAAGGTACACTACTTGCAGCAGAATTAATATTAGGAATAATCGAAAATATATCTCTCCAATCTGTTAATGAAGACGATATAATTTCAGATCTTGTAAAATACTTCCGTGGAAGAAAAGGGGACAAATCCCCCACTCAAGATGAACTTAAATTAGTAAGTGCACTTGAAAATTATTTAGAATCAGAAAAAATAAGAGGAAAAAACCGTAAAATACTTATTGCGGATATTAGCAGAATAATAAAAGATAGCAAAAATATTGAACTTACAGGGGATCCTATAAGTGACTGGCATTTTGTTACTGAGATATTAAAGCAATCAGAATCAAAAGTATTTAAAGATCTAATAATTGATGCTTCTAATTTAAAACTTTTATACAGGACATCAAAGATGCTTTCAAAATTAGTAGAGTTATGGCGAGAAAAAAATAGTTATGTTGGTGCTAGAAGAGTATTCCAAGATTTTATACTACAAGAACATTTTATTGCTTCATCAAATGAAATTAACGGGATACATTTAATGACTATACATAAATCTAAAGGAAAAGAATTTGATGAGGTGATCATCTATGAGGGGTTCTACCAAGAAAGGCTAGTTAGACATAGAAACAATGTTGATAAAGCAAGGTTAAATTTGCGTGTCGCTTGTACTCGTGCACGTAGAAACACATATATATTCACTCCTACAAAAGATCCTTGCATTTTAATTGAGTAGACTCAAATGAATAGGTATCTGATAGAATTGAAGTGGAATTTGGGTACCTAGATAATTAAATTATTAATTGATGGAGGTTGATTAGGTGACCATAATTAAGTTTAATTTAATTGAAAACTCTATGGATTCATTTGAAGAAAGCATAAATTATTATATTAAAGGTAAAGAGTACAATGACAGTAGACAATATAAATATTGTATATTACTTCTTCACCATAGTGCTGAATTGCTACTTAAAGAAGTTTTAAGACAGCAACATGACTCTCTTATATTTGAAGATATTGATAAAATTAATGAAAATAATACTTACGATAAGACAATAAATTTTTCTCAAGCCTTAAAAAGAATGAAAAATGCTTGTAAAATTGAGTTGGAGCAGAGATACCTTCAATATTTAGATGATTTATCTAAATATAGAAATCGAATACAACACTATGAGTTTACAATAGAGCATGAATATGCAAAGAGAATAGTAATTAACTCATTTATTACTATAAAATACATTTTAAAAAATATTTTGGGGGAAAGTTTTGAAGACTATGATGGTATAGTTAGTTTAGAAAGTTTAAAAGAATTAGAACAAGATAAAGACTACCTACAAAAGTATAGAAAAGACGTAAATAATGAAATTAAAAGAAAACAAATGGAGGTATTAAGATTAGAATATGCACCTGAGAAATTTCTAAAAATACCTTGTCCAAATTGCTCAGAAAAACTGTTGACTAAAAGTAACGATAATACCATTGAATGTCGATTTTGTTTTAGTGACTATGAGGATAGAAATGTTTTATTTGGAGAAGATGAGATGCTTATAATTAGAGACACAATTTTAAGAGAGCTAAAAAGAAGAATGATAGATATAAATCTTAAAATATGTCCAACTTGTGATTATGAGAGTTTATTGTATATACCCTACAAAGAAGTATGGGAGTGTTTAAGTTGCAATGATGAGTTTATTAGCTGGAATTGTGATGACTGTGGAGAAACATATCCTGATAGATACCTAAGACTTGCTGCAATATTTAATGGAGAAAATCATGATTATTATAGTATCTGCTCAGATTGTTCTGAAAGCTCTCAATACGAAGTGTTAAGTTAAATTAGTTTGTTGGCTATATAATTATTTTTTTAAAGTTAATCTGTAAACCATTTTAATTCTTTTATTTGTCAACACTCCACATAATTTTTTTCTCAAACCCCAAATAATTCCTACTTCCCGCCCATTACGGGTTTTGTAGAATAGTTGTAGAATAGATAGTTAAGACGTTACAGATGATTAACTTGGGGGAATGTCGGAATATCATTAGAATAGGAAATGAAACAACAGAAAATTAAAGATGAAGATATTGATGTCATAGTCCAATTAAGGGGTGAATTTAAACCAAGTTCACTACTATACTGTTGAATTGTGGAGGTAGTTATATATGAAAACAGAAAGAAAAGATGTTCAATTCCCTTTATGGCGGAAAAAAGTAGATTCATCACTTTTTAATGATAAGGGCACAACAATACCAAAATGGGTATGTAACATGTGGAATATTCAAAATGAATATTATGACTGCACTTCTAAAAAGCATGAAAAAGCACAAGTTAGTGTATACTTTGAAAATATATATTATGAAGGGCAAGTTACTGTAGCATCTAAAGGACGTAAAACACCAGCTTATAGACTTTGGTTTTCTGATGAGCTTTTATATAGATTGAAAGATGTTTATTTAATGAGCTATATGAGAGATATTGAAATTAGGTTACGAGAAGAAAAAGATAATATCGAAGAAGAAATACCATTCTGGGAGTTTCTTGATATAGAATATGATGAAGACAATAAAATATTTTATTTTGTTTCTCATTATACTCAAAAACCTAGTTTCCCAGAGTTATTTAGAAGAATGATAGAATCACCAACACTGCATAAAATTGATGATGAATTAAGGGATAAAACTGATTTTAGAATATATAAACAAAATTGGAAACCTAGAAAAGATATTGAAACAGAAATAGGTGCTGAAAATATAATATATTTTTTGATTGATACAACAAATAAGCTGTTATATATTGGTGAAGCAAAAGATTTGGTTAAAAGACTTAAGTTTGGTAAGCACAAAGAAATACCATATTGGAATTATTATAGATACAATGTTTTACCCGATGAAATATCTTCAGACAATCAAAGGAGAGCAATCGAAAGAATGATTATAAGAGATTATGCAGCATTGTTGAGTAATAAGAAGGGTGTAGATAACATACTTATTTCAGATTATAAATTGGCCAATATAAAAATAGATTTTTAATTCTTTTAGCGGAACGTTAGGATGACATGTTCAATTGCTTCCATACATAGTTTGCAGTTTTCATACGGTATACAAATATTAGAACTTTTTATCCAAGGTACGTTTAAAGGAGGGAAGCAATTATTGAGAGTAAGTCTATAGATTTTGTAAAGGACTGGCAGGAAGAACTTATTAAAGAGATGAAAGAAGTAGGATTAGAATTTTCTACTGAAGAACACGAAAAGGATAAACTAATAATTAAATATCTTAATTATTTAAGAAAAATAGAAATTCAAGAAGCTAAATATATATATAAATCAAAAGAATTCTATTGCCCACCAGAACACGAAAAAGGCTTAGAAAAACTTATAGATACGATTGAAAAAGAAAGAGATATCTCCCCTTACCTTAGTACACGTGCAAAGCAATTAAAAGATGATGGCATGTTTAATGATTGGGGGGTACTTCACTTACATTTAGGAAATAATTTGGACAATAGAGGTTATATCGAGAGAACAGGACCTATTTTATTTGCTTATTATAATAATCAGGAAAAAGCAGCTTATTTAATTAATATATATGAACATGGAAATTGGGCAAAAAAAGATGTGTTGCAAATCATGTATGATAACTGGCCTTGGGTGTTAGACCCCTTTAAACTAAATGGGGTTTCAGCTGTAACCCCTGATTTTGAAGAAGATGAACATTTGAAATTGAGAAAATCAGGTGGAAATATATTAATTAACTTACAAGATGAAAAAGGAAATTTATTGCCAATCGCACCGCCTGGATGGGGTATAACTACTGCTGGAACTTCGGTTGCAGATGTTATGATTTATCAAAAATTAGTGCAAGAAATTCAGGATTTGGAAAAGTTAGTTAAAGAAAATACAGAAAAGATTATAAAGCAAATGAGACAACAAGGGGTTATAGCTCCTGAAGGACCTAATTTTAAGCTAGTTAAGATTTCTGGGAAATGGTATGTAAAAGAAGTGAATACAAATTGTGCCTTAAACCTAAAAATTATTGATCCAATGCAAAAAGAACTTAACTAATGATCAGATAAAATGCCTCTTTCATAAACATTGAATAATCGATTTAGTAGTTTTAATACAAGATGGTATTGTAGATCGGTTGTGGTAAGTCCAAGCATTTACAAACAATGCGAACGGTATTTTTTAAGGAGGAGGAGAAGAATATTTGAGTTATAGTATTTTACCGAAAAAACACTGGAAAAAACATGATTATCTTCTTTATTCTTATGATATCTTGGGCAACATGTTGAGACAAGCTGATTCTAAAAGTCTATCTACTGTAAAATTTAATTTAAAAGAAGATGAAGTTGAGTCGTTTGAAAATGCAGAAGATATTTTTGAATGGTTAGATAATAACGGATATCATAAAATTGCTTTATCACAATTTACAAGTCATGTATTTTTCTCATTACTTAAGGATTTTTGCTACTATATTTATGAATCTATTAGTTGTTCTGAAAGAGGTAAAGTAACAGTTGCTTATAGTTTATTAAGAAAACCATTAAGAGATAATTTATTATATTTAGAGTGGTTACTAGCTAATAATGAGGAATTTTATCAGAAAATTATGTACCAAGATATTGATGAGTATGATGTCTCAAATAGGAAAGTTTTTACAAATGAAAGGGTTAAAAAGATTATAAAATTAGCAAGTTCAAAAAGTTATATGGGAGAAAGTTTAAATACAAATAATTTAATATACAAATTTAGATTTGAAAGCAAAGAAGAAATGAGTTTACAAAAAATATGGAACAGATCGATGCACATAGTAACTCGATCTAATAATTATAGGACTGAAAGAAATAATTTGAATTTTATATTTGCTAATTTAGATGATTGGAATAAATTTTGGGACTATTATTATACTGTACTTCCACAATTAATGGCTTATGTATTAGAAATTTGTGAAGCTATTTTTTTAAGTATATTAGAGGTAGATGAGTTTAATATTTTATTAAATAGGATGATTAGATTAGCCAAATATTCTGATGTATCAGAATTTATTGAAACAAGCATGTTTAAAAATAACCCTTCTAATATTTTAGAAATATTAGACGAGCAGAATGCTTCAATAACATTTGAATGCGAATTATGTAATGAAGTAATAGAACTAAACAAAGATATTTTAAATCAATTTATATATAATTGGTTTGTTACGTGTACATCGTGCCATGGGAAACACAACATATGTAGATATTATACTAATTTTGATGTAAAAGAGAAGTAAGACTGTATGCGATCACTTATAGCGGCATATATTTTTAATTAAATTTTTAGATAGGAGGAGTCTTTGATTAAGCATTTAAAAAATTTTTTTGTGAGTAATCAAAATAAAGATGAAACAATGCTTAGTAATAAAATATGTGTTAATAATGACATTATTGAAACTTTGAGAAATTATATTATTAAGGATTCTAATGATTTTGCTATCGTTCTTACAGGGCCTTGGGGATGTGGAAAAACTTTTTTTTGGAATAATTACCTTTCAGAAATAGTTAAACAAGAGAGTAAAACACCTGTATATGTTTCTCTGTATGGTGTAAAAGAAGTCAACGAAATTGATGTTAAGATATTTTTTGAAATTTTTTCTTCACTTCCATCAGTAAAAAAATCTGTGCGAGAGCTTAAATTTAATAAAGAACATGGAAAAATGTTATTAAACACTGCTAGTTCTTTTGGACTGTTAAAAAGAGATAAATATAGAGTCAATGTGTCCGAATTATATTCTCTAGGAAAAGTTGTTTTGTGTTTTGATGATCTTGAAAGAAGTAGTTTAACAACAAAAGAAATATTAGGTCATATCAATAATTATTTAGAACGTGATAACATACCAACTATTATAATAGCTAATGAAGAACAAATAGAAAAAGATGATGATTATTTTGATTTAAAGGAAAAAAGTATCGGTAGAACTATACGCATTAAAAACGACCCAAATTTAATCCTATATAATTTAATAGAATCATCCTTTAAGAATAACAGATATGCAGAGTTTTTATTAACTCATCAATCACTAATATTAGAGACTTTTAAAAAAAGCGAAATGGAAAATTTCAGAATAATAAAGCAAACTTTACACGACTTTGAATTAATCTATAATGAATTAGATAGTAATTACAATAAAGAAAATTTAACAATTATTGAAAATGAAATAGAAAATATGCTTTGTTTCACTTTATCTTGTTCATTTGAGATAAGAAAAAATAGTAGTATTAGTTCTGCTTTGCACAACATTAAAAGTAATCAGGAATTTATGTCGCTTATAATACAATATTCTATGGAAAAAGCTATGAAAAAGGATACTCAACAGGAAGAGCCTACTAGAGCAAGTCTGTTAGACGATTTCAGAAGAAAATATTTTGGTTATACTAATTTTAAAAAAGTTAGGATTTTCTTCGAATCCATTCATCTTTTTATAACTACGGGAATATTTCATAAAAATGATTTTAAAAAAGAAATCACTAAAATAATACAAGATAAGCAACAAGAAATTTCGGATCATAATTTAATATTTGATTATACATTTACAAACCCTGAACAAATTTGTGAAGAATTTTTTGATGAAGCTTTAAAGAATACAATAATAAAATTATCAAATGGTGAAATGTATTTAAGTGAATACCCAAAAGCCTATCTTACATTTAGAAACATGTCTAAAATAATTGAACTGCCTCTTGATTCTGATAGTCTAAAACAATTTATTTTGAATGGTATGATAGAATCTTCTACACAAACTGAACCCAACAATTATTTAAAAGATACTGATCTACATTTTCCGTCAAGTATATATAAAGATTTATCGTCAAAAGAGTCAAATGATTTTAAAGAAATAGAAGATAAATTAAAAGAACTAAATGATGAATTGAAAAGTCAATTTTACAAAAATAAATCGAAAATGGTATGTGAATGGTTTGAAAAGGAGGAGAAAAATGAACTTTGGAATATTTTTAACGATCCTATTGATTATTGGTACTATAGCTTATCTACTGAAGATATTAGATCCATTTTATGTGATAGCTCAATAAATATGGTTAATTATTTATACGAACTGCTAGAGTATAGGCAAAAAAACTTTGATTTAAATGAAAATGAGTTAGCTTTCTTAAAGGAAATGTATAATATTATAAATAATTTATTACAAGATAATACTACTTCTAAATTAAGAAAAATTATACTATATAAAATCAAATTAACTTTAGAAAATAAGTTGAATCTCAAATAGGCTCTTATTTGCAATAACATAAAAGGGGTAATCTTGATGAGTGAAGTAACATGGGATAATAATAAAATACCGTATTTAAATGGTGAAAAAGTGGAGATACCGAATATTAAAATAATAGATGAGTTGGGACAAGGCAAAAACGCTGTTGTATTTAAAGGAGAAGAAGACTATTCTAATAGAATTGTTGCAATTAAAGTTTGGGTGCCAAGAAATCCCAAGTTTAAAAAACCTGATCCTAAACGTTTTTATGCAGAAGTTAGAAAAATGGCTAGTTTAAATAGCAATAAAATTGTAAAAGTTCATTATCCTGATATTACCAAGGGTAACAGCTTCTATTATATGGTTATGGAATATATTCAAGGTAATACTTTAGATGAGTGGTTAAAGGATATTAATAACAATAAAGAATTTATATTAAGAAAATCTATATTAGATAGTATTTTAACAGGTTTAAATGATGCCCATGAAAAAGGAATAACTCATGGAGATTTACATCCTGAGAACATTATGATAACAAAGTCGTATGATGTCAAAATTCTTGATTTTAGCACCAGTTTATTTGCAAAAAGCAATAAAGAGTCTGTATTCAAGCAAAATGAAAAATTATTAAGTACTTCTTTTAAACTTCTTCATGAGGAAAAACAGTTAAACTTATTAGATATTGAAAAATACGATGACTTTCCTCAAAAAACAACATGTCAAGCTATTTTTTCTTTAAGTGAAATAATAAGAGCTATTGAAAATTACAAAGAAATTATAAAAAATAAACAGATAGATTCAGCAGATGAACTTGAATTAGTTTCTGCAGTTAGTCTTCACATGGTAAAGATCCCTCTATTTAATTTTTCAAATATATTAAAAGAACTAAAAACTCTAAAACTTTCCCAAGGTTCAATTGAACAGTTTTTAGGACAAGTTTACTATTTTAGTAAACAATATATTAAAGACCCTAACATTTCAACTATTAGGACAGTTCCCTTGTCTTTAAATGATAAAAATATAAATTTAACGGCTAATAAATATAAAAATTGGAGAAAAACGTATATCAAAAAAATTAAGGCATTTAATGAAAGGGTTGATACCAAATTTTAGGATTATTTGAAATTTAAAGAATCAAAAGTTGATTGGGGGTTGTTTTTATGAATCATAGTACAAATACATCTCATAAAAAACATTATTGTTACACTCTCTTTAAAAATTTTGATAAAATTTTAGCTGAATTGGACTTAGTCTATCAATTAAATCATAATCCTGAGAAGGGTAGAGAAGCCGAAAAAATTTTGTCAGCATTTTTAAGCGAATATATACCTAAAAAATATAAAATAAGTACAGGATTTGTATTAAATCATAACAGAGGAATAAGCAACCAATGTGACATATTAATTTATGACGATATTGAAATGCCAAATTTATTTTCAGGTCATGCAAATAAAGTAATTCATATCTTGAGTTTAAGAGCAGTTATAGAATCAAAAATGAATTTAAGTGATTCAAATATGATTACTAAAGAAAACGAAAAATTTGAATCTATAAAAAAACTATACAGAGAAGATCCAGAGATCAAAAATTTATTATATGGAGAACCCTTAACGATACTGTTTGCTTATCGTAGCTATTTAGATGAACAAAAATTATTAACTGCTTTGAATAAACTAGAAAACAAAAATATCGATTTAATATTCTGTGCCAATTTAGGTGTATTTGACTATTATTACGATGAGGAAAAGAGAGAATACAAATATCGTAATATACTAGGGCAATCTTCTGGTTGGAACGACCCTTATACAACTGAAGAAAATTATAAGGTGACAAAAGAAAAAGTCGCTTTTGCTTTGTTTTATTCGCAACTTCTAGATAAATTAAGTCAAATTAAATTGACTAAAAATTTTGATGACGATTTTTCATATTTGAACCTTTTCATGCAATCTTCTCTATATTTAGATTAATTTAAATTATTTTTCGTAGTGATCAAGGAATTGAGACATTATTTATTACTTAAATTTTACAAGTGAGGTAGGGGCTTAATAAAAAATTGTATGCTGAATCCAAAAGTCCTTTAACTATAACCTTTATTAGTTTACATAATATTGTTCTTACTTAAAGTATTACTTTTTTAAATAATCAAACTCATATCAAGCTAATATTTATAGTCATTTGAAATCCAGTTTTATTTTTAAATAATAAACTTAAAGACTCTACAAGAAATTTCTCACTTTAGATAATTTGTGTTTTGCTAATTAAGCAATCCTTGATTTAAAATTCTGGTGTTAGTATAAATTCTTGGACACATCATGGTTAAGTCACTTACAATATTAATAACGAAAGGATGTGTCCAGTAATGAGTAATAAGCGATATAATGAAGACTTTAAAAGAACAATTGTAGATTTATACCATTCAGGTAGTTCTGTAAGGGATTTGTCTAGCGAATATGGTGTGACAGAGGTTACTATTTATAAATGGATCAAAGATTTCTCTCCAAACCAACAATCTGGCAGTGAGGGAGCCACTTCAAAAGATATGGAAGAAATGCAAAAAGAAATGGCTCGCTTGAAAGAGGAGAATGAAATCTTAAAAAAGGCTATGACCATATTCGCCAAAAAGTAGACAATACAGAGCTTACTGAATTTATAAAAGAACAAAAGGACGAGCATACTATCAAAGCTATTTGTGATGCTCTAAACTTTCCGAGAAGTACTTATTACGAAACAATAAATCGAGTTGAATCTAATCGTGACAAAGAAAACAGAGAACTATTAGATCAAATAACTCAAATTCATAAAAACAGTAAAAAGCGATATGGTGCACCAAAGATCTACACTGTGCTAAAAAATAAAGGCTACAAAGTTAAGTACTTAGACTTCAAATCAGCTGAAATTGCTCTATTTAGGTTCATTGAGAGCTGGTACAACAAAACGAGAATTCATGGAAGTTTGGAGTTTTTAACTCCTCAACATGTTGAGGATCTAGCAAAGCAATCTGCTTAATACTTAACTTTTGGTGTCCAAAATTTTGACCTAAGTCCATTCAACTTATTTATCTTGTCTTGGTGTTAAGTTATTGATAAAATTTAGTTTTAAAATTTAGATTTAATTAATTGTTTAGTTTATCTGTGATCAAATTTTGTTTTCACTTGAAAACAACCCAGTAGACTAATTCTTACTAAACCCCAAAATTATTGCCCTTCATATTTGCCCGTGAAGGGCTTCCTATTTTCTTCAGAGGGGAATAGTATGGCTTAATTTTGCTATGCATTTAATAGAAGGGCTTAAATACGATACAACACACATTAAAATACAAATAACTAAAAATATGTGTTGATCGGCAGATTTTCTTGTAATAAATCTAAAAATCTTAATAATTCAAAATTGATCAAGTTTGGATAAGATAACAATTAACAAGATATGATTACAATCCAATCGAAAGAAAAGTACAATATAAAAAATTGAAAATAAGATGACGATCGAAAATCTAGTTGACCAGCTTTTCAACTTAACTAAAAAATACTTTTGTTTCAGGTAGGGGAGGGAGCCAAATTGAAATTTATCTTGCGTTCCATAACCATTTTATTGCAGCGTAATCATAATTCTTGTTTGAAATCACAGGCTCTCTCCCTTTAAATTTTCCTAGTTTACATAAGATTTATTATAGGACGTTAAGGGTAAAATTAAAAAGAGGCCTGCAAGGCCTCATAAATTCATAAACAATAGTTATTATCCCAGCCGAAATTAGTTATCCCGGTTTAAACCGCATCCCACATAACTAAAACCTTTTTCTATTTTTGTTATTATAATTAATTGCTTTCAGGAACTTTGATTTTCTCACCAACTGTTATATTTGCACAATCCATATCATTTAACTGGCGGATTTCTTCAATGGATTTTCTGGGATCTTGATTTTCATTTGTATGTTCAATAGCTATGTTCCATAATGTATCACCTTCATTAATAATAACCTTTTCATATTCTAATTCATCATCATTTGCATCTTTATTTTGATAACTTACCTTATCTTCATTAATAATATCATCTTGTTTATCTGATGCTAAAATTGTTGTATGTAATAAAACACTTGTTATTGCCACTATTGCGAATATAAATATAATTAAACATATGGACTTTTTCTTTAACTTAATTCTATTTTTTCCATTTGATTTGTTTGTTTCATAAATACTAGCTGGCATTAATATTCACCCCTTTGAATTTACAATTTCTTATTCCAGTTCTAATCAATCAATCCTAAACTATCCTAATTATCTATCATTGATTTTGATTTGTACGATACCAAACAAGCGTTCGATTGGTTAATTACATTATATCAAACACCTGTTCGATGTCAAGAATGTTCTATAGTTTATTAGAACATATGTTTTGACTTACATTATCTGGAATGATATACTTAATTCAAAGATTTAGTGTATTGAAAACGTGGGAATTACGCTTGTCTATTATATCTTATTAAGGGGTGAGCATAATTATGAGCAAAAAATCAAATAAACCAATGCAAATATATAATTTTATAAATGACTACGCATCAAAAAATGGATACCCGCCTTCTGTTAGAGAAATTTGCCAAGGGGTTGGATTGAGTTCTACATCAACTGTACATCTCCATTTATCTAGTTTAGAAAAACAAGGTTATATTAGAAGAGATTCAACTAGACCCCGAGCCATTGAAATATTATCAAAGAATAATAATAAAAATACTGATCAAGAGAAAAGTAACAACAATGAAAAAATCGATAATGAAGATTTGAATACTACGAAAATTCCTATAGTTGGCCAGGTAACCGCCGGTGAACCTATATTAGCAGAAGAAAACATTTTAGAATACTTCCCCATACCAAAACAGTTGAGTTACGGAAAAGAGTTGTTTATGTTACAGATCAAGGGTGATAGCATGATAGAAGCAGGAATATACGATTCAGATTTGGTGATTGTCAATAAGCAGAATACTGCTAATAATGGAGAGATAATCGTAGCTTTATTAGAAGATGAAGCAACAGTTAAGAGATTCTATAAAGAGAATGAATACATTAGGCTTCAGCCTGAAAACAAAGCTTATTCACCTATATATTCAAGAGATGTTAGCATAATAGGAAAAGTAGTTGGTCTATTTAGAAACTTTGCCGAACAAACACTATAAGCAATTTAACTTGAAACTAACTCACAAAAAAACTCCCCAATCAGTTACTCAAGTTATCACTGATTGAGGAGTTTTTTATGTATTTTACTTATGATTCTTTAGATACATAATTTGCTGCAATTAGGCTTCCTAAAACAGCATGTGGAAAAGTAAGTCCTCCCTGCTGATAAACTCGATAGGGAGGTCGTAGGGGGGCATCAGCACTTAATTCCAATGAAGCACCTTGAATAAATGTTCCGGCTGCCATCATTACAGGACAGTCATAACCAGGCATCTCCCCTGGTTCAGGTGCTATCTGACTATCTACCACACCTGCTTTTTGAATACCAGTAATGAAAGCTTTTAACTTATCTTCGTTATGCAAACTTATCTCTTGTATGATATCTCCCCTCTTATCTTCAGGATGAGGTGATACACTATAGCCAAGTTCTTGAAACAAGCCTGCACTAAATATTGCTCCCTTTACAGCAGAGGCCACTGTTGTAGGAGACATATATAAACCCTGTATAAATAAACGATTAAATTCTTCGGGAGTAGCTCCCATGTCCCTCCCCAGTCCAGGAGCAGTCAGTTCATAGGAAACACGCTCTACTAAGTCGGACTTTCCAGCTATGTATCCGCCATAAGGGGCTAACCCCCCTCCCGGGTTTTTTATCAATGAACCCGCCAGCAAATCAATTTCCAATTCTCCAGGTTCATTGTGTTCAACAAATTCACCGTAGCAATTATCTAAGAAAATTTTCGTGTTGGGACTGGCCTCTTTAATTAAAGATACCAATTTTTTAATATCCTCATTAGTTAAAGTTTTTCTACTGCTATATCCTCTTGATTTTTGAATAAAGGCCACTTCTGGTTGTAATTCTTTGATTCGAGTGTTTACTGCTTGATAATCAATTAAGCCTCCCTCAGTTAAACTCACTTCTTTATAGTTGATTCCTTGTTCTATCAAGGAATTAGAAGGAGCATCCTGAGTAATCCCTATTAATTTGGCCAGAGTATCATAAGGCCTTCCAGTAACAGAGAGTAAAGTATCACCTTGATTTAAAAGACTTGCTAAACAGCTATAAATAGTATGGGTACCCGATACCCATAAATGCCGAACTAGGGCATCCTCAGTACCCATAACCCTAGCCATTAAATCATCAACAAATTCTCTTCCAAGATCACCGTAGCCGTAACCCGTACTACCAGAAAAGTGATGTTCACTTAAACCTAATTCCTGCATTGCATTGATAACTTTTAATTGATTACTGGCACAGGTATTATCAATTTCGCTGAATCTGGTAGTTAGTTCATACATAACTTTTTCAGCTGCATTTAGTACATCTTCATTTATATCCCATCTCTCTGACTTCTTTATATAATCCAACAATATTTCCCACCTCCTAATATATACAGCTCTTTCATTTCCCGGGTAAGCGCAAATCTCAGCAATTATTGGCATTTTTTCTATTTATATCATGGCATATATTATGAATTTTATCTATTGTTATTTGATATTGTCAAATTATGAAGAGCCAGGATGATCAATATCTTCGGCTTTTAGATAAATTAAGTCATTTTTTTTGATTTTTTCCTTATTGATTAGTCTAATCGCCTGTCTTCGGATACTTTTCTCTATTAGATTACGGATAAAACGGGCATTGGAAAAGTTTATTTCCCTTTGAGATAATTCAGAATTTATTATTTCAAATAAATATTTCCTAGCGACTTTATCCATATAGTATTGTCTTTCTTCTAGCATTTTCTCAGCAATAGCAAGCAATTGTTCCCCAGTATAATTGGGAAACTCAATATGAATAGGAAATCTACTAGATAAGCCGGGATTAGATTTTAGAAATAATTTCATTTCATCTTTATAGCCTGCTAATATTACAACTAGGCGGTCTTTATAGTCTTCCATGGATTTCACCAAAGTATCTATAGCTTCTTTCCCAAAATCAGTACTGCCACCTCGTGCAAGAGCATAAGCCTCGTCAATGAACAAAATTCCTCCCAGTGCATTGTCAATTTGTTTTTTAGTCTTTTGAGCAGTCTGGCCAATATACTCGCCTACCAAATCGGCCCTCTCGACTTCCACTAAGTGACCTGATGGAAGATAATCAAGTTCTTTAAAGATTTCTCCTAGTATTCTTGCTACTGTAGTTTTACCTGTCCCTGGAGATCCCATAAAAAGCATGTGCAAAGTCTGTGATTCGACTGATAAATTTAGCTGCTGCCTTTTATTCTGGATTGCTATATATGCACATATCTCATAAATATTGCGTTTGACTTTTTCCAGACCCACCAATCGTTCCATTTTATTTAGACTTCTTAGTACATTATCACTTAGATGAAAAAAGCTTTCTCCATTGCTGTTAATCCCTGAATTTTCATTATTAAATACTTTTGAATTATCTTTGGCCATTGATTCATGAGAAAGAATGTATTGATCACTATCTTCGGTTTTCCCATTTATATTTATCTTTACCATAAATAAAACCACCACCTTTTTGATGGCGTGGTTCAAAAATTAGATAACTCTATTTTATTGTACGTAATATCAAATAAAAAAGTTAATATTAAATTCGTAAATTGCAATATTTAATTACACTATAAATACACTTTCTTTTTCATCCATTTCCAGGAATAAGTTGTTAATATTAAAACTAGCGCTAATTCTGTTACCAAATTAATAACAAAAACACTTACAAATAATTCACCACTTAAATTTCCTAATGCGTGATATAATACCACAACAAAAGCTATCCTTCCACTTTTATTATACAACCAAGCATAAATTGGCGATCCTACCAGTATACCGATATGAAAAGACCAAAATGCTGTTGTGCCCACTCCTAATTGATATTGATATGTACCCTCCATAAAAAATAAAGGTAAGTGCCAAATTGCCCAGAAAAATCCGATAATCAAACTAGCTAGAATAATAGGAACTCGCCTCTGCAGTCCTTCTAAGGCATAAGCTCTCCAACCTATTTCTTCCATTCCACCAATAATTACTCCAATTAAAATAAACATCATGGAGCCAATATCAAAAAAGCCTTGTTGGTCATACAGGAAATTATTTAACAAAATAGATGTAACCCTTAATGCTAATACCAAAATAATTACATATAAATACCATTTAAATTCTAATGTGGCAGGATTTAAAACTCGACGAATAAATTGGAAAGGAGTCTCATCAAGTTCTGTATCCCAATAACCAAGTTTAATTAATATTAATGGTAAAAATAAAGGCCCAAGCCCACCTGTCAGAGATAAAAGAACAGTAGGAAATTGCAAATAACTTTGACCAGTCAAAAACGTCAAACCTAAAAATGTCCAGGTCCAAATAACAGTGCCAATAAGAAAAAACCACGGAGAGGGTTTATTTTTTTCCAACATCTATTAGCCTCCTTGTACAATAGAGTTAGTTTCGCGACATGCTATTTTCATAGTCAAGTAAATTCACTGATCTTTGATAATTTTATACTTGACTACTCATAGCACGTCTTTCTTCTGAGCAACTATAACCTTTTAGAGGGTTTGTCCAACTAAATAAAAAACTCGAATCTCTAATTAGAGAATTCGAGTCTTATATTTCGAGATTTATACTGCTATACAATCAATTTTTAATATTGTTTTAACTTATTACAAATTCTCCGTTTTTATAAATGAGTTCACCATCAGCATAAATTTCACCCTGGGATTTCATATCACATAACATATCCCAGTGTATACTTGAATGGTTTTTACCACCACTTTCAGGAAAAGCACTACCTACAGATAGATGAACGGTACCCCCTATTTTTTCATCGAATAACATATTCTTTGTAAATTTTAATCCTATAATTTGTGCCTATGGCTATTTCCCCTACATATCGGACACCTTCATCGGTATTTAAAAACGCAGTAAGTAAGTCTTGACCTTTAATAGCTTTGGCATTAACAACTTTCCCATTTTGAAACTCCAATCGAATATCCTCAATTTCTTTGCCTTCATAGATACCAGGAAAAGTAAATCTAATATGGCCTTCTACGGAATCTTCAATAGGAGCAGTAAAAATTCACCATCGGGGAAATTTTCTTTCCCGGAACAGTTAATCCACTTGCGCCCCTTGATATTCATAGACAAATTGGTATCTTGGGATATAATTTGTAATTCAGATTTACTTTCTTAATAATCAATAATCTCCTGCTGCTTATCATCTATTTCTTGCCAGTGGAAAATTGGATCCTCTTTGTCTAATAGACCTGCTTGAAACACAATTTGTTAATTCGAGGATCATACATTAGCACTCCTTCTATAAGAGATGTTATTACATCAAATTACTTAATAGGGTTATATTCTAACTGTTAAGTATTGCTTTCCGCAAATTACAAATCCTTTGAGGGATAGTAGAATTAAACCAATAAACAAGAAGTGAATCAACAATCAACTTTAATTTAACAGCACTTTTAAATACAGGTGTCTTTAACTAATTATTTGTTTACATAAAATTCTGTCAAATCACGAGTAAATAAATTCATAATAACTAAAATTAAAAATACATTATGATTTCAAGTTGATTCCAAGTCATTTTTAAATAATTACAATACACGTCAATTACTGTTCTTGATCATTTTTATCGGATTGATCGGAGAAGAGATTGAGAGTTTTACCTGGGATTATGGTACTAACTGCATGCTTATAAATCATCTGTTGTTCACCATTAACCTCCATCAATAGTGTGAAATTATCGAAACTTTTAATTAGGCCGCGAATTTTATAGCCATTGACCAAAAAAATAGTTACTGTAATTTTGTTCTTCCTCACCTGGTTTAAAACATTATCCTGTAAATTAATTGTGTTTTTTGACAAGCTATCGCCTCCAATATAATTTATATATTATATAATTTTTATTACCTAATATCTATATTTCTATGTTATTCCAAATATTCCTTCAAGATCATATCAATAATCTTGTCACAAATTTCACTTTTATCAGTTTCAGTAATATCTAACCATTTTATATTGGGATCCCTTCGAAACCAGGAAAGCTGTCTTTTTGCAAACCTTTTAGTGTTTTTCTTTAACTTTTGAACTGCAGTTTCTAAATCATAATCACCCATTAAATACCCTGCTATCTCTTTATATCCCAAACCTTGCATAGAAGTGAGCTGTAAGTGATAACCGTTTTCTAATAAGTACTTTACTTCCTCCACTAAACCTTGATCAATCATTTGATCTACACGTGTTTCTATTTTGTTATATAATTTGTTTCTATCCATTGTTATGCCAAATATTAATAAATTATAAGGAGAGTCGTATCTTCTCTTTTGTCTTTGGCTGATAGGTTCACCAGTGTAATAATAAACTTCTAATGCGCGAATGATTCTCCTTTGATCATTGGGATGAATTCTATCAGCAGCATCGGGGTCTACTTTTTCTAGTTTCCGGTACAACTGTTCTAAACCATCTTGTTCTGCTTTTTGCTGTAACTCTTGACGATATTTCGTTGATTTAGGAAGCTCATTCATTGAAAAGTCATAAATAAGCGCATCTACATATAAGCCCGTACCTCCTACTAAAAGGGGCAGCTCTTTGTTTTGATAAAGTTGATTCAGAATTGATTTAGCATGTTTTTGATATCTTCCTACACTAAATTCTTCGTCTGGTTCCACATTATCAACTAGATAATGTGGTATCTTGGTTCTAATTTCTTGGGAAGGTTTGGCTGTTCCGATATCCATTTTTTTATATACTTGCATAGAGTCAGCCGAAATTATTCCAGTAGACACAGGTAATCTTTCGGCTACTTTTATAGAAATATCCGTCTTTCCAACAGCTGTAGGGCCTACAATTGCTATAAGAGGTTTTGTTTTTAATATATTTTCACTCAACTTTTGTTGTTCACGGTGTTGATTGTCATATGTGTTCATCATAAATTTTTTCACCCCAATAACTAGCAAAATTTTTTATAGCATTCTGCTAAGTTTATTAAACTCGGTAAAACAGTTTTTCTACATCTGTTCTGGTTAAGTTTATAATTGTAGGCCGTCCATGAGGACAGGTAAAAGGCGTAGGTGTTTCCACAAGGGACTTTAACAAAGATTTTAATTCTTTTGCTCCGATCTTTTCATTAGCTTTAATACTTTTTTTACAAGCAATGGTAATTAACATTTCTTCCAGGCTTGTTATATCCAGATCGTTATCAGGATGTTTTATCAACTGATCAATCAGATCATAAATTGCATCTTGATCGAAGATATCTTTAATTGCAAAGGGAACTCCTCTCACTAATAAAGTGTTTTGACCAAAGAATTCGAATTCCAAGCCACACTGGCGCAGTTTATCTAAATTATCTTCTAGGGCTGTTATACCAGCACTGTCCAACTCTAATGTATAGGGAATAACCTGTTGGCTTTTTAGTTGAGAAGAGCGATATCTATCCATTAATAATTGATAATTTATTCGTTCATGGGCAGCATGTTGATCTATTAAATAAATTTCATCACTAGATTCTAGAATCCAATAAGTAGTAAAAATTTGGCCAACGACGCGATATTCAAGTAAATCATGTAAAAAGTTTTCATTATTATCAGCTAAATCTATGGTATCTATATGATCACTATATGATTCACCACTTGAATCATCACTTAGTTTACCACTTGAATCACCAATTGGTTTACTACTTGGATTACTACCGTAATGAACACTATCACTAGTCTTTTCTTGATCACCTATTTCTTGTGTTTTTTGATGTGTTTCTATATGGTTTTCTGTTTGGTTTTCTATATGGTTTTTTGTGTGGTCTACTTTATTATTAATTCTTGGAATATCATATTCCTGTTTTTCTTTTAAGTAGTTGTTACTAGTTTTAGAAGAAATGTTATCATAAACATTATTATTTAATTGACTTTTAAACTTACTTGAGGTTTTCTCGAAACTGGGAGCATTATTCTTGTTAACACCTCTAAAACGAAGTTGAGAGCCTTCCGGTTTAGTTTGGTTTTTCTTAGTATTATTAACTTTGGGAGCTTGAAAAATCAATTGTTCTTGTTTTAATTTCTCTGTCACAGCTTTTGTTAACATATTTCCAATTTGTTTTTCATTTATGAATCTAACATGTATTTTCGCTGGGTGCACATTTACATCTAATATCTCATCAGGTACTTGAAGTTTCAATATTGAAAAAGGATATCTATGTTTTGGAAGCAATGTATGATACCCTTTTTCTAATCTTTCGGATAAAAAGGTGCTTTTTACATATCTATCGTTTACGAAAAAAGTTTGATAACTTCTATTAGATCGGGTCAGTTCCGGCTTTGCTATGTAACCTGTAATGGTAATACCATCTTGAGAATATTTTATTGGTAACAGTTTTTTCGCAGTTTGATAGCCGTATATATTAGCTATCACTTCTAGCATATCGTTTCTGCCTGAGGTCTGCAAAAGCTTTTTATTCCCGTTTAATGCCCTGAATCTAATATTAGGATTTGCCAGTGCAAATTTATTAATTATATCATGGATTAACGCAATTTCAGTACTTTCTTTGCTGAGAAATTTTAACCTGGCGGGGGTGTTGTAAAATAAATCTTTCACTGCAATATCGGTCCCAGGTGGACACCCCGCACTACCTCGTTGTTGAACTTTCCCCTCTTCAAGGAACACTCTAGTTCCCTCTTTACTATCGTGGCGCCTGGTATTCATTTCAATTTTACTTACTGCAGCAATACTAGCCAGGGCTTCACCCCGAAAACCTAATGTATTTATTTTATCAAGGTCCTTGATACTATTAACCTTACTTGTGGCATGCCTAGAGAAAGCTAGCTCTACATCTTCGGGATGAATCCCTAGGCCATTGTCAATCACGCGAATCAATTCTTTGCCGGCCTTAGATAAGAATATTTGGATATTATCACTACCTGCATCAATGGAGTTTTCAATTAATTCTTTAACTACAGAGGCGGGACGTTCCACCACTTCACCAGCAGCTATTTTTTCTGATATTTCATGTCTCAATATGTTTATCCGACCCATTTGAGCTAACCCCCTATCCCTTTTGATCCCCTTTAGCTTTTTATCTCTTTGGCGTTTTTTAAGTTATAGTCGCCTATTCTTTAAATTTCTGAGCTTTATCGTATAATTCATAAATCTTGTCTAAGGCATCTTTGGGAGATAATTCATCGGGATTAATATTATTTAGTTCTTGAATCAGTTTATTTTTCTCGGCCGATAGATCATCTAAGGTTACTTGATATCCGGTCATAGGAATTTCCGTATTAGTTTCCCGACTTTCCAAATATGATAAGATCTCTTTAGCTCTACCAATAACTTTTCTTGGAATACCAGCTAATCTAGCTACTTGGACTCCATAACTTCTATCGGTACCACCTTTTTCTATTTCTCTCAAGAATATCATATCATCGCCCTCTTCTTTAACAGATACTGAATAATTAACAACTCTTGCAAATTCATCGGCCAGTTCAATCAATTCATGAAAATGAGTTGCAAAAAGAGTTTTACATGCTACCTTGTCTTCTTGGTGTAAGTATTCCACAACAGCCCTGGCAATAGAAATTCCATCAAAGGTGCTTGTACCTCTTCCGATTTCATCTAAAATCACAAAACTATTAGAAGTTGCATTGTTTAAAATATTAGCCACTTCATTCATTTCTACCATAAAAGTAGATTGACCGCTCACTAAATCGTCAGCCGCTCCTACCCTTGTGAATATTTTATCGACAATTCCAATCCGAGCACTAGTTGCTGGTACATAGGAGCCCATTTGTGCCATAACTATTATTAAAGCTACCTGTCTCATATATGTTGATTTACCAGCCATATTGGGTCCGGTTATCAATGCAATCTGTTCCGTTCCATTGTCCAGATAAGTATCATTGGGGACAAATGGCTCTTCCTGGCTGACACGTTCTACCACGGGATGTCTTCCTTCCTTAATGTCAATTATATCTGAATTATCAACCTGAGGTGGAACAAAATCGTACTCTGCTGCAGATGCTGCCAGTGATCTGTAACAATCGAGTTCAGCCAGAATTTTTGCAGCTTCTTGTATTTCTTTTATTCGAGATATAACCTCTGATCTGATTTTTTGAAAAATCTTGTACTCTAAATCAGTCATTTCTTCTTCTGCTTTAAGAATTTTGTCTTCATATTCTTTTAAATCGGGTGTTACAAACCTTTCGGCATTGACCAAGGTTTGCTTTCTTATATAATCCTCAGGTACCAAATCAAGATTCTTTTTAGTTACTTCAATATAGTAACCAAACACTTTATTGTATCTTACCTTGAGGGATTTTATACCTGTTCTTTCCTTTTCTTTAGCTTCTAAGTTGGCAATCCATTCTTTGCCACCCCTTGAAAGATCTTTGATTTTGTCTAGTTCTTCATCAAAACCATCTTTAATAATGCCACCTTCTTTTACAGTCGCAGGGGGATCCGGAACAATAGCAGAATTAATTAGCTCTACAAGATCCATAAGATCAGGAAGCCTGTCCATTAAATCATTTAAAGTTCCGTCTTCATCATTCTTTAACAGATCTTTTACATCTGGCAAAATTTCTAAAGAATTGCTCAATGCTATTAAATCCTTAGGAGTTGCTCTATCATAAATTATCTTTCCTAGTACCCGTTCTAAATCATAAACATTTTTTAAAGTTCTAGCTAATTCTTCTCTGTACATAAAATTGAGGAAAAACTCAACAGCCTGTAACCTGTGATTAATTGCATCCACGTTCAAAAGTGGGTGTTGAATCCAATTCCTAAGCATTCTTCCGCCCATGGCAGTTAAAGTCTTGTCCAATACCCAAAGTAAAGAGCCCTCTTTACGCTGTTGTCTGATGGTTTCGCAAAGCTCAAGATTTTTTCTGGTATTAGAGTCCATAACCAAATAAGATTCTGTAGAATAAGGTTTTACATTTTGCAGATGTTCCAGTGTGGTTTTTTGGGTGTCTATTAAATATTGAACTAAAAATCCACCAGCTATAATCGAACTTTTTTGATCAGCCAATCCAAAGCCTTCTAGGGATTCAACATTAAACTGTGATTTTAAAATATCACAGGCTTTATTAAAAGTGGGTTGGGACTTATTAGTAACTAAAATCCCGTAATTTTTTAATTTGGATAAGATTTTATCTGCCCTAGTCTTCTCCTCATCTATAATAATTTCACGAGGAGAGACTGTTAAGATTTCATCAATAACCTTATCGTAATTAGTTTTAGAAATTTCCGTAACAAAAAAATCGCCAGTAGAAACATCTACTGTTGCTAGTCCAAAATAATTGTGGTCTTCACAGAGTCCAACTAAAAAATTATGTTCTTTTTCTTTCAAAAAGTTACTGTCCAACACAGTACCCGGAGTAATCAGTTGGACTACTTCACGTTTTACAATTCCCTTGGCTTGTTGAGGGTCTTCGACTTGCTCACAAATAGCCACTTTGTAACCCTTGTCCAATAGTTTCCCAATATATGTCTCACATGAATGATAAGGTATACCCGCCAGGGGAATAGGATTAGAATCTTTTTTATCTACACTACGTTTAGTTAAAACTATTTCTAGCTCTTTAGCCGCCAATTCCGCATCCTCAAAGAACATCTCATAGAAATCTCCTACCCTGAAAAATAATATAGCATCAGGGTATTCTTCCTTGATATCTAAATATTGTTGGATCATAGGTGTAATTTTACGGGTGTTTTTAGCCATAACAATTCCCCCTATCAACTAAACTGACCTGGTATGATATCATGTTAGACTATCCTCAAATATCTCTCCGTACAAATTCCAACTGTGTCCTCGAGTAATTTTAACATCAACTAGTTCCCCAATTAGCTCTTTATCGCCTGGAAAGTGTACTAATTTATCCGTTCTCGTCCTGCCGGACAGCATATCCTCGTTATTTTTACTGACACCCTCCACAAGAATTCTTTGAACGGTATTCTCTAAATCTTTATTTCTCTGTTCTGATATTTCTTGTTGTACCGAAATCAACTTTTGGATTCGTCCTTTTTTTGTTTGTTCATCAACTTGTTCAGCCATTTCTGCGGCTGGTGTACCACTTCTTTTAGAATACACGAATGTAAAAGCACTATCAAATTTCACATTTTGAACTAGGTCAAGGGTTTCTTGAAAATCTTCTTCCTCTTCCCCGGGATAACCTACAATTATATCTGTAGTTATACTAGCATTGGGGAGTTCAGCTCTGATATCATTGACAATATCTACGTAATGTTCTCGAGTATATCCACGGCCCATCTTTTTAAGTATTTTATTACTTCCAGCTTGTACTGGTAAATGAAAATGCTCACAGATCTTGTTTGATTCTTTTAGCGTAGTAATTAATTCTTTATCAAAATCCTTGGGATGACTAGTCATAAACCGGATCCGTTCTATGCCTTCAATTTTAGACAGTTCTTCCAGTAAATTAGTAAAGCTAATATTCTGATCCAAATCTTTACCATAGCTATTAACATTTTGGCCTAAAAGAGTTATTTCTTTTAACCCCTCTTTAGCTAGCTTTTCCACTTCGTATTTAATATGTTCTGGATCACGACTTCTTTGCTGTCCTCGGACATATGGTACTATACAGTATTTACAATAATTATCGCAACCGTAACTGATTACTACCCATGCCTTAATAGAATCTTCCCTTTTATGAGGCAAGTTTTCAAATACCTGACTATCGTCTTGAGAAATTTCTTTAACACGTTTCCCTTTTTGCATGACATGTTCGAGCAGCTGAGGGAATCTATTTATATTATGAGTACCAAAAATTATATCCACATGGGTGAAATCACGATAAATTTTATTGGCTACATGCTCCTGCTGAACCATGCATCCTCCAATGGCTATCTTCATATCGGGTTTGTTTTCTTTTAAATATCTTAGAGTTCCGATTTTGCCCAAAACCTTTTGTTCCGCTTTTTCTCTAACCGCACATGTATTTATAATTAATAGATCCGCCTCTTCTTCAGAGGCAGCCTTTTCAAATCCCATTTGATCTAACATTCCTGCCAAAACTTCAGAATCATGTTCGTTCATCTGACAACCGAATGTCAAAGTATAAAATTTTTTTCCATTTCCTAGTTGATAAAGTGTCATAATCTCACCTCCAGTATGATTATAGCATTTTTATATTATATCAAAAAAGGAATGAAAAAACATTAATCCTGTAAACACTATAACTGAATCCAAAATTAATAATCAAAATATTAGTATTTAGTTTTCGTTGGAGGTGCTTATTTATCGATCATATCTGCCCAGTTTGTAATGGGTTAGTTGTTCTAGAAGAATACTGCCCCAACTGTCGTGAAATTATGGAAGAAGGTTCAAAACCTATCGAGGATTTAGACCCCTATGCACCTTATGAGTATCAAGAACCACAACAAGTTAAGCTAGATAATTCAGAAGTAAAACATGATTCCAATGATTGTCTACATCAAGTGATCTGTCCTAATTGCGAATCTACTTGGCATGTTTCCATCAATAAAATAAATTTATAATTCACTTATTGATCAGAATCCTCTAATTCGATTAAGTATTTTTCATCTCTTGATGGGTAAATATCCGTAGCTATATGTTCTTTGTCAACTTTTTCATCGTTTTTATATGTTAGTAACCAGACTTCTATCTGATAACCAAGTCTACCCCTTTGAAGTTCAGTGATTTCGTAGTTAGTATCTTCTATGTGTTCTTTGTCATCATTATTTGTGTTGGTTTCTTCAAGATCATTTTCTTCATTATCATAATCATTCTCATTCACATTTTCAT
Source organism: Natranaerobius thermophilus JW/NM-WN-LF (assembly GCF_000020005.1). Taxonomy (NCBI): domain Bacteria; kingdom Bacillati; phylum Bacillota; class Clostridia; order Natranaerobiales; family Natranaerobiaceae; genus Natranaerobius; species Natranaerobius thermophilus. The sequence goes on along the minus strand of NC_010718.1, from coordinate 1,565,611 downwards.
CACTTTCATTGGTATCCAACAATTCCTGTTTTTCTTCTTGACTAATTTCCACCCGTTCACCATCATCTGTTTTTAAAAAATAGATGGTATCCGGGTGGATTTCTTGATAATCTTCCGTTCTTATCGTGTAATCATGGGATTCTTGGCTTCCGTAAATATCGACCCTCAATCTGTTTTCATCTACCAGGGTGGATATTAGAATTCCATTGTCCCTGTGATTTTCAAACACCAGGTCAAGATAGTCGTATGCTACTGCGGCATCTCTACCCAGGGAAACATATTCTACTGGTATGCCATGAGGAGACCTTTCTATTGGAATTATACCTGCCTTTAAAACAGAATTGTACAAAGTAGTAGAAACCTGACAAATACCTCCGCCTAAACCATCAACCAGTTCACCATCTATGATAACAGGGGCTTCTTGATAGCCCCTTTCTCTCGTTCTGGGACCTACGACTTCATTAAAAGATAATTTTTCTCCTGGCTCTAGTTTTTTGTTATCCAGCTTTTCAGAAGCAAGTTCAATATTAGTGACTCTTTGCTCATCATCTTCGTCGTAATGTGTTTCAAAGGTACTTATCAGGGTATCAATCCCCAATTCCTGTAATTCTTCTGTTAGTGTGTCGGGTTCCACAGTGGTAGTTGGAATTTCTATAACAAATTCAGCATCAGTAAAGCTTCTTAGATCTTGGCTTATTTGTTCGAGTAAGTAATTTAATTCAGATATAAATTTTGATTCATCGATTTCTTTTCCATTTTGATGGGGTTTTATAGAAACAGACTGGGCATATTTATTGACTTGATATTCAGCATCCTGAGGTTTCTGAGCAATCTCGTCTCTCAAATTACTAACAATACTTTTTGTTTTAGATTCATCAAGTTCATGTTCTAATTGGATTTCTTGATCTTGAGATATTTCAGCTAACAGCAGCTTTATCCCTTCAAAAAAGGATAATTCATCATTATCAAGGGCTTTATCAAAGGAAGCTTTAACCATCCAATCCATCCCGAGTTCATGAAAATTGTATTCCCACGTGTTTTCTTGGTGTTCTAAAATAATCTTTTGATCAGACATGTTTTCAAGCTCTTGTTCTAGCAATTTTTTTACCTGAGTATGACTTTTTTCACTTATATTAATCCCAGCAATTGAAATACCGGGAATAAAAGTGTTTTGATATCTGTACTGTTGATATCCTCCTAGGCCCAACATCATGAACATAAAAAATATCATAACAGGGATTACAATACTGATAAGCTTTTTAGACTTTTTGTCAAAATTGTCATAATACTTTTTAAACATATAAAACCACCCGGCTATAAAAATTCTACTCATAACATAATGTATAGCCAGGTGGTTATAACTATGCATATTATAATGATTTAATTTACAGCATGGCTAGTAATAAACCAGCGGCAATGGCTGAACCGATAACACCAGCCACATTAGGTCCCATCGCATGCATTAACAAGAAATTATTAGGATTGGCTTCTCTGCCCACGCTTTGTGAAACTCGTGCAGCCATGGGAACAGCGGACACTCCTGCAGAGCCAATCAATGGATTAATTTTACCTCCCGTTAACTTGCACATTAATTTTCCAAGTAATACCCCAACGGCAGTTCCTACTGCAAAAGCTCCTAAGCCCAGACCTATTATACCAATAGTTTGTAACCTTAAAAAACTACCAGCATCTGCTGTAGCTCCCACAGTTAGGCCTAAGAAAATGACTACTATGTTGTTTAATTCATTTTGAGCTGCATTACTTAATCTATCAGTAACTCCACACTCTTTTAATAGATTACCAAACATTAACATTCCAAGTAAAGGTATAGCTGAAGGAATCAAGAATGAAGTCAAAATGAACACAATAATGGGAAATAAGATTCGTTCTCTTTTGCTTACTGGTCTAAGCTGTTCCATAACTATTTGTCGTTCTTCTTCATTCGTTAGAGCTTTCATTATGGGTGGCTGGATTATTGGTACTAAGGCCATATATGCATAAGCGGCAATTGCAACAGATCCCAATAACTCAGGAGCCAATTGGCTTGTTAAGAAAATAGCAGTTGGACCATCTGCTCCCCCGATAATTCCTATAGAACCTGCCTCTTGAGGGGTGAAGCCTAACCCTAGTGCACCCAAGAAAGTAATGAAAATTCCAAATTGGGCGGCAGCTCCTAGTAAAAAGGTTTTGGGATTAGCTATTAAAGGACCAAAGTCCGTCATAGCCCCTACACCTAAGAAAATTAAGGGGGGATATACTCCCCAATCAACAGGTTGATATAAATAATACAATAATCCACCCGGGTCCATGATATCCCCTTGTGGAATATTAACTAGTAACATCCCGAAGCTGATAGGTACCAATAATAGGGGCTCATATCTTTTAGCAATAGCTAGGTATAATAAAAATAAGGCAATAACAATCATGATCAATTGATCAAAAGAGACATTGTAAAAGGCCGTCGTTTCTAAAAAATTTCCAATTTGCTCGAATACCACGATTATTCCCCCTCTCTACTCTAACACTATTAAAGTGTCGCCTGAATTCACCGTGGCCCCTTTGTTGACTCTAACTTCTTTAACTTTACCTGGGCTGTCTGCAGTTATTTCGT